>CAIYWC010000090.1 GCA_903929795.1 uncultured Myxococcales bacterium | reverse complement strand
CGTCCACGGTGGACGCGGTGGGTTTGTTCCTCGCCTGAGGATACGCCGCTTCCTTTCTTTTCGCTAAGTTACGTCGCGATTCTGGCCTGCCTGGCCGCAAGTGCGCGGAACAAAAGGCGGGATCTCGCTGGGGACGCGCCCCAGCGAATGGACCGTTCGACATTGCCGCGGCGCTGGCCCATGATGGCCGCTGGCGCGCGCCTTTTGCCGCCGAAATCAGGAGTTCCCATGCCCAAAGGCGAACAGAAAGCGGCCAAGACCAACAAGCCCAAGCTCTCCACCGCGGAGAAGCAAAAGAAGAAAAAAGAGAAGGCGATCAACAAAAAATCCACGGATTACTGAGCCTTGGACACCGGCGTCCTGGTCAACGCTTGACCCGCCACAGCCGCACCGTCACCGGCTTGCCGGCAAACGCGTCCGTGTGGCTGTACGGCGTCACCACCGCTTGGGCCAGCGGCGTCAGCCCAGCGGTCCGCCGCACGTCCGTGCAGGCATTTTGGAACCACGACAGCTCCGCCGGATTGCGCTTGCGCAGCTCCGGCGTCGGCTGCAGCGCGCACGCGGCGCCTTCGTAGTACAGCAGGCACTGGCCAGGCGCGTCCTGAAGTTCCTCGCGCGTGTCGGTCAGCAGGAATTGGCGGCCGGGCAGCTCGGCCACCAGCGGACAGCGCGTCAGGTCCAGGCAGCAATCGACATCGTTCGACCGCGCCCGCCGGTGGCTCACGCCGATCTGCGCGACGGTACAATTCGCCGGCTGCCGCTGTAACTCCGCGCGCAGCCAGTTGTATTCCGCCTGAAACGTGTACTGCACATGCCATGCCGGCCAGCCCAGCGCCGCCACAGCCAGCAGCAGCAGCGGCGTCACCCAGCGCCGCCGGGCCAGCGGCGCCAGCGCCAGCGCCGCCCACAACGTCACGACCGGCAGGATCGGCAGATAATAGCGCATCAATATGAAATCATAAGGACTTCTGCCGATGCCGATCGGAACCGCCAGCACGCTCGCCGCCGCCGTCAGCGTCAGCAGCGGCCGGTCGCGCAGGCCGATGACAAGCCCCACCAGCGCCGCGCCGCCCACCAGCGGGCCGATCCAGCCCGGCGCGGCAAAGCACAGCCGGCCCACGCCGGGCAGAAAGTCGTGCAGCGCCTGCAGCCGCTCGGCCAGGTGCGGCATCGGCGTGCCTTGCTCGACCACGGCCACGTGCACCAGCGGCAGGATCACCGCCAGCGCCGCCGCCCAGACCACCAGCCAGAGCAGCGCGAAGATCAGGCGGCGCGGCCAGCGCTGCGACGGCTCGCAGCGGTCCGCCAGCAGCACCCACCCGGCAATGGCCAGCAACGGCGCGGCCGTGTCCACGCGCGTCAGCGCTGTCAGCAGCGCCAGCACGCCCGCCAGCACCCCCAGCGCACTCGCACCAGCGCGCGTGCGCGACCGCAGCGCCGCCTGCCAGCTCCCCAGCGCCGCGATCCAGAAGAACGCCGCCAGCACGTGCTCCGACGCCGACGCGCTCAGCCGCACGTGCAGCGGCAGCACTGCCAGCAGCCCCGCCGCCAGCCCCGCCGTCCGCAGGCTCAGTCCGCGCTGCCGCAGCGCGACGAGCCACAGCGGCACGATGCCCGCGCCCAGCACCTGGTTGGCGCCAAAAATTGCGCGATCGCCCCACGGCAGCGCGAGCCGCAGCAGCCACTGCAGCGCGATGTGCCCGGAACCATAGCGATCCACCGCCGGCGTGTCCGCCTGGCCCAGCGCGGTCGTGTACCAGTTGCTCAGCGCCGGCGGCACCGCGAACCGCATCGCCAGCGCCAGCATCAGCAGCGCCGCGCCCGTTTGCCACCACGCCAGCTCCGCGGGCTCCGATCGCCGCCACGCCAGCAGCAGCCACGCCAGCAGCCCGAGCAGCGCCAGGAGCTCCAGCGCGGCGGTCACGTGCACCAGGTCGTAGTCGGCATCCAGCACCTGGGTCTTGCCCAGCGGGATCGGCCGGATGGCCGCCGCAAAGTCCCTGGCTTGCTGGGCGCGTTGCAGCGCCGCCGCCGACTTTGGACACGAACGGGCAAACGCCGCCAGCGCCAGCGGCTGGAGCCGACCGTCGTCGCCCGCCTCGCACGCGCGCGGTGTCCACTGCAGCGGCACGGATTGCTGACCGATTTTCCACACTTGCGCGACGACGCCCGCCGAAACCGTCTGGTCCGCCAGCGCGCAGTCGCCCGGTGGCAGCGCCCGCAGCGCGTCGTACAGCTTCTGGCTGACCGGCGGGCTGACGACCCACGGGCACGGTTGCGCGCCGCCCGGCGTCGGCAGCAGCAGGGCGAGCAGAACGACCGGCGCGATCTTCTTAACTACCTGAAATTGCGAATAAAAGTCGCTCAGCATCCGAGCCAGTCTACAGGCCAGCCGCGGCCGAGGCAAGCGCACGCGCGGCAGCCGACGGGTCGCGCGCCGGCGCATTTGCACAAAACCCAGCCGTGCGGCAGGCTCCGCCGCCCGTTGGCGCGTGGCGGGCTGGAACTGCGGATGCTGTGGCTGGGCGAAATCATGGCACTGGGCTGCGCTTTTTCGTGGGCGGTGGCGGTGCTTTTGTTCCGCAATATCGGGCCGATCGATGCGCGCGGGCTGAACCTGTTCAAGAACACGGCCGCCGTGGTGCTGCTGCTGATCACGATGGCGGTCCTGGGCCGGCACGTCGACTGGCATCGCACCGTGCGCGATTGGTGGCTGCTGGCGGGCAGTGCGGTACTCGGCATAACCATTGGCGATTCTCTGTTTTTTGCCGGGCTGCAGCGCATCGGCGCGAACCTCGCGGCGGTGACGGATTGCGTCTATGCGCCGATCGTCGTCGCGCTCTCGGTGGTGGTCCTGCATGAGCCGCTGACGCACGGACTGCTGTGGGGCGCGCCGCTGGTGGCGGCCGGGCTGGTCGTCGTGACGTGGCCCAAGCTCGGCGCGGCGCCGGTGGACCGGCTGGGCGTGGCGTATGCGATCGGCGGCGTGCTGGCGACCGCGGTGGGCGTGGTCATGGCCAAGCCGGTCCTGGAGCGGTCCGATCTCGTCGAGGCGACCACCATCCGGCTCGCCGTGGCCGCGCTGACGCTTGTGCCGATCCAGTTGGCGACGGGGCGGCTGCGGCTGACGCTGGCGCTGTTCAAGCCGCAGCCGCTCTGGCGCAAGATGCTGCCGGCGGTGGTCGTGGGGCCGTACGTCTCGATGCTGCTGTGGCTGGGCGGGCTGAAATACGCGCCGGTGTCGCGCGTGGCGCTGCTCAACCAGATGGCGACGGTATTTTTGCTGCTGCTGTCGCGGTTTGTCGGCGGCGAAGTCGTGCCCAAGCGCCGCTGGTTTGGCGCCTCGCTCGCGCTGGCCGGCGCATTGTGCGTGTTGACCGGCTGTACACGCTGAGCCATTTGGCAGATCATGGCCGCGCGAACCGCGGCGTGCATCCGGAGGTGCCGCTCGGGGATCCAATCCGCGATGCGCTTGGTTTCTTGGCGCAAAACGGGATGTTCGGTGTCCGTCAGCGTGCGTAGCGAGGCCAGATGTCGCGACCATGGCTTGAACAGGCGTCTGAAATTCTTCTGAAAACGCGGGTTTTTGCCGTGCGCGTGCTGCATCGCCGGAGTCCGCGCGACGGCCGCCTGCACGATTTCTGGGTCATCGATCCGCCGGATTGGGTCAATATCGTGGCGCTGACCGACGACGGCCAGCTCGTGCTCGTGGAGCAATGGCGCCATGGCACCGAGTCGGTAACCATTGAAATTCCTGGTGGAATGCTGGATCCCGGCGAAGACTCGCTTGTCGCGGGCAAGCGCGAACTGCTGGAGGAGACTGGCTACGTGTCCGACGAGTGGCTCTGGCTGGGCGAGGTGCTGCCGAATCCGGCGATCCAGTCCAACCGGTGTGCGACCTGGCTGGCGCGCGGCTGCCGGCGCGTCGCGGCGACGCAGTTTGACACGACCGAGGAGTGCGTGCTGCGCCTGGAGCCACAGGATCGCGTGGCGGATCTGGTGCGGTCGGGCGAAATCAACCACGCGATTGTTGTGGCTGCGCTGAATTTCGCGTTCCTGCGCGGGGTGTTGCCGATGCCGCCGCGCAGTCCGGCGCGCTGACAGGAGGAGCTGACCGCCATGCACGCCCCGCAGACCGGCAAGTATGACCAGGACTGGCACGAGCGCGTGCGCCTGCGCAACGGCCAGCACGTGACGCTGCGGCTGCTGTTGCCCGAGGACCGGGAGATGTACCTGACCGGGTTCGCCAAGCTGTCGGCCGAGGCGCGCTACCACCGGTTTTTCGAGCCAAAAGACCACCTGACGCCGGCGGAAGTGCACTATCTCGTGGATCTCGATCAGGTCCACCACTTCGCGATCGTCGCGACGCACGGCCACGATCCCGCGGAAGGCGTGGGGCTGGCGCGCTGCGTGGAGATTCCCGGCACGCCGACGGTCGCGGAGCCCGCGGTGACGGTCCTGGACCAGTGGCAGGGCCTGGGTATCGGTCGGCTGCTGATGCGGCGGCTGGTGGAGGCGGCGCGCGCGCGCGGCGTGGAGCGGTTTCATGTCGACATCCTGGCCGGCAATTCGCCGATGATGTCGCTGTTGGACGAGGTCGGCGTGGAGCTGCTGCCTGCCCGCGACAGTGGCGTTTTGACAGTGGATTTGCCGTTGCCGGATGCGCTGCCCGTCGATTCGACGGAAGGTCACCGGCGGCGGTCGGCGCTGGAGCGTCTGCTGCGGCTGGCGGCCAAGGGCATCGTTCGGGTGCTGCCACGGGCGACGGGCGGGCTGCGCTGAATTTGAATTGACATTTGTCTACTGGATAAAAATCAAATGATCGACCAGCTGATGCCACCTGGCAGCGTGCCGCGGCCGGATGCGGTGCAGCCGCAGATCGCCGCGGTGATGGCGGACCTCCCGGCGGACTACGCGCCGCGGACCCGGCACTACGACGGCGGAGAACACACGGCGGACCAGGAGCACGCGCACCCGCTCGCGCCCGCGGGCAGTCGGCCGAACTATGCGAATCGCTTGCTTTTGTCCGCCAGCCCGTACCTGCGGCAACACGCGCACAATCCGGTGGATTGGCGGCCGTGGGGCCAGGCGGCGCTGGCGGAGGCGCGCGCGCTGAATCGGCCGGTGTTCTTGTCCGTCGGCTACGCGACGTGTCACTGGTGCCACGTGATGGAGCATGAAAGTTTTGAGGATTTGTCGATCGCCGAGCGCCTGAACAGCCTGTACGTGCCGGTGAAAGTCGACCGCGAGGAGCGGCCGGACGTCGACGCGGCGTACATGGCGGCGGTCCAGGCGATGACCGGGCAGGGCGGCTGGCCGATGAGCGTGTGGCTGTGGCCGATCGACGCGACGGGCGGTGCGCTGGAAGGGCTGGCGTATTTTGCCGGCACGTATTTTCCGCCGCACGACGGGCACCGCGGAATGCGTCGGGGATTCTTCAGCATTCTCGAGCAGTTGTCGGAGATCTGCCAGACCGATTTGCCGCGGGTGCTCGACAGTGGCGGCCAGGTCGCGGACGCGATTCGCCGGCACCTCGTCGGCGGGCCGGCGGGCCAGCAGCTGCCGGAGCTGGCGGCGGTGGACGCGGTGGCGGCGGAGGTGGCGCAGAGCTACGACGCGGTTCACGGCGGCCGCAACTGGGCGCCCAAGTTCCCGTCATCCTTGCCGATTCGCCTGCTGCTGCGGCACTGGCTGCGCACGGGCGACGCGTCGAGCCAGGAGATGGCGCTGCATACGCTGCGGCGCATGGCGATGGGCGGCATCCGGGATCACGTCGGCGGCGGCTGGCACCGCTACAGCACCGACAGCCGGTGGTTCGCGCCACATTTCGAGAAAATGCTGTACGATCAGGCGCTTATTGGCATGGCGCTGGCGGACGCGGTGGCCGTTGCGCCCGAGCCGCTGCTGGAGGATGCGCTGACTGAGACGCTGGATGGCATGCTGCGGTCGCTGCGCGCCCCGAACGGCGCGTTTTGCGCGGCGACGGATGCGGACTCAGAGGGCGCGGAAGGGCGGTATTTTCTCTGGACGATTGCGCAGTTGCGCGAAGTGCTGGGCGATGACGACGGCGCGTGGACGGCCCAACTGTGCGGCGCGACGGCGCGTGGCACGTTCGAGGGCAGCAATATCGTTCACCTGCAGCGGCTGCCGACGGCCGACGAGTGGCCGCGGCTGCGCGACGTGCGCGATCGCCTGCGCGCGGTCCAGCGCCTGCGCGAGCCGCCGCTGCGCGACGACAAGGTGCTGACGGCCTGGAACGGTCTGGCTATCTCCGCGTTTTTGCGTGGGTTTCAGCGGCTGGCGGCGCCGCGCTGGTTGGCCGTGGCGCGCGCGGCGATGGCCGTCCTCCTGACGCAGCTGGTGCGCGATGGGCGGCTGCTGCGGTCGCGGCTGGGCACGGAAGCGACGATCCCGGCGTTTTTGGACGACCACGCGGCACTCGTGCAAGCGTTGCTGGATCTCTTTGAAACAACGCATGAATTTTCCTGGTTGCGCCTGGCGCAGGACTGGCAGCTGGAGCAGGAGCGGCTGTTTCTGTCGGCCGAGGGCCGCGGCTATCTGGCGACGGCGGCGGACGTGGAGACGGTGGTGGCGCGCGCGCGGCCGGACCACGATGGCGCAGAGCCGTGTGGCAATGCGCTGGCGGCGCAGAACCTGGTGCGGCTGGCCGGGCTGACGGGGCAGGCACGCTGGCGCCACGCCGCCGAGCTGCAGCTCCAGGCGTTCGAGCCGCTGCTTGTCGCGCGACCGGGCTCGCTCACCGAGTTCCTGCTCGCGGTGGAGGCGCACGCGGGCCAGCGGCAGATCGTCCTGGTGGCGCCGGCTGGGCTGGGGCTTGAGCCGCTGCAGCCGTTGCTGGGCGTGCTGCGGGCCGGCTGGCAGCCGAACGCGGTCGTCCTCGCGCTGGCGGAAGACGGCATCGCGGCGCAGCTGGACCTCGCGCCGGTGCTGGACGGTAAGCGGGCGCTGAACGGCCTGGCGACGGCCTACGTGTGCCGCGATGGCGCGTGCAGCCTGCCGACGACGGATCCGGCGGTCTTCGCGGCGCAGCTTGCCATGCCGATTTTGCGTCAGTGACAGTCGGGATCGCGGCCGGCGGGGCAGCCTGGGTCGCAGACGGTGTCGGCGACGCACGCGGCGGGGGAAGCCTGGCAGGCGGCGTCGCACGCGCAAAGGTCGGCGCTGCCGGGGACGCGGACTTCACAGATGAGCGGGTCGCGGTCGCAGGCGCAGGCGCCCGCGCGGATGCAGTCGGGGTCGCGCGTGCACGCGGAGTTGCAGCGGCCGTCGGGGCCGCACGCCTGCCGGGTGCAATCGGGATCCTGGGTGCAGGCGCCGTTGCAGACGCCGTCGTCGCCGCACGCGGGAGGCGAGCCGGCTTTACGCCACGCGGTCTCGCACAGCGGCTTGCCGGCGTCGTCCAGGAAATGCGCGCGCAGCGTCGCGCCCTCGGTCTCCAGGTACAAAAAGCCGAAGGAATGCGCGAGGAACGTGCTCTTGTCGCTCGGATTGATGTCGTACAGGCCCGCGCCGCCACCGCCCGTCACCAGCTGGTGCACGCCGCAGCGCGGCTTCATCACCTCCAGCGCGTGGTCGTGGCCGGAAACCAGCAGGTCGACGCGGTGGCACAGCACGCGGTCCAGCCACTCCGCGAGGTCGCCGTCGGCGTCGCCATGCCGGCTGTCCGATAACCGCGGATGGTGGCCAAAAGCGATGACCCACGGCTGCTCGTTCTCCGCCAGCACCTTGCGCGCCCAATTCTCCTGCGCCGCGTCCGGCCGCGACGTGTCCAGCGCCAGAAAGCGGATGCCGTGCTCGACAAAAGTGTAGTATTTCGCAGGCATCCGCCACGCTTTGGACGGGCTGATGTGCGTATACGCCACCGCGGCGTTGGGATTCGCCGGCGGATAGTAGTCGTGGTTGCCCAGCGTCAGCCAAATCGGGATGCCCAGCGGCGCGTACGGGCCCTCGAAGCGGTCTTTCAGGCGCGGATCGTCGGTGCCGCTGATGCCGACCGGATAGAAGATATCGCCGGTGTGCAGGGCAAAATCGCACGGGTGCTGCTGGCAGTAGGTGATCATCGCCGCGGCGACGCGAAACTGGCTGGGCTCGCCCGTGCCGGAATCGCCAAAAGCCAAAAAGTGCGCGGTGGCCGATGGCGCGTCCGCGAGCCACACGCCCGCTGCATCGCCGCGGTCCGCGCGCTGCGTCGAACCGCAAATCGTGTTGCGCATCGGGAGGTTATCGGCGGCGGGCACGGCGGTCGCCTGGGCCGGCCGCGCCGCGTCGCGCGTGCAAGCCCACGCCAGCAGCACGAACGATGCGGCAAGCAGGCGGCGCTGGGCAGAGGCGGACCACGTCCTGTCCAAGCGAAGTCTCCTGAATTCAGGCAGTTGCGAAGGGAACGGCGTCTACGCCTTCTCCATCGCCGCGCGGTCCTTCTCGCTCAGCTGGCCGGTGCGCGCCTGCGAGTGCAGCTGGTCCGCTTTTTCCTGCATGCTCGCCAACTTGCGGTAGAGCTGCGAAAAGTGCGGGTTCTCAATGAATTTCATCAGGTGGTTCCGGCCGCGGAATTCCTGCGTCGTCGCCGTGTCGATGATCTCTTTGAGAATGCGAATCTCGTTGCGGGTGAACGAGTTGGAGACGCGGATGATGGTTTGCTTGGTCATCGTGGGTTCCTGGCCAGAGCGGGCGGGGGCTCGTCAACGCAGGCGCAGTGTGCCCAAGATCGCGGCCGCTGCCAAGCCCGTCAGGGGCGCTTCCGGCGCATTTCGCCGTCGCCGGGCAAAAAGGGCTTGCGGACACGGATTGGGCGACGCCGCGGGGCCCTTGCGCTCCCGGTCGGGCTGGCTATCCTCACCGCCGCTGCCCGATGGCGGCGGGAGTTCCCGATGGCGATGGTGGACCTGCGCAGCGACACAGTCACCCGGCCGACAGCGGCGATGCGCGCTGCGATGGCGGACGCGCCGGTGGGCGACGACGTTTTTGGCGACGACCCGACGGTCATCGCGCTCGAGGCCCGGGTCGCGGCGCTGCTCGGCAAGGCGGCGGGGCTGTTCGTGCCGTCGGGCGTGATGGCGAACCAGATTGCCGTGCGCCTGCACGCGCGCCCGGGCGAGGAGGCGATCGTCCACGCTGGCTGTCACATCTACAACTACGAAGGCGGCGCGGCGGCGGCGCTGTCTGGCGTGACGCTGCGGCCGTTGGCGTCGGCGGATGGCACGCTCAACCCGGCGGAAGTGTTCGCAAATATTCACGGTTCCGCGGATCCGCACCTGACGGTCACGCGGCTGGTAGCGTTTGAGAACACCCACAACGCGTGCGGCGGCCTCGTGGTCCCGCAGGCGAATATCCTGGCGGTAGCCTCGGTTGCGCGCGCGCACGCGCTGGCGCTGCACCTGGACGGCGCGCGGCTGATGAACGCGTCGGTCGCGACGGGCTTGCCGCCGGCGGAGCTCGCCGCGCCGTTTGACACGGTGTCGCTGTGCCTGTCCAAGGGGCTCGGCGCGCCGGTCGGGAGCGTGCTTGTCGGGACCAAGGAGGCGATGGCCCGCGCGCGCCGCACCCGCAAGCTGTTCGGCGGCGGGATGCGCCAGTCGGGGATGTTGGCGGCGGCCGGGCTGTACGCGCTGGACCACCAGGTGGCGCGGCTGTTCGAGGATCACAAGCGCGCCTGGCGGCTGGCGGCGGCGATCGCCCAGATTCCCGGCGTGGTGTGTGACTTGGACAAGGTCCAGACCAACCTGGTGTTTTTTGACCTCGCGCCGGATCACCCGCGGATGGCCGTGCCGACCGACGGTCGCCTGAAGCTGGCGGCGGATCTCCAGGAGCGCGGCGTGCTGATCGCGGGCGGGCCGTATCGCCTGCGCGCCGTGACGCACCTGGATGTGGACGACGACGGCATTGACCGCGCGGTTGCGGCGCTGCGCGCGCTCGTCAGCTGAGAAACTGCGGCTCCAGCCCCAGCTCGCGCATCTTCACCTGATCCCACGGCTCCAGCTTGTCGACGCCGGCGATGTAGGACCGCGCCTTGTTCGTCGTCGGGTTGCGGATGCTGGTAATTTCGGGCCCTGACACGAGAATCACCTTCTTGTAAGCCGGCAGATTGCTTGAGCCCAGCGTATTCGCATAATGCCGCGCGATGTTGCCCACTTTGCCGATCTCCGCGCAGAGCCGCTTGAAGTGCTCAATCGTTTCGCTTGAATCCATCTGCTTGGGCCGGTGGCACAACGTGTAGCCGTCGTAGTCGCGGCTGATCGTGCCCGGCAGCAGACGATTTTCCTGCTGTAATTGCGTGAAGATCGGCGTCTCCGGGTACGGGCTGACGATCCCCAGAAACGTGATCGAGAAATACTTCAGGTCCAACAAATACTGCGGCAACTTTTCCAGGTAATCGTTCGTGTCGCCATCAGAGCCAACGAGCAGGCCGAACGACAGCAAAATACCATTGCGAAACGCGCGCTTGATGACCTCGTCGACCTCGGCGATCTTGTTGTGGGCTTTGTGAAGAGACGAGATGGACTCCGGATTCAGCGACTCCAGCCCGGTGTAGATGTACCGGCAGCCCGCTTGCGCCATCAGCCTCACAAGCTCCTCGTCGCGCAGGATATTGAACGTGAGCGCGCAGCCCCAAATGCGTTTCTTGGGGATGAGCGCTTGGCACAATTCGCGCAGGTATTTCGGGCTGCCGCCGAGGTTGTTGTCCAGGAACACGAAGGTGTTGTCGAACAGGCCAAACCAGTTCTTGTTGAAGCGCATTTTGGTTTCGATCTCGTCCACAACGACGTCGACCGGCCGATATTGGTATTTTTCCCAGCCTGTGAGCACGCAAAAATTGCAGGTGAACGGGCAGCCGCGCGACGCTTCAATGCCCGGCAGGCGGATCCGGTTGTGGTTGAAATCAATGAGGTCGTAGCGATACGGCCGGATATCCGTGATGCCGTTGCCCTGCAGCGCATAGCGTTTTTGCAGGTTCTTCGCGGCAAAATCAGCAATGACGACGGGGACATTCGCCTCGGGCGTGCCGGTGATGACGGCATCAAAATACCGCGCGGCATCGTCGGGAAAATAGTTGGCATGGCGACCGCCGGCGACCGTTTTGATGCCCCGCTTGCGCAGCAGCGCCGACAGGACCTTGGTGTGCTCGTAGTACGCGTGAAGGTACGAGAAAAACACCAGATCCCAGTCGCGATCCAGCGGAATATCGACTTCTTTTTCGTTGTACAGCTCGATGTGCGCGTCTTCCGGACACAGCCCGGCGATCAGCTCTGGTACCGCAGATTGCATGACCGACGGCTCTTTGTGCGTCAGCCGGGTCGGGTGAGTGTACGTGGAAATAATCGCAATGCGCATGGTGGCCCCGTCAGTGCAAACCGTCGGCGAGCGTAGCGCAAAATCGGCCGCGCGCCAGTTTCATTCGCCGTCGGCAGGCCGCGTGGGCGGCGCGCAGGAATCCGGCCACTGCAAAATCTGCGGCCGCAGCCGCTCCGTGTGCAGCACAATCGCGTCAACGACCGGCTGCGGCACCGCGTGGTCCGCCAGCGTCTGCCGCAAGATCATCAGACGTCGATAAAATTGCCCAGGCAAAATCGGATGTTGCGCGTGCGCCTGGCGCATGCCGCGGCCGGTGTACGCGATGTCGCCACCCAGCGCGCGCGCGGTGAACTCCAGCTCGCGCTGCTTCAACACTTCCGGGTCGACCGCGTTGAAATGAAAGCCGATCATCACGTCCGCCCGTACGCGGTCGATGAAGTCGCTGATCACCGGCCGCAGCGCCTCCAGGCCGCCCATCTGTGCCAGCAGGGTCAGATCGTCCGCCATTCGCTCTCCTTGCCGGGGCCAAAAACGACGAAGGACCCGCGGGTTGCGCCGCGAGTCCTCCGCCAGATTCCGTTGAACTACGCGCGGCGACGGCGCATCGCGACGATGCAGCCCAGGGCGAGGATCGCGCTCAGCCAGCCAGCGCCGTTGCCGGTGGAGCCGGCCGTGCAGCCGCTGGACTTGGTGGTCGTGCTCGTCGTGCCGCCCGTGCCGGTCGCGGCGGTGTCATCGACCGTGCCACTGGCGTCCGCGCCGGCGGTGGCGCCGGTGTCGGAGCCGCCCGTGGCGTCCGCGCCGCCGGTCGTCCCGCCGGTGCACACCGCGCTGACGCACTTCTGGCCCGCCGCGCAGGTGCCGCACGTGCCGCCGCAGCCGTCCGGGCCACAGGCCTTGGGCGTCTTGTCGGCGTTGGTGCAGGCCGGCGTGCAGGTCGGCGTCTTGCCGGCGCAGGTCGTGGCATAGTCCGGGCAGGACGTCCCGGCGGTGTCGCCGGCGCTGTCGCACGTGCACTGCGAGGCCGAGCCGTCCGCATATGCGCCGGTGCTGCCGTCGGAGCAGTCCGACTTCGCGCAGCTGCCGGGGCCGCAGATCGTCGCCTGATCGGCGCAGCAGTCGCCGTACGTGATGCACGCGTCGTCGCAATGGCACTTGTCGGCCTGGATGAAGTTGCCGCATTTGCCGACGCAGCTGCCCGCGCTCGGGTTGATGCAGGCCAGGCCGCCGCACTTCTGGAACGCGACAGCGAGGTCGTCATCCGCCTGCGCGATCTTGAGGGCCTGCAAGCAGGTGCTGTCATAGTCGCAAGCGACGATTCCCATGCAGATCGGGTCGGCTTCGCACGCCGTCAGCTGGGTCGGGCACTTGCTGACCCAGCATGGGTCGAACTTGGAGAGATCGGGGGCGCCCGTGTCGCCGGTGGTAGCGTCAGGCGCCGTTGCGGTCGCATCGCCGGCGGCGTCGGTCGAGCCGGCATCGACAGGCACAGCCCATGCGGTGGCGGTCAAGCCCAGGGAAAGGGTACACGCGAGGGGCAAAATGTGGCGCAGCTTCATCCGTTTTCTCCGATGCCCGACCAGGGCACGCTCAGGGGTCGATCGATGCCGAATTGCCACCAGCGGCGCACAATTCGCCGCACAATGTAGCGGAAACACCGGTCGCTTGGCAACCAGTTCCGCCGCGCAGCAGGGCGACTTGCAGACCCAGCCGACAGAAATGTCGTCGAACTGGCAAGTTCGCCGGCCGCCGAATCCCTGCAGGCGGCACGCGCGCAGCGCGGATAGGCGGACGCGGCAGTGCGCCTTGTCTGCGGCCGCCGAATCCCTGCAGGCGGCAGGGTTACTTGCAGACCCAGTTCACCGAGATGTCGTCGAACCACGCCCCTTGGCCGTTGTTCGCGGTCGTGTTCGCAATGAAATTCAGGCTCACGGCGAGCGCGGTGCCCGCCGCGCTTGTCACGTCGAAGGTGTAGGTCTGGAAGCCGTTGGTGCTCGCGCAGATCTGCTGCTGCGGCTGGCCGCCGACCAGGACCGCGACCTGATCGCTAAAGCCCGTGCAGACCGGCGATTCCGTCGGGTCGCGGCTGTAGTTGATCTTCAAGCTCAGCGTGGCGCTGGCGATGCTCTTGGGCACCTGGATCGCCGGCAGCGTCGCGGTCGCAGCGTTCACGCCGACGTTGTACGTGTGCACGCCGGCCAGGATGCGGCCGATGTACAGCGATTCCGGTGCCGACGCCGATACGGTCTTGTCCAGCTGCCACGAGGCCTGCGCGTTGAGCGATTGCGTCGTGATGCCGTCGAACGTGCCGTCGTCGAAGTTGGCGCTGAAGCCGGCCAGCGGCGTGTGCGTGCAAGCGCCGGTGCTCGCGTCGCAGGCGTCGACGGTGCAGTCGCTGCCGTCATCGCAGTTCTTCGCCGAGCCGACGCACTTGCCGGAGCTGTCGCACGTGTCGTTGACGGTGCAGCCATTGCCGTCGTCGCAGGGCGTGCCGGCAGTTGGGATTCCGACGCACGTGCTGTTGCTGCAGCTGTCTGCGGTGCAGGGGTTGCCGTCGCTGCACGCGCCGCCGTCCGTGGGTGTGTGCGCGCAAGAGCCGTCGACTGGCACGCAGCTGTCGGTCGTGCACACGTTGCCGTCATCGCAATTCACGACGTTGATGCCCAGGCAGGTGCCGTTGGCCTGGCACGTGTCGCCGCCGGTGCAGGCGTTGGCGTCGTTGCAGGCGTTGCCGACGCTGACCGGGTGGACGCAAGCGCCGCTGGCGTCGCAGCTGTCCGCGGTGCAGCTGTTGCCGTCGTCGCAGCTCACGGTGCCGACGCACTTGCCGCCGGTGCAGACGTCGCCCGTGGTGCACGTCAGGCCGTCGTTGCACGGAGCGCTGTTGGGCGTGTGCTGGCAGCCGGTCGCCGGGTCGCAGCTGTCGGTCGTGCAGGCGTTGCCGTCGTCGCAGCTGGCCGCCGCGCCGGGCGTGCACTTGCCGCCGCTGCACGTGTCGCCGACGGTGCAGGCGCTGCCGTCCTCACAAGGCGCGGTCGTCGGGCTGTGCTGGCAGCCGATGCCCGGGGTGCAGGAGTCCTGCGTGCATGGGTTGCCGTCGTCGCAGCTGGCTGCGCTGCCTACGCATTTGCCGGCGGTGCACGTGTCGTTTTGCGTGCAGACGTTGCCATCATCGCACGGCGTCGCGTCGGCGTTGAGGTGCACGCAGCCGATCTTGGCGTCGCAGCTGTCGGTGGTGCACGCGTTGCCGTCGTCGCAGCTCAGCGCGCTGCCGCCCATGCAGGTCGCGCCGGCGCTGCCCAGCTCGCACTGTTCGCCGGTGGTGCACGGGTTGCCGTCATTGCACGCCGTGCCGAGGATCGGCGCGTGTTGGCAGCCGCCGACCAGGTCGCAGGAGTCCGCCGTGCACGCGTTGCTGTCGTTGCAAGCGGCGGCGTTGGCGGTGTGCGTGCAGCCCTTGATTGTGTCGCAAGCGTCGATGGTGCAGGCAATCGTGTCGTTGCAATCCGCGGTGATGCCGATGCACGTCCCGCCCGAGCACACGTCGCCGCCGGTGCACGCGTTGTTGTCGCTGCACGTGGTGCCCGCGGCGGTCGGCGCGGGGACGCAGACGCCGGTCGCCGACTGACAGGTGTTCTTCAGGCAAGTCGTGTCCTTGCTGGCGTCGCAGGTGATGATCGTCGTCGGGTCAATCTGGCAGCGGTTGCCCTGGCAGGTCGACTTGCCGGTGCAGAGGTTGCCGCTCTGCTGGCACTGGCTGTCGTTTTGGCAGACGCAATTGTTGAACGGCCCCGCGCACTTGCCGTTTTGGCAGATGCTGATCGGCGTGCACGGGTCGCCGTCGTCGCAGGTGGTCGGCGGGAAGTTGCCGGCGTTGACGTGGTTGCAGCCGCTCTTGACGTCGCAACTGTCGGTCGTGCACGGGTTGCTGTCGTCGCAGCTGATGGCATTGGCGAGGCAGTTGCCGCCAAAGCACTGGCCCGCGCCGGTGCACGCGTTGCCGTCGTCGCAGGCCTGGCCGTTCGGCGCGCTGTTGAGCTGGCATTTGCCGCTGACGGGCTCGCAGATGTTGGTCTCGCAGGTGTTCGTCGACGCAGCGCAGGTGACCACGCTGGTCGGGTCGGGCGCGCACTGGCCGGCACCGCTGGCGCCGAGGACGCACTTCCAGATGCCATTGCACAGGTTGCCGTCGTCCAGCTTGACGCAGTCGGCCGCAGTCGCGCAGTTGCACTGGCTGGGACCGGCCACGCACTTGCCGCCGGCGCACGCGTCGCCGACGGTGCACGCGTTGCCGTCCGAGCAGCTGGCGGTGTTCGGGCTCTGCGTGCAGCCGCCGTTGCCGTCGCACACCGCGGTTGTGCACGGGTTGCCGTCGTCCGCGCAGCCGCTGGTGCCCGTGCAAATGCCGCTGGCGCACGCGCCGGTGCCGCCGCACAAGGCCGCGCCGCCGCAGGGGATTCCGTCTTGCGTGGCCGACGCGACGCACGCGCCGCTCTTGGTGTCGCACGTGTTGACCGCGCAGCTGTTGGCGCTGCCCGGGCAGGTCACGACCGTCGCCGGGTTGACGACGCACTGGTTGCCCTGGCAGACGAGCGTCCCGTTGCACGCGTTGCCATCCTCGAACGCCGCGCAATCGCTGGTGATTTGGCATTGGCAGGTGCCGGTGCCGGCGCAGGTCCCGCCCGTGCAGATGTCGCCGCTGGTGCAGCTGTTGCCATCGTTGCAGGCCAGGCCGTTGGCCGCGGCGTGGATGCAGCCGGACTTTGCGTCGCAGCTGTCGGTCGTGCAGGGGTTGCCGTCGTCGCACGCCAGCGCTTGGCCCTGACAGGTGCCGGCCTGGCAGGCGTCGCTGACGGTGCACAAGCTGCCGTCGTCGCAAGCGGTGCCGTTGGCGACGAGCGTCGGGCTGCACACGCCGCTGGCCGGCGCGCACGCGTTCTTGGCGCACGCTGTGTCCTTGGAGCTGTCGCACACGACCGGCGTGCCGGGCTTGATGACGCACTGGTTCAGCTGGCAGACCAGCGTACCGTCGCACAGGTTGCCGGTCGCCTTGGACGCGCAATCGCCGTCGGTGATGCAGGCGCACTGGTTGGGGCCGGCGATGCAGACGCCGCCGCCGCACTGGTCGCCGGCGGTGCACGGGTTGCCGTCGTCGCAGGGGCCGCTGGCGTTCGCGTGCTGGCAGCCGGCCTTGCTGTCGCAAGTGTCCGTGGTGCAAGGGTTTTTGTCGTCGCAGTTCGCGGTCTGGCTGCCGACGCACGCGCCGCCAAAGCAGCTGGAGGCCGCGGTGCAGACGCTGCCGTCGTCGCATGCCGTGCCGTTGGTCACGTCGCTGGGCAGGCACTGGCCGCTGGCCGGCTGGCAAGTCAGCGTTGAGCAAGTGGAATTCGCCGGGCAGACAACCGCTGAGCCTGGCTTGGTCTTGCAGATGTTGGCCTGGCAGCTCGGGACGCCGTCGCAGAGGTTGCCGTTGTCCTTGCAGTCGGCGTCGATGGTGCACGCGGTGCACGTGTTGGTGCCGCCCACGCACGCGCCGCCCGCGCACGCGTCGCCGCTGGTGCAGGCGTTGCCGTCGTCGCAGGGCAGGGTGTTGGGCGTCGACTTGCAGCCGGTCGCCGGGTCGCAGCTGTCGGTTGTGCACGCGTTGCCGTCGTCGCAGCTGGCGAGCGTGCCGCCGCAGGTGCCGCCGGTGCACTGGTCCTTGGACGTGCAGACGCTGCCGTCGCTGCAGGCGGTGCCGTCGGGCACGGGCGTCGGGCCGCAGACGCCGGTGGCAGGGGCGCAGACGCTGACGGTGCACGCGGTGTTGGCGGACGGGTCGCAGCTGATGATCGAGCTCGCCAGCACGGTGCACACGCCGCCCGATCCGGTGGCGACGGGCACGCAGGTCGGGACGCTGTTGCACAAGTTGCCGTCGTCCTTGCAGTCCGCGTCCACGGTGCAGTTGCAGTTGCCGGCGCCCGGCACGCACGCGCCGCCCTGGCACTGGTCGCCGACGGTGCACGGGTTGCCGTCATCGCACGGTCCGCTGCTGTTCAAGTGGTAGCAGCCGGTCGCTGGGCTGCAGCCGTCGGCGGTGCACGTGTTGGCATCGGCGCAGTCGACGGCGCTGCCGCCGGTGCAGCTGCCTTCCGTGCAGGCGGTCGCGAGGGTGCAGGCGTTGCCGTCGTCGCACGTGGCGCCGTTGGCCAGGCTGACGAGGTTGCACGCGCCGCTCGCCGGGTCGCACGTGTTGGTCGCGCAAGGCGTGTTGCCGGTCGGGTCGCAGGTGACGACGGACCCAGCCTTGGGCTGGCACACGCCGCCGGTGCACGCGTAGACGCCGTTGCAAGCGTTGTTGTCGGTCGGGCAATCGCCGTCGGTGACGCAGCTGCACGTGTTCGTGCCGCCCTGGCAGAGGCCGACCGCGTTGCACGCGTCGCCAGTGGTGCACGGGTCGCCGTCGTTGCAGGGCGTGCCGGCGGTGGGCAGGTACGTGCAGCCGTTGGGGCCGCACGCGTCTGCGGTGCACGGGTTGCCGTCATTGCAGCCGGCTTGCGCGCCGATGCACGTGCCGGCCTGGCACTGGCCGCCGCTGGTGCAGCCCGCCGCGTCGCTGCACGCCGTGCCGTCGGTGACGGCCGCGGTCACGCAGGTGCCGGAAGTGGGCAAGCACACAGAGGAAATGCACGCCGAGCCACTGGCCGGGCAGGTCACGACGTTGCCATCCGAGACGCACGCGTTGCCCTTGCAAATGAGCTTGCCGTTGCACAAATCCTGCGTGCCGAGCGCGGCGCAGTCCCCGTCGGTCTGGCATTGGCACTGGTTTGTGCCGGGCGTGCAGCCGGTCGCGCCGCACAAGTCGCCGAATGTGCAGGGGTTTCCGTCATCGCACGGGATCGCGGCGGTCACGTCGTACGGCAAATGCGTGCAGCCCAGCGTCGCGTCGCACACGTCGTTGGTGCACGTCACATGGTCGTCGCAGGAGGTCGGCGCGCCGGCGAGGCAGACGCCGTTGTTGCACAAGTCCCCAGTCGTACACGGGTTTCCGTCTTCGCAGCCGGCCGGCGTGCCCGATGGGCTCAGCGTGACGGGCGACTCATTGCAAACGCCGGTGCTTGGTGCGCAAGTGACTGTCACGCAAGCGGAAAGTGGCAACGGGCAGACGATGACCGAGCTCGGGTTGACCACGCACGCGTTGCCGACGCAGGCCATCGTGCCGTTGCACAGGTTGCCGTCGTCCAGGCTGGCGCAGTCGCTGTCCTGCTGGCACTGGCACGTGTTGGTGCCGCCCTGGCACAGGCCGACCGCGTTGCAGCTGTCGCCGCTGGTGCACGCGTTGCCGTCGTCGCAGGCGGTGGTCGCGGCGACGGGCAGGTGCTGGCAAGTCGGTCCGGCGGAAGTCGTTGCCGCGACACACAAATCGACGGTGCACGGGTTCAAATCGTCGCAGTCCTGGACGATGCCGCCGATGCACTGGCCGCCGGTGCACGTTCCGCCGGCGCGGCACGGGTCGCCGCCCAAGCAGGTGCCGCCTTCCGGGACGGGATCGTGGAGGCACAAGCCCTGGATCCCGACGTCGCACAGGTCCGCCGTGCACGGATCGCCGTCGTTGCACGTGGCTTTGCCGCCGCCGCAGCTGCCCGCGGTGCAGGTCTCGCCGGTGGTGCACGGGTTGCCGTCATTGCAGCTCGATGCCTCCGCCGCGGGTGTGTGCGTGCAGCCGCCGCCGGGCTGGCAGCCGTCGATGGTGCACGGGTTGCCGTCATCGCACGCGGCTGTGCCGCCGCCCTGGCACGCGCCGTTGCCGTCGCAGGTCGCCCCGCTGGAGCACGCGCTGTCGCTGCATGGCAAGCCCGCAGGCGACGGCTTGGCGACGCAACCCTGCGCAGTGCAAATGTTTTCCTGGCACGCGCCCAAGCCGGATTCCGCGCACGGCACGGCGGTGGCCGGGTTGATCGTGCACGCGCCCGCGACGCACGACGCGCTGCCCATGCATGCGGCGGGGGCCGGGCAATCGCTGTCGGTCAGGCATGCGCAGACGGGCTTGCCGACGCACGCGCCGTCCTGGCAGTGGTCCGGGTCCGTACACGCGCTGCCGTCGTCGCACGTGCCGGTGGTGTCGCCTGCGCCGCCGCAGCCCGCGGTGGGATCGCACACCGCAGCGCAGGCCTGGCCAAAGCCGCAGCCCAGGGCCGCGCCACCGGTGCAGACGCCGGCCGTGCAGGCGTCGCCCGCGGTGCAGACGTTGCCGTCGTTGCAGACGCCGCCTTCGTTGGTCGGCGTGTGGACGCAGCCGCTCGCGCCGCAAGTGTCGATTGTGCAAGGGTTCTTGTCGTCGCAGTTCTTGGCTTGCGCCGGGTCGACGACGCAGCCGCCTTGGCTGCACTGCATCGTGCCGACGCACGCGTCTTTTTGGCTGACCGCGGCGCAATCTGCGTCGGTCGCGCAGCCGCACACGTTGCTGTTGCCGACGCACGCGCCGGTCTGGCAATGGTCGCCGGTGGTGCAGGGGTTGCCGTCGGTGCACGTGGGCGCGCCGGGCAGGCCGGTCGTCACGAGGTGGATGCAGCCGCTCTTGCCGTCGCAGCTGTCCGCGGTGCACGGGTTGCCGTCGTCGCAGTTCAGCGCGGTCTGCGCCAGGCAGCCGCCGCCTTTGCAAACGGACTCGGCGGTGCACGGATCGCCGTCATCGCACGCCGCGCGCTCGGGCTTTTGCGAGACGAGGCAGCGGTGGCTCAGCGCTTCGCACACCGCCTGGCTGCACGGCGTCGTGGCGAGCGGCGCGCAATCGCTGTCGGCGAGGCACGTCGCCGTGGTGTCGGCGGTCGAGGTCACGTCGCCGGTCAGGGTGATTTCCGGGCCGCTGGTCGGCATCGCCGTGGTGTCGATCGCCGAGCCGCGGCAGCCGATGGCAAGCGCAAGTCCGGATGACAACAGCAGAAGTTTCAGCGCGCGCAGGCGGCTCGGACAGCCGTCGTTGGTCGTTGCAGCGGTGTTCATCATCGGTTCCTCAGGTAGACGTGCCTACCTGACTGTAACCGACGTGGACGCTCCCTGACAAACCCCGTTTTGCGGCGCGCGGCGCACGCTCCGACCGGCGTCGCGGTGTGTGGCTGCACATGCTGTCCTGGAACGAACACCAAGTTTCATTGCGCAGAACTGCGGCATTTCGGACCGCGAGCGTGCACCTCCGGTGGCACGCCGCGGTACCTGAGGCCGTGACGTTGGCATTCGGTGAGCGTGGCTACTTGCGCAGGAAGCCGAGGATCGCGGCGACCGCCTCATTGGGCGCATCCACCAGCGGCTCGCCGCCCGCGTTCTTGAGGCGCGCAAGCGTGATAATCTTCTTTTGCGCACCGCTCAGCGCCGCCGCGTCCTTTTGCGCGCTCGCCGCCCACGGCGCCTTGTCGCCCAGCAACAGCAGCGTCGGCACTTGCACGTCCTTGATTTCGTCCACCGCCGCGTCCGCCACGGCGCGCTCCAGCGTCTCGCCCTCAAAACCGTCGTCGAACACGTTCGTGGCGTTAACCCGGCGCGCCAGATCGGGGTCCGACAGCAGCCCCGCCATCAAGCTACGCGTCAGCACGCGCTTGCGCAAGTTCGCTTCCAGCAAGGAATTTTGCTTCAATGCCCAGCTGAAATCCTCACGCCACAGGCTCGGCAGCGCCAGCAGCACTTCGTCCGGCAGCCGCCGCAGCGCCTCGCTGGACGGGAACGGCCCGCCTTGCAGCACAACATGGGAAATTTGCTCCGGATGTTTGGCCGCGTACGCCATCGCCAGGTGCGCGCCCGCAGCGTCCGCCAGCAGCACGACTTTTTGCACCCGCAACGCCTCGATCAGCGCACCGAGCTCGCGCGCCCGATCCGCCTCGACCAACGCCAAGGCACTGTGTTCTGCCGGACCGCGCTGTAGCACCACGATGCGGTTGTTTTCCTCCAGCCGCCACACGTGCGGCACCAGGTGCGTCGCGTCGCGAAACGGCGGCCCGGACAGAACCACAATCGTGCGGTCGTCGCCATCCTTGCGCTCCAGATACTGAAGCTGCCGGCCATCGACCTCAAACTGCCTGATCGTCGGCTCTTTTTCTTCCCACGGCTCCTTCGAGCGCTCCTTGTCCGCCGCCAGCCAGCCGCGCCATTCGCCCTCGCGCCGCGGCCCCGTGTGCTGCGTCAGGCGGCGAATCGCGTTGTTGGCCGCGCGAAACACCTCGTCCGACGGGTCGCCCAGCTGATCCAGCAGCGCCGGAATCGCGCCTTCGTCGTCGACGCGGCCGATCGTCGTCAGCACCGCGAGGCGCTCCTCCTGGTTGTTGACAGTCGCCATTTTCCGCAGCAAATCAATGGCTTTCGGATCGCCGACGCCGACCATCGCCTGCGTCGCCAGCATGCGCGTGCGCATGTCCGCGTCGCGCGTGGCCACGGACCGCAGCGCCGCGAACGTCTCCGGATCCGCCGCCCGCCACAGCTGCTCAATCGCCAGCTTGCGCACGTTCAGATCGCCGTCCTTGAGCAATTCCAGCAGCAATTTCCGCACGTTCTCGTCGTACAGCGTCATGCACAGCACCAGCGCTTGGCGCAGATCCGGCACTTTCTTGCCGCGCACAAGCCGCAGCAGGTCCTCGCGCACGTCCGGAACCGCCAGCTGCGCCAGCACGTCCACGGCCAGGTTGCGCGTCCGCGGCTCGGGCGAGGACACCAGCGGCAAAAGCTGAGGTGCAGCCTGAGTTTTCAGATGATTGAGCACCGCCAGCGCGGTCTCCATCCGGCCGCGATCGGCGGTCCGCAGCAAAAAAATCGCCTGTTTCACCGCCGGCGCGCCGACATGCAGCAGCCCGTCAAGTGCCGCTTCGCGCTGATCCGGCACCGTCAGCGCCGCCAGCAGCGGATCCACCGCCGCGTCCGTCTCGCCGCCCAGCCGCGCCGCTGCGCCGATCAGCTTGAGCCGCAGGTTCAGGTTCTCCGCGCTCGGCTTGAGCTGCTCCATGCCCAGCAGGCGCACGATCGTCTGCAGCGCGGCCGTGTATTTTTGCGCCACCAGCGTGTCGATGGCATACGCGCGCAGGTTCGGTCGCGGATCGTCGACAAGCTGCAGCAGGCGCGCCAGCACCGGCGGCGGGTCGGTCGCCAGCAGCTCGGGCAGCACCAGCAGCAGCAGCTCGTCGTCGTGGCGCTGCAGCATCGCCGTCAGGATCTTCGTGCGCCGTTCGTCCTCTTTGTAGCGCAGAATTTGCCGCACCAGCCGCCGCGCCGCGACGTCGCCGAGCTTGGGCGCGCGCGCCACCGCTTCGTCGTAGCTCAGCTGACCCCAGCCCAGCAGGAGGTCGACCTCGGTGTCCTCGCCGCCTTTTTGCGCCGCGACCGCGTCCAGATGGCTGCGCACTTCCGGCCAAGCCGCGTCGCCCAACTCGATGAGCGCGTCGACCGCCTCGTCGCGCTCCTTGCCCGGCGGATGGCTGACCACCGCGTGCAGCAGCTGCGCCGCCGACTGGCCCTTGGGCTTGGCCCAGGAAGTCTGCACCGCCACCGGCGACGCCAGCAGCGCCGGCAGGGACAAGCCCAGCGCCAACGCCAGCCGCACGCGGCGCTGACGGGGCAAGTTCGTGGGGGGCAAGCTCATGCAGTCCTGAAGTGGCCGCAGCGGCCGAAGCGCGAATGTAACAGGCTGAGCCGCGATTGCTCAACGCTTTGCGTGCGTAAATTAGCTGTCGCCACGCGCTTGGCGCCGCTCATCGCGGTTCAGCCGGTAGCGCAGCACGTCTTCCCGGGACAAGATCCAAAGCTTGCCATGCTGCTCGCCGCGCACCCGGCCCGTGCGCACCGAGTTGATGACGGCTTGGCGCGTAATGCCCAGCATGTCCATCGCCTCGCCGACCGTGACGATCGCCTCGGTAGTCAGGCCGCCCTCGCGCGGACGCTGCGTCTGGACGCGACCCGCGAGCGGCCGCAAGCCGCCGGGCAATGGCACCGCCTGCGCTTCCGCTGGCCCGGGGGCAATGACGCCCTCCGCGACGCCTGCGCGGTACACCAGATCGTTGGCCGCCCGCAGCGCCGGCAGCTCGTGAACGCCGGGCGAGAGCGGGCTCATCCCTTCATACAGCGGCACATCGGGACGCATCACGCGCGCCAGAAGTTCATGATAACCTTGGCCTTGTGCCAGCCGCGCCGCCACATCGAGCAGAAACAGCCGCGCCGGGAGGGAGGAGCTGCGCAGATCCACGACGGCGCCATTCAGCAGTCGATAACTGTCAAGCAACTCGAGTTGCGCGATGTCAAAACCTTCCGTCACGCCAGCCTTCGCGGTGCCAGGGCCAGTTGCCAATCCTCTGCGCGCACAGGGCGTTTGCAGCGGTTGGAGCACCAGACACGCGACTAACGATCTAGCGCCTGCTTGATGAATGTCAAGACAAATCGCAGTCAACCGATAATCTGTCCACAGGACAAGGGGTTGGTGACTTGTCATCTGTCAGTTGCCGTGCGATGGATGCGCTGACGGCACGCCGTGCTGCGGGAGGGGACGATGGACGCGATTGCCCAAGGGCGCGAGGCGCTGGCGAGTTGGAAGGCCGCGCAGCCGAGCAACTGGTACGATTCACACGCGGTTTTGCCGCTCCTGCTGGCGCGCTATGCGCCGCCTGAGCTGCGCGCGGAATTCCAGGCACGCCTGCGGCAGTTTGGCGGTGAAATGGCCGGCGTCGACGACCAGGTCGTGCGCTGCGATCAGCCGGAATTCGGCCCGCGGCTGGAGCGTTTCGACGCCGTCGGCCGCCGCCAGGAGCGGGTGCGCTTTGACGCCGCGTATCACGCATGCGGCGCGCTGATTTACCGCTCCGGTGTGATGACGCTGACTGGTGATCGCTCCCGCGCCGTGCTGCAGGCGGCGCTCGTGCACCTGGCGAGCATGCACGGCGAGGCAGGGCACGTATGCCCGCTGGCGTGCACGGCGGGGCTGATCAAGGCGATTCAGCGCGTCGGGCACGATGGCTTGAAGCGCGGGCTGTTGCCGCGGCTGCAGAATCCGGACTACGCGGAGCGGCTGCACGGCTCGCAGTTTCTCACCGAAGTGCAGGGCGGCTCGGATGTCGGGACCAATGCCAGCACGGCGGAACTGATTGCGCCCGCGACCGCCACGAGCCCGGCGCGCTGGGCGATCACCGGCGAGAAATGGTTTTGCTCAGTCGTCGACGCGCCGCTCTACTTGATGACCGCGCGGCCGGTCGGCGCGGCGGCTGGAACGCGGGGCCTGGGGCTGTTCGTCTTGCCGCACGATCTGCCGACAGGCGCCGCCGTGCACGTCAAGCCGCTGTCCCACCGCGCGTCGACGCAAGGCCCGGCCACGCCGAACCAGTTCACCATCCGCCGGCTGAAGAACAAGCTCGGCACGCGCGCGATGGCTTCGGGCGAGGTCGATTGGCACGGCGCGGTCGGTTGGCAGCTGGGCGAGCTGGACCGCGGCTTTCACACCGTCGTGGACATCGTGCTGAACACGTCGCGGCTGTTCAATGCGCTGGCGTGCAGCGGCATGGCCTGGCGCGCGTTTCTGGAGGCATCGACCTACGCGCAGTTCCGCACCGCTTTTGGTCAGCCGATCGCCCAGTTCGCGGCCATGGATGCGATCCTCAGCGAGTTGTTCGTCGAGTCAGCGGCGATGCTCGCGAGCACGATGGACCTGATTGCGCTGGAAGCGAGCGGCAAGGCGGATGAGGCGCTGCGGCTTGGCCTGAATATGAATAAATACTGGACATCTATCAGGACAACCGCGGTTATTCACAAGGGAATTGAGGTTCTTGGCGGCAACGGAGCGATCGAGGATTTCTCGCCGCTGCCGCGCCTGTACCGCGACGCGATGGTTACGGAGAGCTGGGAAGGCACGCATGCGGTGCTGGCGGCGCAGACGCTGCGCGATATCCAGCGGCTCAAGCTGCACGAGGCGTGGCTGGCGTGGATCGGCGCGCGCGTGGCGGCGCAGGCTTCGGGCGAATTCGGCGCGGAGTTGGCCCGTCGCTTGGCGTTGCTGGCAGCAGAAGTCCGGCGCCTGGAGACCGCCGACGCAGCGGATTCGCCCATCGCGATGCGCCACTGGATGGAGCTGGCGATGATTTTGCACCAGGCCGTGTGCCTCGCCGAGTTGTGTGCGCTGCCGGCGGCGTCGCAAAAACCAGCGCTGCCGGCCGATATTGTCCGGCAGTGGCTCGCGCTGCATCCGCACGTGCAGCCGGCGCGTGTGACGGGGTGGTGGCCGCGGTTGGCCAAGCCGTAGGGCCTTGAGCTGCGCGCCGCCTTGACTTTGCCCCGCCTGTCGCGCATTCTCCGCCCTCGCTCAGCGACTTGTGGGCGGTTTGGCCGCTGTGCGCGGTCAGGCGATGACGCGAAGGTGGCGAAATTGGTAGACGCACTAGCTTGAGGTGCTAGCGCCCGCAAGGGCTTACGGGTTCAAGTCCCGTCCTTCGCACTAAGTTCCTGTTATTTGCAGCGATTTCCGCATGGCGACCGCGTGCGACGTCGGCCTGAACGCGATCAGCGTCGGCAAAACCTCTGATGATCGGCGGGCCAGACGCGACAAGGCTCATGTGGAACATCACGTTTTGCCAATAAACTCGGGATTTTCAAGATACTATCTCGCTCTCGCGCTGGGCTTTTTTCCGGCCTGCCAGACGCCTCCGGCGCAGGTTCCGGTCGCGCTGGAAGCGGCGCTGCTGCGCCAGGACCGACATGCCGTGCTCGCGCTGGTGGACCGCGCGTCGCAGCCCTTGGTGGAGGCGGCGTTGAACAGCGTTGCCAAGCCCGGTGCGTCGCCGTATTGGCTGCGTCCGTCGCCGACTCCGTCGCGGGTGGTGCACACCGAACCCGGCGAAACCGGGCTGGTCGTTACGGTCGAGGCGGATGGCGTCAAGCGCGACTGGGCGCTCGTCGAAGAAGGCGGTGCCTGGAAAGTGGATCTGGCGGCAACGGCTGCGCACCGCGCCTGGGATGTGACGTACCGCGACGCGAAGTAGGCGAACGCCAAGCCAAGAACTGGGCGCGCTCCGCGGGCGCCAAAAGCAGGACACCCGGAATCAGCCGCGCGGTGCGGGCCAATTCCGGGTGCCTCATTGCGTGTGCTGGTCGCATGCACCAGCCAAACCTCACGCCCTATGCCCCGAATGCATCGCGAGATGCCCGGTGACGTTCAGCGCGCGTTCAGCGGGGATGGACTACCAGCTCTCGCCGCCGTCGCGATTGCCGCCGCCACGACGACCACCGCCACCGCCCCAATCGCCGCGACCACCGCCGCCGCCGCCGCCCCAATCGCCGCCGCCGCCGCCGCTGCCGCCGCGACCGCCGAAGCTGCGACCACCGCCGCCG
>CAIYWC010000089.1 GCA_903929795.1 uncultured Myxococcales bacterium | reverse complement strand
GCCGGGGCACCGGAAGGCCGACTCGCGAGGAGCCGACCGAGACCGATTAACGCTTCGAGAACTGGAAGCGCGCGCGCGCAGCGTAACGGCCGTATTTCTTGCGCTCCTTGGCGCGGGCATCGCGGGTCAGCAGACCAGCGGCCTTGAGCGGCGGCCGCATTTCGGCTTCAAACACGGTCAGCGCGCGGGCGATGCCGTGGCGGAGCGCGCCAGCCTGACCGGCCAAACCGCCGCCGCTGACCGTCGCGCGCACATCAAACTGGCCGGGACGCTCAACCACCTCAAACGGCTGGGCGACGACCATTTCCAGCGTCGGGCGGCGCAGGTACTCGGCGATCTCGCGGCCATTGACCGTGATCTTGCCCGTGCCGGCGAGCAGGTGAACGCGCGCGGTCGCTTCTTTGCGACGACCAGTGGCGTACCAGCGCTTGGCGGGGGCGGAGGACTCATTGACGCGGCGAGTGGTGGCCATTGTGTGAACCTGTGGCGCTGGTTTGTTGCTCAGCGCGGGAGAAAGTCAGTGAAACCGGGCTAGATGGCGCGGGCGATCGGATTCTGCGCGGCATGCTTGTGCTGCGGACCCGGATAAACCTTGAGCTTGGTGATCAGGCGACGACCCAGCGCGCCCTTGGGCAGCATGCCCCACACCGCGCGGCGAACGGCCTCCGGGCTGTTGCGGGCGATGAACGCCTTGGCCGTGAATTCCTTCAGGCCGCCCATGTGCTGGCTGTGGTGGCGGTAGATCTTGTCGTCCATCTTGTTGCCGGTCAGCTTGAACTGCGCGGCGTTGATCACGACGACAAAGTCGCCCACATCCGCGTTGGGCGTGTAGGACGGCTTGTCCTTGCCCCGCAAAATGTTGGCGATATTGACGGCCGCACGACCCAGGACGGCATCCTTGAGGTCGATGACGTACCACTGGTGCGGCGCGTCTTCCGTGCGCACGCTGACGGTTTGCTTGCTCAGGCTCATGAAACTTCCTCTGCCAAATCGGACCACGCGTTGGCATGTGCGCAAACGCGGGGGCCGAGATTCTAGCGGCGGTGACACCGATGTGTCAAGCCAAACCCGTTTCGAAGCGATCACATACCGAGCCGCGAACACCTGTTCGGACGGCGTCGGAACGTCGCTTACGCACCCGTGAGCCGCTTGAGGTCCGCAGCCGCGTCCGTGCGCTCCCACGTAAAGCCCGGCTCATTGCGGCCAAAGTGGCCACCCGCCGCGGTCGGCCGGTAGATCGGCCGCATCAAATCGAGGCGACGGATGATCTCCGCCGGGCGGAAATCAAAGACTTCCAGCACGGCTTTCTCGATCTTCTCCGGCGCCACTTTCTCGGTCCCGTGCGTGTCGACCTTCACGCTGGTCGGACGCGCGACGCCGATGGCGTACGAGACCTGCAACTCGACTTCGCTCGCCAAGCCCGCGGCGACGATGTTCTTGGCGACGTAGCGCGCAAAGTAGGCCGCCGAGCGGTCGACCTTGGACGGGTCCTTGCCCGAGAACGCGCCGCCGCCGTGACGGCCCCAGCCGCCGTAGGTGTCGACGATGATCTTGCGGCCCGTGAGCCCGGCATCGCCGTGGGGTCCGCCGACAACGAATTTGCCCGTCGGGTTGATGTGGAACTTGGTGCCCGCGTGCAGCAGTTCCGGCGGCAACGACGGCCGGATCACGTGCTCGAGCACGGCATCGTACAGGTCGCGGTGGCTGACGGTGTCGCGGTGCATGGTGCTGACGACAACGGCGTCGATTCCGACCGGGCGGCCGTTCTCGAACCGCACCGACACCTGGCTCTTGCCATCCGGACGCAGCCACGGCAGCGTCTTGGCGTGCAGCATCTGCTCCAGCTTGCGGGTCAGCCGCGAGGCCAGCGTGATCGGCAGCGGCATCAGCTCCGGCGTGTGATCGCAGGCGAAGCCGAACATGAGGCCCTGGTCGCCGGCGCCCTGCTCGGGATCCAAGCCTTCGCCCGCCGTGACGCCCTGGCTGATGTCGGGCGACTGCTTGCCGATCGACGTCAGCACGGCGCAGGACGAACCGTCAAAGTGGTCGCGCGGGTCGTCGTAACCGATTTCCGTAATGGTTTTGCGGATGATAGTCGGCATGTCCACGTACGCGGTCGTCGTGATTTCACCGGCGATCAACGCCAGACCGGTCGTGACCAGCGTCTCACAGGCCACGCGAGAGCGCGGATCCTGTGCCAAAAGCGCGTCGAGAATGGCGTCCGAGATCTGGTCAGCGACCTTGTCTGGATGCCCGGCGGTAACAGATTCAGAGGTGAAGATGAATTCGCGCATAGTCTGCTCAGCTCCCACGGCAAAAGGGGGCGCGAGAATCGACCCGGGCCGACCTGTTGTCAAGTGGAAGTGCGCAGCGAATCGCGAAAGTGCGATCTTCTGGCGATCCGGCCGAGCGATCGACTACACTGCGGGCAGATGCCCGGACACAACGAGGCACGGGGGCGCGTCGATGGTGCAACGCTGGGCAATGATCACGGCACGCGCAGCCTCCTGCTGGCTCGTCGTGACCTGTGCGATCGCGGGCTGCGGAGGCGCGTCCAGCGGCGGCAACGGCGTCCTGTCGCTTCCCGCCGACACCAGCGGTCAGGGCCTGCCGGGCTTCGACGGTTTTGCCTTTGACAACCAAGCCGCCGACTTGGCTCCCGATGCCTTGCTGGACGTCGCCGGCGATCTGCCCGATGACGCGACCGGCACGGCGCCCGATGATGCCCGCGTCGACGCGGCGGATGACGTGACGTCGGCGGACGGCGTCAGCCTGGCGTGCGAGCAGACCTGCGCCATCGACGACGACTGCAACGCCGTCGCGGATCCCTGCACGGCGTCCCTCTGCCAGCTGGGCTGCTGCCAGGCAGCGCCGACGGTCGGCGTGCCTTGCGACGATGGCATCCCCTGCAACGGCCCGGATGCGTGCAAGAACGGCGCCTGCACGCCCGCGGTCCCCAGCGGCTGCGACGACGGCCTCGCGTGCACGACCGACGCCTGCGACGGCGAAAAATGCCACCACACGGTCCAGGACGGCTGGTGCCACATCGGCACAACCTGTCTTGAAGCCAGCGCGTCCATTCCCGGCGACCCGTGCAAGATCTGTGACCCCGTCCAGGATCAGGACAGCTGGAGCGTGCTCGCCGGCTGCTGCAAAAAAGACAGCGATTGTCCAGTCATTGGCAGCTGCGACCAGCCGTCGTGTGACACAATCCAGGGCAAGTGCGTGATTCTCAAGATCTCCGGCTGCTGCAAGAGCGACCTGGATTGCGACGACGGCAACCTCTGCACGACCGACAGCTGCGACCTGGGCAGCGGCAATTGCAGCAGCGCGAACGTCGCCTGCCCGAGCCCATCGCAGTGCCAAATCGCGACGTGCGACCCTACCGACGGCCAATGCAAGCCGGACGTGCTGCCCGGATGGTGTTTGATCGACAGCCAGTGTTTTGGCGGCGGCAACCCGAACCCATCCAACGCGTGCCAGATTTGCATCTCCGCCAACAAAGCGACGGACTGGTCGTCGACGCCTGGCACGGCCTGCGACGACAAAAATCCCTGCACATTCAGCGACATCTGCACCTCGGCGGGCATCTGCAAAGGCACCAGCCAGCCCGGCTGCTGCCAGTCGGACGCCGACTGCAGCAACAACGGCATCGCGTGCAAGGTCGGCCAGTGCAACACCGCCGTCGGTTTGTGCACGCTGAGCGACGACCCGACCTGCTGCACCGCCGGCGTCTGCTGCGTCGTCGCCGACCAGGTCATCGCGCCCGCCGGAACTTCATGCGGCAGCACCGTCATCGGCTCGGACTACCAGTGCAGCGGCGCGGACATCCAGCAGCACGACTTCACGCCGGGCTGCAACGGCACGTCGCCGACGGTTTGCACCAACGCGCTGTCCTCGGCCAGCGCCGGCCCGTGGTCGACAATCAACACCTGTCCGGCGAACACGCTCTGCACCCCGCAGGGCAGCGGCATCGTGCCGTCCTGCGTGGTCCAGGGCTCGTGCGCGAACGCGTGCGGCGGCACCGGCTCGCAAGGTTGCGCGTGCTCAGCGGATTGCGTCGCCGGCGGCACGTGTTGCACGGACGCGACAAGCGTCTGCGGCTGCACCAGCGGCGCGTGCTGCGACACCGGGGCCGGCATCGTTTTGGCTACCGGTACGCCCTGCGGCGCGCCAGCCGCGGTGGTCCAGTGGCAATGCGCGGGAAATGCGCTGCAACAGCGTACCGGTCAAGGCAAATGCATCGGCTCAACGACATGCTCCACGACCGCCAGCGACGTGTTTTGGGGCGGCTGGCAAACCACGCAGACCTGCCCGGGCACGTGCACTGCCGCCGCGGACGGCAGCTCGGGCAGCTGCCAGGCGCTCACCGGCTCGTGCTACGCGAGTTGCGGCGTGCAATCGAGTTCCGGCAACTGCTCTTGCAAAGCCAACTGCAAGGCGGCGGGCACGTGCTGCACCGACTACGATTACTACGGCTGCGATTACGGCCAGGTCTGCGGCATTCAGTCCAACACCTGCGCCGGCGCCTGCGGCACTCAGAGCGGCTCGTCCAGCTGTTACTGCGACGACTTCTGCAACACCGCGGGCGACTGCTGCCCGGACAAATTCCTGTGCGGCTGCAGCCCCTGAACGCGCCCTGGCTGGACAGCCACGCCCATCTGGATGACCCGGACGAGCCGCCGTCACGCCTGCACGACGCGCTGCAGCGGCTGGTCGACGCGGGCTGGCCGGGTGCGTTGACGGCGGGCTATGGCCCGGAGCGGCTGGCGCGCAGCCGGGAACTGGCGCAGCGGTGGCCGATGCTCCGCCGCGCCGTCGGCATGCACCCGGAGTACTTGGCGCGCCTGCCGGATGACGCGGCCCGCGTGCGCGCACAGGATGCCCTGATCGCGGAGCTGGGCCATCCGTCGGTCGTGGCGCTGGGCGAGATCGGTCTGGACCGCCGCTACAAGGAAGTCTGGCCGCTGCCGCAGCAGATCGCGTACCTGGAGGCCGGTCTGCGGCTCGCGCAGGCGAGCGGGCTGCCGGTGGTGCTGCACTTGGTCGGCTGGTACGGCCACGCGCTGGCCGCCTTGCGCCGTGTCGGCGTGCCGCATGGCGGTGCGGTGCATCGGTGGTCGGGGCCGCTGGAGCTGGTGCCGGCGTTCGAGGCCCTGGGCCTGGGTGTGGCGATGGCGCTGGAGCCGCGTGAAAATCCTGAGAAACGACGCCAACTTGCCCAGACGATCGCCGCGGACAAGCTGCTGCTGGAGACCGATTGGCCGTTTCGGAACCTGCGCTATGACGACGCGGTCCACCAGATGGCCGCGCTGGGCGCGCAGGTGGCGGAGTGGCGCGCCGAGCCGGTCGAAGCGCTGCAAATTCGTCTGGCTGAGAACGCCCGCAGGCTATACCATCTCGCGCCCGCGCAGAGGTAGACGATGGAACACGACCACACACAACAGCCTGTCATTCCTGAGGAAAATCGCCGACCGGTGCGGTCGCGGCCCAGCCAGCGGCGCTTTGACCGGTTGGTGCGGCTGACGTCCGAGTCCGGGTTTGACAGGCTGGAGGCTGCGCACGTCGTGGTTTTTGGCGTGGGCGGCGTGGGCGGCTTCGCCGTGGAGGGCCTCGCGCGATCGGGCATCGGCAAGCTGACGCTGGTGGATTACGACGTCGTGTGCGCGACCAACGTGAACCGGCAAATCCAGGCGCTGCAGGGCACTGTCGGCCAGTCCAAGGCGGAGCTGCTGGCGGAGCGCTGCCGCAAGATCAACCCGCAAATCGCGGTCCAAGCTGTGCAGGCGTTCTACCAGCCCAAGGACGCCGAGGCGCTGCTGCCGGCGGACGCCAAGCCAGATTTCGTCATCGACGCGATCGACCACATCGCCGCGAAGGCGCACTTGATCGACCGCTGCAAGCAGCTGGACATCCCGATCGTCTCGTCGATGGGCGCCGCGGGCAAGCTGGACCCGACGCAAGTGCGCGTCGCGGACCTGTTCGCGACCCACGGTGACCCGCTGGCGCGCGCGATCCGCAAGCACCTGCGTCAGAAGCTGAAGTGGCCGGCGGGCGAGAATTCCGGTCCGGCGGGAGTGAGGGCGATTTTCAGCACGGAATCCAGGCGGTTGCCCATCGCGCCGAGCTGGGACGCGCAAGGCTTCGAGTGCCTGTGCCCGTCGAGCCCGGACGGCAGCTGGGGCAAGGACAACGACTTCCACGCCTGCACCGACCGGTCGCTGATCGAAGGCTCCGCAGTGTTTGTCACGTCCGTTTTCGGGATGGTTGCGGCCAGTGTCGTGGTGCGCGCGCTGGTCGGCGAACTGGCCGCCAAGACTGCGATCGAGCGCGGAGCGGAGCAACCAGCGACCGCTGCGTGACCGCGCGCCCACTCAGTGGCTCAAGCTGGAGGTACGCCGTCGGCGAGATTGCCTATTCGGCCACGGTCACTCGGCTTCCACGTCCCGGCCGATCAGCAGGGTCACTGTCCCGCCGATCATCGACGCGATCACTTTGGGCGGCACTTTGCCAGGCAGCAACGGATCGCGCGACCAAACGACCAGATCCGCGTCTTCGCCCACCTGAATCGGCATCGTCAGCCGCGCCGTCCCGCCCGACGAGAGCGCCCGCCAAGCCTGGAGCGTCGGCATCGCCTCGGGATCACTCGTGTTGTGGCGCGTGAGCCGATCGTGCGCCCGCAGCGCCTCCGGATGCGCCATGTCCAGCGCGACCTGCAGCGGACAAGCCGCGGCCAGCGACGCCGCGCGATCGAACCAGGCCAGCCGTGCGGCGCCCAGACGGTGCTTGGCGATCTCCAGCTCTTTGGGGCTCACAACCGGCGCCACCACGCAGAGCGCGCCCGACGCGTGCAGCGCATCCAGCGCGTCCGGCGACACCACTTCCGGAAGTTCTACACGCAGTTGCGGCGCATCCGCCCGCCGCGCCATCGCCGCGAGCACGCGCCCGACCTGCGCCAGCGCCGCGTCCCCGCTCGCGCGAATCGCCACGTGCACGCCCGCCTGATCGGCCGCGGTCAGCCGTTCCTGCAGCGTGTCGTCGCTGTAGGTGAGCGTGCCGGCGAAGGGCAAATCCGCGTAGTTCTCCGTCATTGCAGCTGAACCGGCGCGGACGCTGCCATCCAGCTCCAGCGACACGCCCGCCAACTCGACCAGCGGCACGCGCTTGGATCGCGGCAGCGGCGGACCGTCGCTGGGCAGCCGCTTGCCTGGGTTCGTCGCCGCCGTTGGTCGCGGTGGATGCAGCAGCGCGCGGCCCTCGGGACGCTCGGCGTCCAGGTACACGCGCGTTCGCAGCGTCAGCCGGCTCTCCCGATCCAGCATGTGCAGCGCCTCCAGCGCCGACTGGCTGGTGGCAAACGCGTGTACTTCCGTCACGCCCTGACGCTGCAACTCCGCAAACAGGCTCAGAAAAAGCGGCTTCAGGCGCTCCGGCCGCGCCGCGGGCAGCTGCTGCCACGCCAGGCGAATTTGCCGATCGTCCAAGTGCCCCGCTTGGCTGGCAATCGCGGTGCCCAGTTCACCCAGTCGCGCCATCAGCGCGCCATTCGCCAGGCCTACCGACTTGCCCGCCGGCGTCACCAGCACGGTCGTCCGGCCAACGGCGCGGTCCAGATCCGCGCTGCTCAACTTGGCAAAAAGTCCAAGATTCAAGCCGTTGCCCCACAGCCAGCCGCTCTCGGTCATGACGAGCTGACGAGAAGTCTTCAGCGTCGCCACGACGTCGGCTACGGTCTTGCAGCCGGTCAAGTCCACGGCGTCGGCCGCCATCGCCGCCTGTTCCAGCCGGACGTGTCCCGCGACCAGCCCCGCGGTCGCGACGCCGCCGGGCAGGCGAATCGTCCGCGTCGCATCGCCCCGCACCGCGTCCAGCGCCTCGAGCGTGCCGCGCCGCATGATGTGGCCGTTGCGCACCGCGATCGCCGTTTCTTCCGTGGCGTCGCCGGGCAGCCTCGCCACCACAAGGATCAGCTCTGCGTTGTCCGGAGCGCGCTGGTGTTCGTAGCTCGCGTCCCGGTTCTCCTCGCGCGACGGCGGCGGAATCAGCCAGCGGCGCAGCCCCAGACAGCCGGACGCGCTCGCCGCCAAGGCAACCAGCAGCGGGAGCTGGCGCCAGAAACGCGCGACGGGAGGCAGGCGGTGGAGGAGGTCAGGCATCAGGGCTCGTTGGCAGGGCGCGAAGACGCATTTGTTGCATGTCGTCCGCAAAAGGTTGATCCGCGTCCGCTGGTCCGTGCATCGGCACCAGCTCCCACTCGCGGCCGGTTCGCGCGTGCACCGCCGCCAAGAAATCCGCGTGGTGCACAAAATTGGGCACACCCCAGCTGCGCAGGATGCGCCAAATGTGCGGCCACATCGCGCGAAATTCCACTTCGTCGACCCGGCGTTTGCCGCGATCCGGCGCGCCGTATGGACAGTCCTCCGCGAGGTAGCCCAGTGGCCCGGCGACGTCGGCGTGGTGGCACCAGGGCGCTTGCGCAAAGCGATCGCCATAGACTGTGCAGCTGAACAGCCCGGGCGATTCCTCGGCCAGGAACCGGCAATGCAGCCCGGGCACCACGATGGCGCGATCGCCCAGCGGCACAGCGATGTGGCAGGCGACGCCGCAGCGCCGACACTTGTCCTCGTGTGCGGCGTCGGTCGCGCCTTGCTGGTGGGAGCGCTGGCTCATGGGGGTGGTCGGCTCGGTCAACGGGCTGGCTCGGCGGCGGGGCTGTCGCGCAGGAAGAAAAGCCAGCTGCACACGCCAACAGCGACGCCTAACGCTGCGTAAGTGCTGCCGAAAATGACCTTGTCGTGGCTGGTTTGGTAGCGCGGGTCGCTGTAGCGCGGGTCCTTGGTGTCGACCAGGAAGAAGGACAGCAACCCGTAAGCGCCAACGCCGACCAGCCCCGCGCCTACGCCGACGCCCGTCCAGCCGATGACTTTGCGCGCGGTGCCGGTTGCCGGCGCGATGTCGCTGCACGTGACCTCGGTGGCGCCGCTGGCGCTGACGTCGACCTCATGGGCTGATTCATCCGACCCGCGCGAGCACACAACGCGGTGCGCCCCCGCTTGCACATGCATCGGCGGCGTGCGATCGCCCAGCTTTTCCCCGGCTTTGAGCTCGACCAGCAGCCCGTCCAACCGCACTTCGGCATCGCGCAGCCCGCCCGGCACGATGATCACCAGCGAGCCCGCCACCGGCACCAGCCGGAGCGTCGCCGTTGCGGACTCGCCGGTCGGGATCTGCACGTCGCGGAGCATCGGCTGGTAACCCGGCGCCGTTGCTTCGATTTTGTGCTTCCCCGGCGTCAGCCAGCCCACCGAATCCAGCCGCACGTCTTCACCGTCGATGGTCACGCGCGCCGTGTCCGGGTCGACGGTCAGCAGCAGCTCGCCCTTGGTGCGCATCTCCTCGGCGACTGCCAAGCGCTCGTCAGCCAGCGGTTTTTGCAGCGGTTTGGGCAGCGTCGCCACGTCGGCCAGCCGCAGCGCTTCGTCCGCTTCGCGCAGGCGGGCCATCTTGTGCAGCACGCGGCCGCGCAAAAAAATGATCGCCGGGTGGGCAAAGAGCGCCTCCGCCTGGCGGACAAGTGACAGCGCTTTGGCCAGGTCCCCGGCCTCAAAGCGCTCCTTGGCGTCCTTGTAGATCGCGTTGGCGCGCGTCTCGGCATTCGAGTCGGCGGCGAGCACGGGCACCGCAACCAGCGACAGCGCGAGGACCGCGTGCAGGCTCAGGTGTGCCAGTTGTTTCACGGCTTGCGCCAGGTTCATCGCGCGACTCCTCGGGCGCCGGAGGGTAGCAAGAACGGCGCTCAGGGGCTACACATGAACGCCTTTGTCCGAGACCAAAATCCGCTGGGTTAGACCTGTCGCGTTTCGGACTGGAGCGCGAGCGTGCGCCTCCGGCCGGACGCCGCGGATGACCGGTTTGTGGACTCGAATTGCGGCCAGCGGGTGTGCCCGGCGGCAAGCACCTACTGCCAGTCCACTTTTGCCTTGTGCGGTGCGGGCTTGGAGGTGGGCGGCTTGGTCATGGGCTTGGCGACCAGGTGAATCGGCAGCCGCGCGATTCCGGCCTCGCGCACCTTCTGCGGGTCAATCTCCAGCCGATAGTCCTCGTGGCCTGCCAGCGCCAAGATCGCGACGATCGGCTTGGCCGACCCGCTCAGCTTTAGCTCGACCGGCGTCGTCCCCGCGGGCATGCCGTCAATCGTCACGCTCGCGCCCGGCGGATCCGACACAATCTCGACGCGGTGCGGCGCGGGCTCTGCTGCAGTCGGCGGCATCGGCGCGGGCGGTGGCTCCGGCGCGGCGATCACCGCTGGCGCGATCGACGGCGCTCGGGTCGCCGCTGGCGCAAGCGTCGTCGGCTCGCCTTGGGCGGAAACTGCCACAGCTGGGTGACCGCCACGCCACCACCAGGCACCGCCGCCGCCCACGGCCGCCAGCACGACGGCGACGCCCAACAAGATGAGCTTGTTGGGCCCGTCGTGCTTTTCCAGCAACGGCGCGGCCACTTGTCGGCGCGGAGGTGGCGCGGTCCGGCGTTTTGGCGTCGGCCGCTCCGGGCGCCGGGCTTGCACGCCGCCGCCTGTCGTCGTTTCGACATCGAGCGCCAACGTCTGACCTTCGCCACCCGTCCGGCTGTCGGCTGGCGTCGGCACCGCGGCCTTGGGCGTGCTCGGCGTCCGGGCGGAAAGCGCATCGGCGGGCGCTGGCGCATCCATGGCCGCGACCGCGCGCGTCGCCTCGTCGGGGTCGTCCGGCAGAGGCGCGACCAGCTGCGTTGCTTCCTCGGCCACGGTCACCGTGTGTGTCGCCTCGTGTTCTGCCAGCTTGGGCACGGTCCGAGGCGCCGGAATCGGCGGAATGGTCTTGGGTTTGGTCGGCGTCCGCGGTCCCGTCAGCGGCAACGGGCTGGTCGCGCGCACGCCCGCGCCGAGCGCATCCAGAGACGCGTCCAGCGCGGCAAGCACCTGCTCCGCCGACTGGAACCGGCTCGCCGGCCGCTTGGCGAGCATCCGCGCCACCATCTGCTCGAGCTCCGGCGGCACGCGCAGCTCTGGCGCCACATCGCGCAACGCTGGCGCGGGCTCCTGCACATGCTTGATGGCGATCGACAGCGAATCGTCGGCATGGAACGGCACTTGCCCGGTCAGCATCTCGAACAAAATCACGCCCAGCGAGTACAGATCGCTCGTCGCCGTCAGCGGCAGCCCCTGGGCCTGTTCGGGCGACAAGTAGCGCGGCGTGCCGAACATCTTGCCAGCCTGCGTCAGCTCCGCGCCGCCCACGGCCAGCTTGGCGATTCCGAAATCGATGACCTTGATGAAATCGCTTTCCCCATAAATTTCGCAGACAAAGATGTTATCCGGCTTCAGGTCGCGGTGGATGATGCCCTTGGCATGCGCTTCCGCCAGCGACTTGCAGACCTGCCGCAGCATGTACAAGCCGCGCGCCGGGTCCAGCGGACCGTGGCGCATCACCTGGGTCAGCGTCTCGCCGTGCAGGTATTCCAGCGCCATGAAGAGCAAACCGTCTTCAGTGTGGCCAAAATCGAGCACGCTGATCGTGTTCGGATGCCGCAGCTGGTTGGCCGCGCGCGCTTCCTGCTCAAACCGCGTGACCTGGGTCTCGTCGGTCGTCAGGTGCGCGGCGAGCACCTTCACGGCGACCTGGCGATCGGCCATCTGGCGGTCGTGCGCCTCGTACACGGAGCCCATGCCGCCTTGGCCAATCAGCTTGGTCAGACGATACCGGCCGCACAGGACCGCACCGACAAGGCTGTTTGGGCTCGCCATCGTCTCCCGCGCCCGCCCGCAGCGCCGTGCGGGTAACGCCATCGACTATAGCAATACGTGCGGCGATCGCACCACATCTGCTGACCCATTTCGGCCACCGCGTGCTTTCGGCTGGACCTGCTGCATGTCGGACGAGGACCCCGCGATGAACCGTTCGGGATCGGGAATGTTGGATCTCGCACTTCGGTAGGCGTGTACCCATGGCGACGCACTGCGCCGCGTGGCGTCTGGGGGTTGGCCCGATCGCGGGCCTTCTGCTACAGTCGCGCGGCGCTACTGCCAAGCAGGTGGTCGCAGCCCGTTGGCAGCCGCCAAGCACAGGGAACTGGATGACCCGCCACGCGTCCGTCAACTTGAAAACGCCTTGTTTTCGTTGGCTATTTGCAACGATGGCGATCCTCGCGTGCGGGCTGTGCGGCTGCAACGGCGGCACGTCCGTTGGCCAGAGCCGCGGCGTCGGTCCAGCCAAGGCGGCGTCCGAACAGACCGTCGGCGCCAATGAGCTGGCGCAAAAAGGTGGCGGCTGCGAGCTGAACAAGCGCGTCAGCGATCCGCCAGTGGACTCGGCCGAGTGGACGATTTGGCGCGCGTACCAGCTCGCGCTCGGCCCGGACGACGAAGCGAGCTTTCAGGCCTTTGTCGCGCTCTTTCCGCCAGACCGCAACCAGCGGGAATTGCGGGAGATGTACTGGCCGCGCATGCGCGCCAACGTCCACAAATACGTCGTGCAACCGGGCAAGCCCGACTTTACGATCTGCCGCACGGTGCCCGTTGAAAACGGCCGCAAATATTTCATTGTCACTGCTGAAGCGCAGCAGATGCCCCCGCCGATCACGATTGGCGACATTGAAGGCAAGCCGCGCATCCTGTTCCTGACGCCGTTCTGACCGACGCCGCGTGCGGCGGTCTCGTTGACCCGTTCTCGATTTCTGGTCCGGAGGTTTCTGATGACCCTCAAGCGTTCCCGGCTGCAAGCCGCCACTGGTTTGTCCTGTGCTTTCGCGTTGTTGGCCGCCTGTGCCACCCAGCCTGAGGCTGGATCCGCCGCCGCGTCCAGTGAAGTTGCGTTGAAAGTCTCCGCGCTGACCGGCACGTGCGGGAGCGTCTCGACCAACTCGCCGCTGGGCGAAATTCGCAACTTCAAACTCGTCCGCACGGGTCCAAACGACAAGGGCCAGGTCGAGACCCAGACGATCGCTGCCGCGTTCAACGGTTCGGCCAAGTCGATCACGTTCAGCAACATCGACGTCGGCAGTCCGCTGCAGGTCACGCTGCTTGGCTATACGCAGGATGGCGTAGTGTCGTGGTTCGCGCGTAAGTCCGCGGTAACGCTGAATAAACTCGAGACGCAGACCGTCGATGTGACGCTGATGGCGTCCGAAGGCTTCACGTGCGTGGGTCCGGACGCCGGCCTGAGCAAGCTCGTTTTTCCGGTGCTGACGCCGATCGGCGCCGACAAGATCCTGATCACCGGCGGTTTTGGCGACGCAACGCTGAGCGGCACGGACTTGAAGCTGTCCTTGCCGCAGACCCAGGCGTGGCTGTTTGACTCGGCCAAGGGCACGTTCACCGACGCCGGACAGCTGAGCTCCGCCCGCGGCGCGCATTCGGCGATCTATTTGCCCAAGTCCCAGAAAATACTTGTGGTGGGCGGCACGACGGCGATGACGTTGAAGGCCGATGGCTCGACGCCGCCGTCCTGGAACGTCGCGGATGCGGTCAGCCAGCGCTGGGAGCTGTGCGCGCTCGGCGCCAACAACCAGCTGTCGTGCTCGACCGACCAGACGATTCAGGACAACGTCCAGGCGCGCGTGATGCCGAACTTGCTGCTGCTGACTGCGGATTACGTCGTGGCGTCGGGCGGCGCGCCGTGGCCGACCGTGGAGACGACGAACTACCTGAGCGGCGACCTGTTCGACCCGACGCTGGTGACGCAAGTCGACGGCGGTCTGGGCGGCTTTGCCAAGCTGAACAACGGTGCGCTGAAGATGAACGGCTCGCGCGCGGGCTCGGCGGTCGCCCAGTTCGTGACGCCGTCCTCCTACGGCACGTTTCGCTACTTGATTTGGGGCGGCAATGAGTCGATCAGCGCGCAAGGCGTTCCTTCGGCTGCTGGTAAAGTCATTGATATTGCACTGGAATCGTCCAATCTGGGCGACGTTCGGTTCGACGATTCGTACGCGCTGGTTGGCACCGACGGCAAGCCGACGACCGACTACAGCGAGGCCAACGGCTCGCTCTTTTTCCCGACGCTTTCCGCGCTCGGCCCGTCGACGCTGGACTCCGGCGATGTCGTGGAGCGCTTCGCGGCGATCGGAGGCGCGCGCTACAACAACGGCGTGTGGGCCGCGCCCAGCAAGGACGACGCGTTTTTGCTGACCGTAAACGACGCGCAAAAGACCATCACAATCCAGAAGATGCCCGGCCTGAGCGCCGGCGTGTACTTGCACAGCGCCACGTCGACCGGCGGCCACGTCGTCGTCAGCGGCGGCTTGACCGGCCTGAAAGGCGGCGGCGCGACGCTCACGGACTTTGCGCCCAACGCGGCCGACCCGTTTGGCCCGCTCACAGTCGGCGATACGCCGCCGGCCGCAGCTGCGACGTTCATCGCCCGCGGCGCGCTCGCGGCGACCAAGCTCAGCAACGACTGCATCTTCCTGTTCGGCGGTGTCGCCGATTTTGACGATCTGAAGGACCACCCCGGCGGCGCCAGCGATGTGTACTGCCCGGGATTCCTTGCGCAATAGCCCGCGGTTAGCCGATCAGGACGACGACCCCCTGTAAGATTCAAATGGCAGGTATCGACATGACGAATCAACACTCCATTTCTCTCCTGCCGCGCTCTCGCGGGCTTCGCATGGCCGTCGCGGCGGTGACGGCGCTGGCGATCGTGAACCTGCAGTGGTGGACCGCATTTTCAGGCAAGCACACGCAGTGGCTCGCGCAGGCGCAGGCGCAGGCGGCGGCGAATTCCACGCTGGCGATTCTCTGTGTGCCGACCAACAAGAAGACGGCAGACGAGGCAGAGAGCATCGAGCGGCTGCTGTTCGAGGCGTCCCGGCGGCTGGACACCGTGCGGCCGTTCGACCTGTCGCCGCAGCCTTCCCAGGACCAGGCCGCCAAGGCCGCTGAAAATGTGGAGGACGCCTTGCGCGCGCTGCTCTTGCGCACGCCCAAGCGCGCGGGCGAGCGTCTGGCGGCGACCGAAGCGGCGCTGACCGAGGCGCCCAACGCCGGCGATGAGCGGCTGCTGGCGCGCTACTACAAGGCGAAGGGCCTGGCGTTTTTGGCCAACAACGACCTGGTCAAGGCGCGCGACTCGATCGCAAAGTCCATGGTTTTGTTCCCTAATCAGTCGATCGACGAGTATTCCAGCTACGGCGCCTCGGCACGCGAGATGTTTGAGACCGTCAAGCAACTGATCGCCAACCTCGGCACCGGCGACTTGAAGATCGTCAGCAAAGGCAGTCGCGGCGACGTGTTCGTCGACGGCGCGTATCGCGGCACCGGGACCGCCGTGCTGGAAGACGTCGCCGCGGGGCCGCACCGCATCACCGTGCGTTCCGCGGGGCAGGGCGCCGAGCGCAAGACCGTTGAAGTCGTGACCGGCAAGGTCATGACCGTTGAATTTGACCTCAAGCCGGCGGCGTTTAGCCAGGAGCTGGAGAGCGGCCGCAAGGTGCTGATGGACAATTTCACCCAGCCGTCGCTGGTGGAAGACCGTATCCGCGAGCTGCGCAACCAGCTGGGCGCCGACCAGATGCTGGTGCTGCGGCCCAAGCTGGCCAAGAAGACCACGGAATTGAACGGCTTTTTCCTGGGCGCCGACGGCGTGTTCAAGAGCGTGAAGATTACGATCGACAAAGACGAAAAGTACATGGACAAGCTGGCCGATTTCGTCGCCACGACGGTCGGTTCCAAGCTGGTGGCCGATCCGGGGACGGCGCCGCTGGACGCCCGGCAGAGCGTCGTGACGCAAAACAAGACCGCGGGTGCGGCGACGGATGCCGCGACGGCCTACATCGACCCGAATGCGCCGCTTTTTGAGGACGAAAAGAAAGAAGACCGGCCGATCACCAAGGAATGGTGGTTCTGGACGGCAGTCGTCGGCGGTGCCGCGCTGCTCGGCGGTGGCATTTACCTGCTGACCCAAGGCAAAGCGGGCGACACCACCGCGACGGGCACGATGAATTTCAACCTGAACACGTCCGTTCCGAAGCCTTAAACACCGACGGGCAGGCCAATCGCGTGCTGCGGGACTCGACAATTGGCCGCGCGAACGCCAGAATCGCAGCGCTGTCCCCCGCTGCACCGCCAGCCCAACAGCGCAATCGTTGACCGACCAACCGCTTGAATGTTTTGGAGGAATCTCTCATGGCCTACATCATCACCGCCCTCTGCGTGGACTGCAAAGACACCGCCTGCGCGGACGTCTGCCCGGTCGAGTGCATCTACGAAGAGTCCGGCGGCGCCGCCAAGTACAAGAATCAATTGTACATTCACCCGGACGAGTGCATCGACTGCACGAACTGTGAGCCGGCTTGCCCGTGGAAGGCGATCTTCGAAGAAGACGAAGTGCCGAGCCTGTTCAAGTCCGCGATCGAGGAAAACCGCGCGATCGCCGACGACATCGGCAGCTTCATTGTGGCGAAAGTGCACAAAGGCCCGGCGCCGACGGCCGACCAGGTCGCCGCCAACTTCAAGAAGCACGGCTACACGCCCTGAGCCTCGGCCAGCTGCGCGACCAGCGCCTTTGCGGCCGCCGTTGACGCGAGCAACGACTCGCCGCGCGCCAGACCAATCGCGATCGCCGTCGCCAGACGACAGCCCGTGCCCCGCGGACTTTGCGCCCACATGTGCGTCGGTTGCAGCTCGGTCGCGATGCCGTTCTCCCAGACCACGTCCACGCCGCGCAGTGCCTCGGGCGCGTGGCCGCCTTTGAGCACGGCAGCGCACGGCAGCAGCCGCAGCGCCGCGATCGCGTCTGCGTAGCTCGCGAGCACGCGCCCGGTCAGCCAGGCCAGCTCCGGCCAATTCGGCGTGACGACGCTGGCATGCGGCAGGACCTGCTGGAGCAGCCACGCCGGCAGGCCAGCGATGTCTTCCGCCTGCCACATCAGCCCGCCCGAGCTCGACTTTTCCAGCGGATCAACGACCAGCGGCGCCGACGGGTGCAGCTTGCGCAGCCGCATCAGCGCCGCGGCGTGCGACCGCGTGCTCAGCATCCCCGACTTGAACGCCACGCCGTTCGCCGGCAGGTCCAGGTGTTTGACCACGGCCTCCCGGTGCGTATCGGGCACCGGCCACCCCGCCAGCCAAAAGTTGCCGCCCTGTGCCGTCAGCGCCGTCACCACCAGCCGCGTTTGCGCGCCGAGCGCGTTGGCCGCCTGCAGATCCGCCGCCAGCCCAGCTTGGCCGCCCGGATCTACGCCGCCCCAGAGCACCACGGTCGTCTGCTGGGTGTCGTTCTTGCCCATCGCCGCCTCCTGCCGGCAAGAATACCACGTTGGAGATTTGCCAACGCGGCCGTCCGCAACGATCATCGGCGCCATGGCCATCAGCGGATGGCCTAAGGGAAGCCCGTGACTGAACCGGACAAGACACCGCTGCCGGAGACGCCGCCGCCGCAGGGACCCGCCCAGGCGCCGCTGCAGCACGCAGTCCATGAGGCCGTGAACGCGATCGCGGACGTCGCGATGGCCCCGGTTGAGGAGGTGCTGAGCCACGCGACGTGGCTACGCTGGGCGCTCGTGTGCCACCTGCTGGCGACGCTGAGCGCGACGCTCGTGGCGCTGCGCGAGGGGTTCACCGATTGGCAGGTCTACGCTTGGACCGGTCTGCTGACGGCGGTGCTCATCGGCAACTTCATGCGCTGGGGGCCGAGCGCGCACTGGATTCACCGGCTGTGGACGACGATCGCCGCGCTGCTGGTCGATGCCGTCTGGGCGCTGCTCCTGTTCGATCGCGCGCGCGCGGGCGGCTGGCACCCCGCGGTGCGCACGCATGCCAACCTCGCGCCGGATGCGTCCATGTGGTTCTGGCTGCCGGTCTTGCTGCTGATCCTGTGCGCCGGACTGCTGGTTGTCCATGGCCTGCTGGCGCCGCATTACCGGCTGCGGCGCATCCACCACACCAAGACGTCTCGGAGCTAAGTTCAGGGCATGATTCGCGATCTCTTCAATCGCTACCGCCAATCGCTGCTGCTGACGCTGGCACTTGTGCTGCCGATCGCGTCGATGTACTGGCACGGCAAGACGCGGACAGAGTCGACGATTGTGGAGCGCACGCTGCTGGCGATCACGTCGCCGTTCACGCAGTTCAACCACGACGCGATCGAAGCGGCGCGCAAGCTCGCACAGCGCTATGTCTTTTTGAGCGATGTGGAGAAACGCGCGGAGGTGTTGGAGCACGAGAACAAGGTGCTGCTGGGCGAGGCGCTGAAGTCCAGGGCGATAGGCGAGGAGCTGCAGCGCGTCAAAGGGCTGTGCGAATTCAAAGCAGAACATCGCGATTTTACGACGATTCCTGCGCGCGTGATCGGTCGCGACGTCTCGCAGTTCTTCCAGGTCATGCGCATCAAGATCGACACGGATGGTCTGGTGGGCATCAAGGAAGGCATGGCGGTAATCACGGATGACGGCGTCGTCGGGCGCATCGACCGCGTCTCGCAAGGCTTCGCCGACGTGATGCTCGTCACGGACGCGCGCAGCCAGGTGCACGCGACAGTGCCGGGCAAGGGCGTGATCGGCTCGGTCAAGGGTAACGGGAAACGCAATGAATTCACAGCGCAATTTGTTCACTTGGACAAGCTGGAACGCGGCGCGCCGCTGGCCGCGGGCGACGCTGTGCTGACGACGGGCCACGATCGCGTGTTTCCGGCGGGCCTGGAGATCGGCCACATCGCGGATGCGGCGCCGACGCAGAGCGGGCCGTACCAGGAATTCGTGCTCGTGGCGGCCGTGTCCTATGCGACGCTGGAGGAGGTGCTGATCGTCACCGGCTACCATGGCCCGGACGTCGAAGGCGCGCCCATCGCTCCCGGGACGCCGTCAGCGCCGCCAGACGCCAAGCCGCGCCACTCCGTTGACCCCGCCAACACGCCGGATGCGCCGCCATGAGGGGTCGATGAAGCCATTTGCATGGATTTTGCTGACTTTTTTGGCGCTGACGCTCCTCTCGCCGCTGCTCGGGCGGTTTGACAGCCAGTTCTTCGCACCGGACGTCGCGCTGCTGACCGCGCTGTATGCCGGCAGTCGCGCGGGGACGCCGACGGCCGTGCTGGTCGGCTTCACGGTGGGACTGCTGAAGGACGGGCTGTCGCTCTCCGTACCGGTCGGACTGTACACGGAAGTTGGCGTGCTGGCAGCGCTTTTGGGCCGGTTCCTGGAGTCGCGCGTGGATCTCCGCAGCGCGGTGCCGGTCATGGCGACTTCGGCGGCGCTGAGCCTCGTCGCGACGCTGGGATTCCTGTTGCTGGAGGCCGTCTTCCACCGCGCGTTCGACGCGTACGGCGACGTCCTGCGCATGGCGCTACCCCTGGCGCTCATCACGATGCTCGTCGCGCCGCCCTGGTTCGGCCTGCTGGACCGCGTGACCGGCCGATTCGAGCACCCGCACCGCTCCGGGCTGTTGGGTCGCAAGTAGCTGATTTCACGCAATAATCAATTGCTGTTGCAATCCAGCGCCTGCGTCAGGCACTTGCTGGTCGCGCAGCTCTGGCACGCGTTGCCCGTGCAGTTGGCGCAGTTTGCTTCCATGCACGGCGCCAGCTTGCCAAACGAGGTCGCGCCCGCGGCGGTCGACGCGTGCAGGCAATCCATGACGCACTTGGCCTGTGTCGCGCCGGTGGGGCAGTTGCCGACGCAGGTCGCGGTGTTGAGGCAGCCCGTGCTGCCGGTCGGCGTCGCGCACGTGATGGTCTGGGTCATGCAGTTGGCCGCGCCCTTGCTGTTCACGCAGTTCAGCAGGTCAAGCAGCTGGGTCTGCGCGCTCGCGCTGCCGTTGCCGTAGCACGCGCCCTGGCACGCCGTGTCGCCCGTCGCGCACTTGCCGATGCAATCCTGCACGGCATAGCACGTGCCGCTCCCCGATTTGCCGTCCGACACGCAAGCCAACGATTCCTTGGTGCAAGGCGTCGCGCTGCCGCCGTTCGCGTTGACGCAGGTGCTGAGCGCCTTGAACTGCGTCTCCCCGGTCGCGCCGACGGCGTTGTAGCAGTTGGCCTGGCAGGTGAAGCGTTCCGGGTCGCTGTCGCAGCCGGTCAGGCAGCTGAGGATGGTGCTGCAGCCTTTGCTGCCCGGCGTCGCGCCCTCTTCCCAGCACGCCACGAGCTCGTTGGCGCAGCTGGCCGCCGTACAATCGTCCATGCATTTTTGCGTCGGCGGCGTGGTCCCGGCGCAGGTGCCCTGCAGGCATTTGGTGGTGGTGCAGGCCAGCAGCGCGGACGCCGTCGGTGCCGCGGCCGTCGCGGTCGCGTTCGCGCAGGACTGGCCACACGTCGCGGTCCAGTTGGCCTTGCACGCGTCGACAGCGCACTGCGAGGCGATGACGCACGTCTTGAGCGAGCCGGGCTGCAACACGTCCGTCTTGGCATCCGCTGCGGCGTCGGCCTTGGCAGCGTCGTCGGTGGCCTGCGTGTCCTCGCCTGCCTTGGCATCGGCCGCTACGTCCATGACGCCGCCGACCGTGTCCGTTGGCGTCACGCCGAGGGCGCCACCACCTCCGCCAGCCGCAGTCGCGCTACAGCCCGCAAATCCCAAAGAAGCCAGTACAACAACAACGACTTGACGCATGGTCGATCCCCAAGAACGGCGGCGGTGCCGTTGCCCGGAAGTATCGTACACGGCCGGCGATTCTCGGCCAATCCCGGAGCGCGCGTCCTTGCAAATTTCCACGTTTGGCGCGCGCGGATTCGTTGTTCAATGTCTCGGTTGACCCATCGCCGCCGGCATCGGACACTGGCCATCCGCTGACGGCGCGACACACGATGACAGTTCTCGGCCCTTCTCACGACGCGCAACGCTTTCATGCTCGCAATCGCTTGGCGATGGCCGGCGTTTTTGTCGCTGTGCTCGTGCTGATCGCCCGGCTCGTGATCGTCCAGGGCGTCATGGGTGCCAACTACGAGAAAATCGCCACGATCGAGCGGGTTGGCAAGGTGCGGTCCCCGGCGCCGCGCGGCCAGATCAAGGGCGCCGACGGCACGGTGCTGGCGCGCAACCTGGAGAGCCATTCGCTGGAGCTCCTGCCCGCCAAGGTCAAGCCGGAGCGGGTCGCGGCGATCGTCGCGCACCTGCGCGAGCTGCTGGACATGACGGACGCGGAGGTCGAATCGCTGCGCAGTGAGCTGCTGCGCGATGCCGATCCGCGCAAGCGCCAGCCGCTGGTGGTGCGGCGCGACCTGGTTTCCACGCATTGTCCATACGATTCCAGCCAGTTGGAGCTGACGTCGGAGGTGGACTATCGTTTTTGTCCGGTCTGCGGCCGCAGCTTTGAGCCCGTGCCCAACCGCAAGGCGTGCCCGTTCGACCAGCGCAAGCTGCAGGCGATTCCGGGTGGCGACGGCCTGCGCTGTCCGTCCTGCGAGCGGGAGTTTTCCAGCGCTGACCAGTGCCCGTACGACCACCACGCGTTGCACCATGGCCACCATAACCTGAAATGTCCGCTGTGCCAGCGCAGCTTTAACGACGAGGTCGCGGTGCTGCGCGCGAACCTGCACTTGCTGCCCGAAGCCCGGCTGCAGTCCGAAATCCAGCGCGAGTACCCGTTTCGCTTCCTGGCGAGCCACTTGCTCGGGTACGTTGGCTATGTGACCGACGCGGACCGCGCGCCGCTGTTGCCATGGCTGCCGCCGCGTTTTGCGCTGACCGATCGCATCGGTCGTACGGGGCTGGAGCGGGCGTTTGACCAAGCATTGCGCGGGATTGATGGCGAGCAGGTCGTCGTGCGGCGTTCGGGCACCGACGAGAGCGCCAAGGGCATGGACGATCTCGTCGCTGCCCTGCAGCCGCGGCCGACGGTGCCGGGGCTGACGATGCGCCTGACACTGGATCTGGAGCTGCAGCGCGTCGCGAAGGTCGCGATGAAAGACGTGTTTTCCGGCGCGGCGGTGGTGATCGACGCGCGCTCCGGCGAGGTCCTCGCGCTGTATTCCAAGCCGAGTTTTGACCCGAACGCGATGTCCGGCAAGCGCGCGCCACATGGAAAAACGTCAGCAGATACAGCGGCATATGCGCCTCTCCTCGACAAGGCGGTCCACGCCTTTCCGCCGGCCTCCACGTTCAAGGTCGTCGCGGCGATCGCGGCGCTGGAGGAAGGCATCGTGACGCCGACGACGACCTTTCACTGCCCCGGCTACTACGATTTTGGCGGCCGCCGCTTTCACTGCCACTCCAAGCGCGGCCACGGCGACGTCAACATGCGCGAGGCGATCCGCTCCTCGTGTGACGTCTATTTTTACCACCTGGGCGAGCAGCTGGGCCTCGACCGCCTGGAGCAGTGGTCCCGCAAGCTCGGCTTTGGCGAGTCGACGGGCATCGAAATTTACGAGGCGCTGGGTCGCCTGCCGACCCGCGAGTGGTACGCCCAGCACGTCAAAGGTGGCTATTATCCAGGGTTTGCGCTGTCGACCGCTGTCGGCCAAAAGGACGTCACGGCGACACCGCTGCAGGTCGCGCGCGTCTATTCGGCGCTGGGCCGCGACGGGATCTTGCCCAACGTGACCCTCGTTCAGGGCTTTGAAGGCGCCGACGGCAAGCTGCTGCCCCGGTTGCCGCGTCCGCAAGGGCGCGACTTACCGGTGAAATCGTCGACGCTGCGCTTCATTCGCAACGCGCTGCTGGCGGTGGTGAACGACGAAGGCGGCACGGCGTATGCCAGCCAGCCGACCAATGTGATGATGGCTGGCAAGACCGGTACCGCCCAGGCGGCGCAGCGTCCGCGCGCGGAGATGGTGGAGCGCCTGAAGGCCGACCCGCTGGCGCTCGGGCGACTGACGGCCTGGATGCAAAACGATCACGCGTGGTTTGTCGGTTACGCGCCCGCTGAGGATCCGGAGATTACGGTGGCGGTCTTTGTCGAACATGGCGGCTCGGGCGGACACAATGCCGCGCCGATCGCCGTGAAGATCGTCGAATCCTGGTTTGCCCGGCACCCGCACGCCAAAGCTGTGGAGGTCGCGCCCGCGAAGGGTCGCAAGAAGGCCGCCGCGGCCGCGCAGGAGCTGGATGAGACGCCGATCGCCGACCCGGAAGCCGAGCCGACCATGCCGCACGACGAGGATCCAGCGAATCGCCCGGCAGACGAACCTCATGACATTCCTGGTGATTCTGGCGACGAGGTGCTGCCATGACCGCGCTCGGGCCCCACGCGCTCATCCTCGCCGCCGCGGCCCTGGGCGGCGCCGTGAACAGCGTTGCCGGTGGCGGCAGCTTCTTCACCTTCCCGGCGCTCGTCGTGGCCGGCATGGCGCCCATCGCCGCGAACGCCACGAGCACGGTCGGATTGTGGCCCGGTTCGCTGGCGAGCACGTGGGGTTATCGCAAGGACGTCAAGCACTTGCGCGCGCCGGTGCTGCCACTGGCGCTGGCGAGTCTGGTCGGCGGCCTGCTGGGCGCGCTGCTGCTGCTGTGGACCCGCAACGAGACTTTTGCCCGCATTGTGCCGTGGCTTTTGCTGACCGCGACGGTGCTTTTTGCGATCTCAGGCCGCGCGGTCGCCTGGCTGCGAGCGCGCAACCGCGGTGTGCTGCACCCGGCGATCCTGCTGGCGGGCCAGTTCGCGATCGCCGTGTACGGCGGCTATTTCGGCGGCGGCATGGGCATCCTGATGCTCGCGGTGTACGCGCTGGCAGGGCTCGACGACATCCACGCGATGAACGGCCTGAAATCCCTGCTGGGCGCCGCGATCAACGCCGCGGCGGTCGTCACGTTCGTCGTCGCAGGCATCGTCGCGTGGCCGCAGGCGCTGCTGATGGTGGCGGGTTCGCTGCTGGGCGGCTATTTTGGCGCGCGTCTGGCCAAGCGCGTCGCCGCGCAGCGGGTGCGGCAGTTCGTGATCGCAATGGGCGCGGCCATGACCGTCAAGTTCTTCTTCGCCTAGCGCGCAAGGTTGCTGCCGATGTCTGTTCTTGCCCGCATTCGCCAGCCATCGACCCTGATCGGGCTGACCTGCGTGTTTGGGCTTTGCGCGATTGCCATTGAAAACCTGCACTTCGCCGACTCGATGCTGGGCACGACGTACAACCGCACTCAGACGATTTGGATCGTCATCGGGCTGATCTGCGCCGGCGTAACCGCGGGTCTGGACATGCAGTTTGTGCGCCGCATCAGCCCGATCGTCTACCAGGTGCTCGTGGTGCTGCTGGTCGCCGTGCTGTTTTTTGGTCGGGAAATCAACTATTCCAAGCGCTGGCTGGAGCTGGGCCCGGCCAACATTCAGCCCAGCGAGTTCATGAAGATCTCGATCGCGCTGATGCTGGCGGATTGGTTCGACAAACGCCGGAGCCAGACGCCGTGGAAGCTGCGCCAGCTGCTGATGCCGATCCTGCTCATGGGCGTGCCGGTCGCGCTCATCAACCGCGAGCCGGACCTGGGCACGTCGGTCTGCGTGGCGCTGATCGCGATCGGCCAGCTGCTTTATGACGGCGTGCAGCGGCGCACGCTTGTGCTCGCGCTGTGCGTGGTGCTCATCGGGCTGGGCTTGGCGTGGAAATTCGACGTCATCCGCGACTACCAAAAAGGCCGGGCGGAGACCTGGTGGCACGCCATGCAGGACGACGGCCAAACGCCTGACACCGGCCAGGGCGGCGCCAATCACGACAACTGGCAGGCGGAAAAAGCGCTGTGGGCGGTCGGTTCCGGCCGCGTGATGGGCCGCCCTGACGACGAAGCGCGCGCGTCCGTTCTGCGCCACGTGCCCTTTGTCCACACGGATTTCGCGCTGGCCTGTTTCGCCGAACGCTGGGGGCTCGCCGGCTGCCTCGTGCTGTTTGGCCTGTACCTCGGCCTGGTCTGGTGGGCGCTGCACATCGCCGATCGCGCCCAGGAACGCTTTGATGCGCTGCTGGCCGTCGGCATCGCCGGCCTGATCTTCTGGCAGTTCTTCATCAACGCCGGCATGGTCATCGGCTTGCTGCCGGTGGTCGGCGTCACGCTGCCGCTGCTCAGCTATGGCGGTTCCTCGGCCCTGACGGTGCTGCTCGGCGCCGGCTTTTTGTTGAACATTGCAACCCGGCGCAAGGCACGATGAGCGGTCTTCGCGCCTGGCTCGCGCCGCTGCTCGTGGCGCTGACCGTCCTGGCGGTCTACGGTCCGCCGGCGGATCACGCTGAATTTGTTCAGGACGACGCGCCGGCGTTTCTGCACCATCCGGCCGTGACCTGGCCGGTCGATCTGCGGCAAATCGTCCGCGCGCCGTATTTTGGCGACCCGGATCACGCGTACATTCAGCTTTCGCGGCCGCTGGCGACGTTGAGTTTTGCCGCGGAAAAAGGCGCGGGTCTCGACTCCAGCCGCGCGCGCCATTGGATGGACGTGCTGCTGTACGCGCTCTCGTGTGTCTGGCTGACGACGCTGGCGCAGCGACTGGCCAAGCTCTGGAATTTCAACCAGAAAATTTGGACGGCGCTCATCGCAGGGCTGTGGTTTGCGCTGCATCCGGCGCACGCGGAAGTGGTGATGCAGGTCGCGTACCGGCCGGAGCTGCTGGCGCTGCTGTTCGAGCTCGCGGCGTTCGAGGTCCTGCTGCGCGTGCGGCAAAATCGCGCGCGCTGGTTCCACGTGGCGCTGGGCACGCTGGCGTTCGCGGCGGCGCTGTGGAGCAAGGAGCAGCCGCTGATGCTCCTGCCGATCGCGTTTCTGTGGGCGCTGGCGCGGCCGGGGCTGGTGCGGCGGTTCGTGCCGCTGCTGGTGGCGTGGACGTTGGTGGCGATCGCCTGGATGGCGTGGCGGCACTGGCTTTTTGGCCCGTTGGCGGCGCTGCCGATCTCGGAAGCCGACAACCCCCTGGCGGTGGTGAGCCCGGCGGTGCGCGTCCTGACGGCGCTGGCGATCGCGGCGCGCGCTTGGAATCACTTGGTTTGGCCTGTCGATTTGGCGCCGGATTACGCGTTCAACGCTTGGCCGCCGCTGCCGCACCCGACCGCAGAGGTGCTGGCCGGCGCGCTGCTGCTCACGTGCCTGCTGGGCTTGGGGCTGTGGCTGTGGCAGCGGGCGCGGCAAAGCCCGCCGATTGCCGATTGCGAACTCCAGCCGCGGGAATTGGGCCTGCTCGCGCTCGCGTGGGCGGTCCTGACCTGGCTGCCCGTGTCGAATTTGCTGTTCGTTTCCACGACCTTGTACGCGGATCGGCTGCTCTTTGCGCCGTCGGTCGCGCTGTGTCTCGGCGTGCCGCTGGGCGTGGCGCTGTGGCTGCGCGCGCGGCCGCTGGTCCCCGCGCGTGTGCGTGTGGCGGTCGTCGCGGCGCCGCTGCTGGTGACGCTGACCGTGTGCCTGGCCGAGACGCCGGCCAATGCCGCGGCGTGGACCAACGAGCTCGCGCTCTACACCCGCGGCGTGCGGCTGCAGCCCCAGTCGCTGCGGATGAATCATAACCTCGCGTATACACTGGCTTCGCGCGGCCAGTTCGCCGAGGCGCGGTATTTCCAGCAGGCCGCATTGCGGATCCGGCCGACCGATCTGGACGCGCTGTCGCTGGGCCTGGAGCTGGCGCGCAAGGAGCAACGCTGCGCGGACGGGATCGCGCTGGCGCAAACGCTGGCGCAGATCCCCAAGCCGGCGGTGCTGGCGCGGCGGATCGCGCTGGAGTGGGCCATGGCGTGCCACACTTGGCAGGATGGCTGGGCGGCGGTGCGGCTGATCCCGCCGCAGCAACTGCACGGTCGGCAGCCGCTGGACGTGTTCGCGCTGGGCGTGGCGGCGGATCGGGAGCGTGAGGCGGTCGCTTGGGCGGCGCCGCTGGAGAGTACGCCTTGGCAATCAGCGCCTTGGGCGTCAGCGGGCGTGTTCGGTGCGCAAGCCGGCGGTCGGCCGCTGCAGGCGCTCCAGCACCTCGCCGACCTGCAGCGGGCCCAGCCGTCGCTGCCCGACCTCGACAAGGCGGCGCGGGACCTGTACGACCACCACCGCGATCACGCCGACGCGGCGGCCATGCGGGCGCTGCTGCAAGCGACCTGGCCGGCCAAGGAGTAGACCGTGTTCATCGACATTCGCGACCCCATTCACGGCTCGATCGCGCTCTCGCCGGCTGAGCACGCGCTGACCGACAGCCCCTACCTGCAGCGTTTGCGCGCAATCAAGCAGCTGGGCTTCTCGGAGCTGACGTTTCCAGGCGCGAGCCACAGCCGGTTCTTGCACTCGCTGGGCGCCATGCAGCTGGCCGGTCAGGCGTTTGACGCGGTGTTTCGCCAGTCGCCGTGGCTGCCGGATCGCGAGCGCGAGCGGCTGCGCCAGACGATTCGGCTGGCGACGCTGTGCCACGATCTGGGCCACCCGCCGCTGTCGCACAGCTCCGAGGTGCTGCTGCCGCGCGTGGGCGCGCTCCGGCTGCCGGGCGTGCGCGTGGCCGATCCGACGGCACAGGCGTCCCACGAGCACATGACCTTGAAGATCCTGCTGGATTCCGGCCTGACGGACCTGATTGCCGAGGTGGGTGCGGACTTGGGCATCGAGGCGCGGCACGTGGCGGCGCTGCTGAGCGATGACGTGGCGTGCGATCCGGCGGTCTTTGAGGTCGGCGGGCGCAACGTGCATGGGCTGCTGGCGACGCTGGCGTCGTCGGAGCTGGACGTCGACCGCATGGATTACCTGTTGCGCGACAGCTACTTTACCGGCGTCAGCTATGGCCAGTTCGATTGCGACTGGCTGATCCGCCACCTGAGCCACGACGACGCGCAGGGCGGCCCGCTGCACTTGACGCTCGACGACCGGGCGATCTTCACTTTTGACGATTTCCTGCTCAGCCGCCACCACATGTTCCTGATGGTGTATTTTCACAAGAAATCCGTGTGTTACGACCACATGCTCCAGCGGTTTTACGAGCAGTTCCCGGATCTCTGCCGCGCGCCGGCGGACCCGGAGGCGTACCTGGAGCTGGACGACCACCGCGTGTGGCAGGCGCTGCGGTCCAAGGAGGCGGAGTCGCCGTGGGCGGCCGGCATCATGCGCCGCAAGCCGCTGAGCGTGCTGATTGAAGCGACGCCGACCGACCGACCGGAGCCGATCGCCGCGCTCCTGGCGCGGCTGGATGCGGAACAGATCGCGTACCTGCACGTGTCGTCCCAGGGCGCGCTGTCCAAGTACCAGCCCGACGACGTGGCGCGCGCCATCTACGTGCGCAAACAGCCGGCCGTGGGCGAGCCGTACCTGCTGCCGCTGGCTGAAGCGACGCGTTTGTATGATCGCTATGCCGACGCGACCGTGCTGGAGCGCCTGTACGTACCGACGGAATCGGCGGAGCTGGCGGCAGGCTGGCTGGTGGAGCTGCGGAAAAAGCTTTAGGAATCAAAGCCGTTGGCTTGCAGCCAACCGGCGAGGGTCCGGGCGGACGGGCCGAGGCCCTCCAGGACGTACACCGCGTCGTCGACGTAGAGCGTCGCCTTATTGCCGAGGAACTGGACTTTCTGCGTGGCGGACCGCGGGATCTCAAAGCGAAATTGGCCCATTTCGATCGAGCCCAGCGACTGCATCGTCGTGGCGCCATCGCTGCTGTCCAGCGCGTCGCCGGCCTTGGAGATCACGCGCGAAGCGGCTTCAAACAGCAGGCCCTCCGGCGTCACGTGCAGCTTGCCAAAGGGTGGCATCGCGCCATGCATCGCGCCGTGAACCTGGCAGCAGATCATCTTCAGGTCTTCTGCGGCATTGACCGGCGCGGCGGCCGCGGGCGTGCGTGTCCGTGCGGTCGCAGGCCGTGCCGCTGGAGCCGGGGGCGCATCCGCGGGCGGAACGGCGGGCTTGGTCGCGCCAGGCCCGCGCAGGGCGAGCCACGCCACAGCACCAGCGGCGAAAAGGACCATGACTGCGATTGCTATCCACATGGGCGTTGCCGCGTCGGACTCAGGCTATCCGAATGGGCCAACCCGACAAGGCCAACCCGCCCTCAGCATAGCGCGGTCTGGACGGCATGTGAACGCGTTCGCTGCGACTTTGGTGGCCTCACACAAAAACTCATGTCAGCGCCCGTCGACTGACCCGCGTGTCACTGGCGCTCTTCCGGCTGCGGATCGGCGCCTTCCTCGGGCCGCTTCTCGTCGTCTTCCGCGTTGCCGCGATCGCGCGCGTTGGGCCGCTGGTCATCATCCTCCGCCGCACGCCCCCGTCTACCGCGGCCGCGGCCACCCTCGTCGTCCGCCGGTTTTTCCGCCGCGGGCTCCGGCTTGGGCGGTTCAATCTTCTTCTCTTCCGGCTTGGGCGGCTCCGGTGCCGGAGGCGGCGTTGGCTGCGGCGGCGGCGGCGTTGGCGGCGGCGTGGGCGCTGGCTGGAACATCGGCGGCGGCATGTTGGGCACCGGTGTCGCGATGACCGTCGGCGCTGCCGGCTGCGCGGGCCCCGGCGTCGTCGGCTGACCCGGCGCGGGAGCCTGGCCCTCCGGTCCCGTGCCGCCGACTGGCGCCTTGCCGTGCGTCCCCACGCTGATCACCGGCAGCTCCGGCTTGCACTGCGGGCGCAGCAGCGGCCCGGTACAGCCAATGCCGATGTACCCCGCGCGCTCAAACGGCTTCAACTTCGCGCCAAAAAGCGTCAGAATCTTCGACCACTTCACCCGATCGTCCGCCGGCTTCTCGACCTGCTCCTCGTCCGCGGCATCCTCTTCGTCGGCCCCGGCCACTTCCTTGCCCGCAGCTTTCTCGCCGTCCTTGGGCTTTTTGACGTCTTTTTTCTCTTTCTCGTTCAAATTGATGGCGAAATGCAGCTGCAGTGTCGCCTCTTTGAGCATTCCGCGACCCGGCGGAATCAGGATGTGCGCGGTCTCGTCGGTCAGGATCTCCACGTCCGCGCCTTCGCCGCCGGCTTCCATTTTCTCGATGTGGATGACCGTCGCCTTGTCGCTGCCGCGCGTCGCCGCCAGCGCGGCGATGTTGGATTTCAGGCCGATCTTCACCTTCAGGGTCACCGTTCCGAGGCCCAAATCCGTCATCCGCAGGCCGCCTTCCAGCTCGGGCGACTTCAGGATTGCGTCGGCCAGCTCCAGGTCGACGTCGCCGCTCATGTCCTCGCCGCCGTTGCCGTAGTGCAGCTTGGCGGTGCCGCTCAGGTCGCCATCCACGCCCGCGTTCAAGCTCTTGTTGCCCGCCAGCAGGCGGTTGCCGATGCCGATCTCGCCCAAGCCCATGTCGGTCAGCTTGCCGATCTCAAAGTCGTAGTCTTCGCCCTTCTTGACGAGTCGGCCGTCTTCCAACTTCCCATTTCCATTGTTCATTTCAAAGTGAACGTCGATCGTCTTGCCCATCAGCGCGGGCCACAGCGCCACGCTCGCGCTCAGGCGGTCGATGTGCAGCTCCGTCTCCGGCACACCTAGCGTCACCTGGCCGTTCTCGCCCGGCTCGCCCGGCTTGGCCGGCAGCGTCAGGTGCACGCCCAGAAGCTCGACGCTGCCCAGCCCGTGCAGCTTCAGGTCGTCGATCTCAATCGGATAGCCCTGCGCCCGCGCCTGACGGGCCACGAACGCCCGCAGCTGGCGGGTCGGAAACGTGAACGGCACCGCGATAGTCGCGATCAGGCAGAAAAACAGCGCGTAGCCCACAAATTGGAAGGCGGCCAGCACGCGCGGATTTGCAAATAATCTCAACATGTTCGTCTCTTCGTCGTCGGGTTCGGCCGGCTGGCCTCACTCTTCCATGATGCCATAGCGAAACTGGCCGATCTTGATGGTCGCCGCGAACTGCTCGCGCGTCGTTCCGGTCCGCGTAAAGTCCAGCGAAATGCCAAACAGCGGGTCCGGATGCGATTCCAGCTTGGCGAGAAACCGCAGCAGCGCCTCTTCCGGCACGTTGGTGAAGACCGCATCGATGGTCGACAGGAACACTTCCTTCGCGCCTTTCTTGGCCTTCTTCTGCTTTTTCGCCGCCGCGCCCTTCTTGCGCTGCGTCAGCTCGGCCAGCACGTCGGTCGCATTGGCAAACTTGATGAGCTCGCTGAGCTTTTCCTTGCCCGTCGTCGCCCCTTCGTCGTCCTTGCGCTCGAACTCGATGGTCTTGGCGATGTTCAGCACGGTCGCCTGCAGCTGCTCCTTGCCCGCGCGCTCCAGCTGCTCGTCCGTCGCTTTCTCCTCGGCGCGGTTCGCCAGGTACAGCGGCCCCTGCTTTTCAATCTCGCGCAGGGAGACCTCGCCCGCCGCGACTTCTTCTTCCAGCGCGCTGACTTTTCGCGACATCAGCACGCCGGCCAGCACGACCGCCACGACCGCCGAGACCGCAAGCCCGCCGAGCACTAGGTTGCGCTCGCGGTCGCTCATCCGTTCCAGCATGCTGCCAAATCTGCCCATCGATGCCGCCGCCATCAGCTTTCCTCCTCGGCCTCAGCCTTCTTGGCCTTGCCGTCCTTCTTGCCGCCGCCGTCCTTCTCGTCTGCCGCCGGCGGCTTGACCGTCTTGCTCTTGGCCTTCTTTTCAACCGGCTCCGGGCACGCGACCTCAAACTGCATCGTGAACTTGAACCAGTCGCGGTGGCGGTCAAACGTGATGCGGTCCGACGACGACTTGACCTTGCTGAAGCACTTGTGGCTGTCGATCGCCTGCTGCAGCGCCAGCAGCGCGTCTTGCGTGTCCGCCTCGCCGCGCATGGTGACGCCGGTGCGCTCGATTTGAATCGCGCCCAGCTCGATCTTGTGGCCAGTGAACGGCTTGTCCGATTTATCCGCATCGCCACTGTCTTTTTTGTCGTCCTTCTTGTCCGCGTCTTTCTTGTCGCCGTCCTTTTTCTCCGCGTCCTTGCGTTCCGCCGCGTGACGCCCTGCGCCTGGCAGCAAGCTCGTCGGTGTGCCGAGATCGGTCGGTTCCGGCGGCCGTCGCAGGATCGAAGCGCGGTTGCTGCGCTCCAGGCGCTTGTCGATGAGCGGCCCGCGCCCTTCCTCGTTCGGATCCGCCGTCTGCGCTTGCACCATCGCCGGATCGCCGACGGGTCCAATCGGCACCACGGGCGAGCGACTTTCCGGATTCGGCGCATTCGGCTCGCCCGGCCCGCCCACTTCCGGTGGCACGTCCGGCGGCTCGGTGACCTTGTCGACAATCTGGGAAATTTCCTCCAGCACCTTGAACGCGGACATGTCCGGATACAGCGCCGCGACGTCCAGGTTCGGCTCGCGCGCCAGCTCCTTTTGCACGTAGTCAAAATCGCCAGAAGCCTTGCCGATCAGTGCCTTGGACAGCGCCTCCAGGTGCGCAACCTGCGCGTCCTGCTCGGTCGCCAAGGCCTTCCAGGTCAGCGTCGCGCGCACGCCCAGCAGCAACACGACCATCACCGCAAACGCCACGAGCATCGGCAGCCGCGCCCGCAACACCTTGAAATCGCCTTCGTAGCCTAGCTCACCTTGGCGGAAATTCACGTCGTCCGACGCATTCGGGTCCGCCGCCGACAGCGCCAGCGCCACCGCCAGTGCGCCGCGGTCGCCCAGCGTCGGCGACTCGCTCAGCTTTTGGTCCGGCAGCTCGTTGAGCCGCACGCCCATGACCTGCACGCCCAGCGCGCGCTCCAGGTACTCGTCCAGCCCGGCCAGCTTGCACAGCCCACCGGTCACGATCAGCCGATCCGGCCGCGTGTGCGACCGGCGCATCGCGTAGGCCAGCGTCTGCCGCAGCTCCCGGGTCAGCGGCTCCAGCGCCTCGCGCGTGGCAGTGTCCAGCTGCCGCTCGTCGCCATTCTCCGCCGTCGCGCCGCCCGGCAGCAGCCACGCGTGCTCGGCCAGGACTTCTTCCACGGGCTTGTCCGACTTGAAATGCCCGGCGAAGATCTCCGCCACCGCGTCGCTGCCAACCGACAGGCTGCGCACCACTTCCGTTTTGCCATTGTTCAGCAGCACCACGTCCGTGGACCGCGTGCCGATGTCGCACACCATCGTCCAGCCCGCGCTCATGTCCGGCAGCTTGCGCACCAGGCTGGCGTAGGCCAACGCCGTCAGTCCCAGACGCCGTGGCTCGATCCCCGCGGATCGCAGCCAATCCAGCAGCTTTTGCACGGTCTCGATGTGCGCGGCGATCGCCAACACTTCGGTCTGGCCATCTTTTTCGCCGATCCGCGTGTAATCCACGCACAAGTCGGCCACTGGCACCGGGATGTGGTTCTCCAGCTCGAAGCCCACGGCCTCCTGGATGCTCTTGTCGTCGCGAAACGGAAACGTCAGCACGCGGTGCATCACCGCGTCGGTCGGCATGCTGACGGCCAGCACGTCGTCCGGCCGCAAATTGCGGTCCATCAGGCGCTTCAACGCCGCCGCGCGCGTGTCGTCGGTCGCGCCGTGCGGCAGCGGCTCTTCGTCCCAGCCCGTCAGCGCCGACTGGCGCAGCGTCTTGTCGACAATCGCCAACTTCAGCGCGCGCCGGCCGATGTCCAAGCCTAAAATCCGGTGTGCCATAGCGTCCTTACCTCAATCCTCGTTCACCGTTCAGTCTTCATTCCAGTACACGTACTTCTGTGTCGACGTGTCCAGCAGCGCGGTGATCTTCTTTTCGACCTTGCCGGACGTGCCATACGCCTCGATGCGCACAATTTTCCCTGTCGTTCCAATGTCTTCCAGCATCCGCTGCTGGTTGATCTGCAGCACCTGCGTGTAGTCCGGCGGCAGGACCATGCCCAGGCGGCTGAAGAACTGGACGAACCGCTGCGCGTTGGCGAAAGGCGGCGAAAACACCATCTTTTTCAGGGTCCGGCACACCTCGATGTACTGCCCGGCGATGTTCACCGGCACAAACGCATTCTGCTGAAACCCGCGCGCGCACGCGACATTCTCGTTGGCCGGATTCGCCAGGTTCTTGCAGATCAGCGCCTTGATGACCTCGATGTTCGCCGTGTTCACGTTGAGCTTCTCGGTCTGGTAAACCGTCAATTGTTTTCGAAGCTTACACCACACCGCGTCCGTCATGCCGTCCACCATCCGCACTTCCTCGGTCGTGTCGTACGGCGCGTCCTTGACCTTGCCACCGCGCCGCGCGTACGGCGCACCTTCCGCGCCCTGCGACTCGATCAGCTTGCGCGTCGCCGGATCCACGTCGGTCTTGAACTGATCCGCGTCCGACCAGTCGATGATGTTCAGCGTCAACTGCGCCATTTCCTTATCTAATTCGCCGACGTGGGTCACGCCTTCGTTGCGCTCCAGCACTTTGTACAGCGTGTCGAACACCGCCTGTTTCTCGCCCATCGACTTGACGCGGTTCACGTTCACGCGGCCGTCTTCGTCCGTACTCGTGCAACCGCAGGTGCCGCGCTGCAAGCTCGCGCCGGGATTCTTCTTGAGATCCACCAGCTTGATGCCCATCAGGTTCATCTCGCCGTTGCAGAACGCGTTGACGAACTCGCAGGCGTACGCGCCCGTGTTGATCTGCGGTTTTTGCCCGCCCATCATGCTGGCGTACTTGCCGATGATGCTCTCCACGATGTCGGCGGAGCCGATCACAAGCGCAGCCAGCTCGACCGCGGCGCGCGCATGCAGGTGCGCCTCGACCTCAGCCTCGACGTAGTTGGACGTCTTGACCGCGACGCGCGACGTGTAGGTAAATTCCAATGAAAAAATCGAGAGAATCGCGATCGCCGCGAGCGCCAAAATGAGCGCAATGCCGCGCTGGCCATCGCTCGGACCCGGCGCGCCTTCGCCCACCGCACGCCGACCAGCGGCAAACGCTTCTGCCACAGCGGTGGCCCACCGGCGCATCATCGGCCCATCCCTGGCATGCCCGGCATTCCCGGCATGCCGCCGCCTGGCATCCCGCCGGTCGGTCCGCCCGGCCAGGCGGAATACGGGTTGAGCTGATTGTCGCCCGGCTTGGGCGTCTGAATGCCACCAAATTCAATAGGTTGCATCACGCGCACCCGCGTCTGGGTCTCAAACGACAGCTGGTTGTCCTCGGTCTCCAGCGTCAGCGAAATCTTGACCCGCGCCGGCAACCACAGCTGATCCGGACCGTGGTGCACGTCCTGCGTCTGCGCCTGCACGAGCGCCTTGCCCAGGTCGTTGTTGCCCGTCGCCGCGCCGATCGCCGTCGCCGCCATCGACTTCTTCATCTCCGCTTCCTTGGCGTTGTCGATCTCGACTTTCCAGTCCGATTGCCAAGCTTCCTTATCAAAATCCCAGTATTGGAACGTCAGCTTGCTGACGCCGGTCGCGAGGATCAGCTTTTGCCCGCCTTTCTCCGGCTGGTCGTCGATCACCGGCTTTTCGCGCCGCACCAGGATATTCTGGCCGGTCTTGCGGTCCTTCTCCAGGCGATAGGTCACAAAACCCTCGTCGCTCTCCGGCGCATTGCGCACCATCCGGCGGTGGCCCATGTAGCTGAAGGTCAAGGAATTTCCTTTGCCGATGAACGCCGTCTTTGTCGTCTTGAACTGGCTCTGGTGCTTGGACAGGTACGCCATGGCGATCTCGCGCTCCATGCGCCCCAGCGCGACGCGCGCGGCGTGGTATTCCTCCTGGCTGTCGCGCGTGTCCTTGATCGCGCCGAGAATCGAGCCGGTCGCCGTCGTCAAGATCAGCCCCATCATCGCCAGCAGCGCGACGGCGACGAGGATCTCCATCAGTGTAAATCCTTGGGAATTCTTCATCTTCCCAGCCCTGGCAGGCCTGGCAAGCCCGGCATGCCCGGCGCGCCTTGGGCGCCCGGCGGCGTCAGCGCGCCCTGAACTTTCTCCATCGCCTTCATCTGCTGGATCTGGTTTGCTTCCTCCTTGCTGACCGCCGTCGCGAACGTCTCGACGACCAACGCTTTGGATTTCCCCGACTTTTTGGACTTGGCGTCCATGCCGTATTCGTCGTCCTTCCAGCTCAGGTGCAGCACGATCTTGCGCGTGCGGTCGGAAGCGCGCTTCAAGACGCGCGGCAGCAGTTCCGCGATCATCAGGCCCATCGACATCTGCAGCACGGAAATGTTGATGTCGCACAGGCTCAGCAGCCCCATGCCCTGCTCGCCGGACATCAGTAGCACGCCCAAAAGCCCCATCATATCGCCGCCTTTGGCGATCTGCGTCAGGTCCAGCCCGGTGTCCTGCGCGTTGCCCGCGGACTGGGACAGGTTCGCCGGCTTGTTCTTGTCCGTCGCCGCGGTCGGCGAGCTCAGCTTGTCCAGCGCGCCCGTCGCCGCCAGGCCCTCCTGCGCCTTAGTCAGGGACTGCTGCGCGCGGCTCGTAATGTCGCTGATCATGCCGTCGTCGAGGTTCAGGCCGATCAGGTCGTAGCTGCACTTGAACTGCCGGGCGTAAACCTTGGGCAGCTCGCAGTCCTTGCCGTTCACGTCATTGGTCGGAAAGCCGTCCTTGCGGTATTTCTCCTCGATGTCCAGCACGGCGCCGCGCAGCAGCAGGGCCGCCGCTGTCGAGCGGTACACGCGCTTGGAAAACACCGCCGACGACGAAGCGCCTGCCGTGATGATCGTCAGCGCGAACGCCAAGATCGCCATGGCGACAAGGACTTCCAGGAGCGTGAAGCCGCGGGGAGAGTGCGTCATTTCTCTCCTTTCTCGGTGTCACTGCGGTCCAGCTTCTCAAACGGCACCTTGTCGTTGTGCAGCTTCGCCGCGCCCTGCAGCGCCTTGACTTCCACTGTCATGACGTCCGCGTCATCGTCCTCCGCCGCGCCGTCGCCCTTGACCCAGATCAACGCGTTTTCCGTCGTGCCGTTGGGGAAAAAATACAGGTACGCCACGCCTTTTTTCAGCGGCTCATTCTGGTGGGATGTCATCACGCCGGCGATCGAAATCCCCTTGTCCATTGTGTACTTGGACAGCAGCCTGGACTTCAGCTCCGTGAATCCGGCGTCCATCTTGGCCGGCTCCTCCTCGACCATCTTGCCGCCTTTGGCGGTCTTTTTCGGCTTCTTCTTGGCCCGCTTCTTGGCCTCCGCTTCCTCGCCTTCGCCCGGCAGCAGGAATTGCTGGCACGGGTCGTCGGACGTCTGCTCTTCGCCCCAGTACATCCGCTTGTCCAGATCGAAGACCAGCCGGTGCACCTTGCCGGAAAGAACCGTTAAATTATAGAGATAGCGGACGGATACCGCGATCTTGCCGGTCTCGGACTGCACCGAGGCGCCGCGCACGTTGCCCACGCCGGTCACAACTGCAACCGTGATCACCGCCATGACGGCGACCACGACGATCAGTTCGATCAACGTAAAACCACGTGAATTCCGCACAGTGTCGCCCTCGATGTGCCGCTGCCGGGCCTACTGCTTGTTGTTGTCCGGCTGACCGTAGCAGATGTCATCCGGGCTGCCCGGGCGCTTGTCCTCGCCGTTGGAGCACAGCGAAAAGCCGTCCTCGCCCTGGACCGAATACTGCAGGTCCTGCTTCCACGGATCCTTCAAGTTGCCGGTCTTCAGCTTCGCGCGCTTGCCTTCCGTCAGCGATTGCAGCGACGCCGGATAGTCGCCATTGCGCGCCTGGTACGCCTCGATCACGCCGCCGACGGTCTGCACTTGCGCGCGCGCCGCGTCGATTTTCGCGTCGCCGAGCATGCCAAACACGCCGTATGCAAGCGCCGAGCCCAGCACGCCGATAATCACGATAACCACCATGATTTCAATCAACGTCATGCCGCGCTCGCCAATCGGGGCGCCTGCCTGCGTTGCCGGCTCCGCGCACGTTTGGTTCAGATCCTGTTCCACGTCCTTCCTGTCCATCTTACACCTCCAAAAGTGTTAACCCTGCTGTACGGCCTGCGTCAGCTTCATCATCGGCAGCAGGATCGCCGCCACCAGAAACGCCACAACGACGCCCATGAACACAATCATCAGCGGCTCCAGCAGGCTCGTCAGCGCATTGACCCGCGTGTCCACCTGGTTTTCGTAGCTCTCGCTGACGTTTTTCAGCATGTTCTCCAGCTCGCCGGAGCGCTCGCCAATGGAGATCATGTGCACCACCATCGGCGGAAATTGGTTGGACCGCTTCAGCGGACCAGCGATGCTGTCGCCCTCGCGGATCGCGTTGCGCGCCTCCAGCAGGACCTTGGCCAGCACGCGGTTGGCGACCACGTTTTCCACGATCTCCATCGCCGTCAGCAGCGGCACGCCCGAGGACAGCAGCGTCGCCAGCGTCCGCGAAAAGCGCGAGATCGCGATTTTGCGAATCAAATCGCCAAGAATCGGCACCTTTAGCAGCAGCGCGTCCCACGTGTCCGCGCCGCTCTCGGAGTTCTTCCAGCGCTTGAACCCGTAGTAGATCGCCGCGCCACCGCCCAGCAGCAGCGGCCAGCCCTTGGTCATCGCGCCGGACATGAAGATGAGCACCTTGGTAAGCGGCGGCAGATCCGCGCCCAAATCCTCAAACATCACGGTAATTTGCGGCACGACGAACACCATCATGCCGGTGACGATGAGAAACGAAATGCACAGCATGATGATCGGGTACGTCATCGCGCCGATGATCTTGTTGCGCAGCCGCACCTGCGACTCGGTGAAGTCGGCGAGCCGCGCCAGCACGGTGTCCAAATTGCCTGACGACTCGCCGGCGCGCGCCATGTTGTAGTAAGTCGTCTCGAAGACCTTGTCGTGCACCGCCAGCGCCCGCCAGAACGGCGCGCCCTCGTTCACGTCGGTCCGCACGCGCGCAAGGATGCGTTTGAGTTTGGGATTTTCCACCTGCTCGACGATCGCCGCCAGGCTGTCCACCAGCGGCACGCCCGCCTTGATGAGCGTCGCCAGCTGCCGGGTCATCTCGCTGATGTCCTGCGGCGTGATGCGGACAAGCCACTCCTCCAGGTCCACCTCGCGCGAGCCCTGCTTTTTCGCGCCGCCGACGCCGATCTTGCCTTTGCCTTTGCCGCGCGCGTTGGTCTCGTGGTACTCGATCAGGAAGATGCGGTCGCGGCGCAGCGTGTTCTTGAGCGCGCGCACGCCGTCGACGTCCAGGACGCCTTTGACGGTCTTGCCGCTGCCATCTTTGCCTGTGTACTCGTAAACCGCCATGATCCCGCTCTGTTGTCAAACCCGCTGCCCGGTCGCCTATTCCTCAACGTCCGCGTTCGCGATGCGCATGACCTCTTCCACCGTCGTTCGCCCCAACATGCACTTGACCGCGCCGTCGTGCAGCAGGGTCAGCATCCCGTTGGCCACCGCCGCGCGCTTGATCGCGCCCGCATCGTTCTTGCTGACCACCAGCCGCTTGACGTCCTCGTTGGGAATCAGCAGCTCGTGCAGGCCCATGCGGCCCGCGTAGCCGGACATGGAGCACTGCGGACAGCCCTTGGCGGCAAAAAACGTCGCCGTCGCCAGCCGCGGATCGTCCGGCGTCATGCCCAGCTGCTCAATCTCCAACTTCGTCAGCGTATACGGCACCTTGCAGTCGCGGCACAGCACGCGGCACAGCCGCTGGGCCAGGATGCCGGCGATCGACGACGACAGCAGGAACGGCTCCACGCCCATATCCACGAGCCGCGTGAACGTCGACGCCGCGTCGTTTGTGTGCACCGTCGACAGCACCAAGTGACCGGTGAGCGCGGCTTGCACAGCAATTTCAGCGGTTTCCAGATCGCGAATTTCGCCGACGAGCACGACGTCCGGATCCTGACGCAGCGTCGCGCGCAGGCCGCTGGCAAAAGTGAAGCCGATCTTGGGGTTCACTTGCATCTGGCCGATGCCTTCCAGCTGATATTCCACGGGATCTTCAATGGTCAAAATGTTGATGTCCGGCTTGTTGATCGACATCAGCGCGGAATACAGCGTCGTCGTCTTGCCGGAACCGGTCGGACCGGTGCACAGCAAAATGCCATTCGGTTTGTGCACAAGCTCGCGAATCGCCTCGACAACGTCGTCGCGCATGCCCAGCGTCTTCAGGTCCAGCGTCGTGGAGCCCTTGTCGAGCAAACGCATCACGATTCGCTCGCCGTGCGCGGTCGGAATCGTCGAAAGACGCAAGTCGATGTCGCGGCCTGCCACCTTGATGCGGATGCGTCCGTCCTGCGGCAGGCGCTTTTCCGCGATGTTCAGGCCGCCCATAATCTTGACGCGGCTTGTGATCGACGCCTGGAACTTCTTGGAAGTACGGACAACTTCCTTCAGCACGCCGTCGCGGCGAAACCGCACCAGCACGTACTTTTCCATCGGCTCAATGTGCACGTCCGACACGCGCTCCTTGGCCGCCTGGTTCAGCACCGAGTTCACCAGTCGGATGATCGGCGCCTCGTCGTCCTCGTCCAGGATGTCCTTGGCCGCGTCTTCCAGCTCCATGGCGATGTCGGCCACGCCGTCGTCGCCTTTTTCCATGTCGTCGACGACCTGGTCCGCGCGCGCACGCCGGTCAAACGCCGTGTTGATCGCCGCGTGCAGCACGTCGACCGTGACAAGCAGCGGCTGGATGCGCATGCCGCCGAACATCACGCGCAGGTCGTCCAGCGCGTCCAGCGCCAGCGGATTGGCCACCGCGACTTCCAGGATGCCGTCAACCTTGCGGATCGGCAGCACTTCGGCCTCGCGGGCATAGCCCATCGTGATGTTCGCCACCAGCGAGGCGTCCAGCGTCGCATCGTCGATCTTCTCCTGCACCGTCAGGCCAAATTGCTGGCCCAGCGCCGCGATCAGCTGGAGCCGCGTCACGGAGCCCTGCTGCACGAGGATTTCCCCCGACAGCCCGCCGCGCTCTTCTTGGGTTTTCAGCGCAGATTCAATGGCTTCCGCGGAGCATACGCCCCCCGCTACCAGAATCTCGCCAACTGTCCGTGGGTCAACCATGCGCGTTGTTCACTCCAGATTCACGGTCCAGCCCTCTCAGGGCGCTTGCTCCGGCGCCGGCTTGGCCGCCTTCTCCTTGGCCTCCGGCGTCTTCGCCGTGCCCGGTTCCTGCTCGATCACCTGGGTCGAACCGGCCTTGCCCGTCTTGCCTTTCGCCTTCAGCTTCGCGGCCTTCAGTGCTTTTGCCGCCGCCTGCTTGCTTTGGCCGTCCGCCGGTTTGGCCGCCGATTCGTCGCCAGGCTTGTCCGTCGTCGGCTTGCCCTCACCCGCGGGCAGCTCAATGATGTCCGGCTCGGTCGCGTCTGGAGCTTCCTCTTCCTTCTTGTCCGAGAAGTCGTCGTGCTCCAGGTTGTGCGAATCCGGGCTGCCGACCATGTCGACGTCCATGTTGTCGAAATACGCCTTCTCGGCCAGCTTGCGCTCCGCCGCCGCCTTGTCGACCGCCTGAAACAGCGACTCCAGAAAGCCTTTCTTCTTGCGGAAGTCGATCTTGCCCTCGTACTCCTTGCGCTTGGTCGCCAGCTCGTCGGCAAATTCGCGAATCTGCGCCATCTTGGTCTCGTGCAGCCTCTCCAAGTCGCTGGGATCTTTGATGATATGCGGCACGATGATCAGCATCAGGTTCTTTTTCTCGATCAGCTTGGTCGTCTTGCGAAACAGCATGCCCAGCAGCGGCAGGTCGCCCAGCAGCGGCACTTTGGTCACGCCGGTTGTCTCGCGATCCGTCACCAAACCGCCGATGACCACCGGCTGCTGGTCGCGCAGCACCACGGACGCCGTCAGCTTGCGTTTGGACGTCGTCGGCCCGAGGTTGGGATCAATGCCTTCGACCTCGTTCAGCTGCTCGTCGATCTTCAGCTTGATGAAGTCGGAGTCGTTGATCTGCGGCGTGATCTTCAGCGTCAGGTCCACGTCCAGGTGCTGGACCATGCCGCCCATCATGCCGCCCATGCCGCCCATCATGCCGCTGGCCATGCCGGGAATCGCGCCGGCCATGCCGCCCAAACCGCCCATCAAGCTGCTGAGGCCGCCCATGCCGCCCATGGACTGCGAGCGGTACGGGATTTTGCGGCCGACCGTGATCTCCGCGTCCTCGTTGTTCAGCGTCAGGATCGACGGCGTCGACAGCACGTTGACGTCCGAATTCTCCTGAATCGCCTGAATCAGAAAGCCAAATGCCGGAATGGACAGCGTTGTCGCTGCCGCCACGGACGAGGTGCCCGTGCCAGTGTTGCCGGCGTTCACGTTGACGAGCGGGCCTTGCATGCCGGCGCCAAAACCGCCCTGATTCAGCTGGTTCAGGTCAATGCCGCCCATGCCGAGGCCGCCCAAACCAAACAGCAGCGGCACGGACGAGCCGCCGATATCGAACGTCGTGCCCGCGGAACCGGCCAGCTGCATCTTGCGGTTCTTCGAGGTCGAGATTTCCATGATCACGGCTTCGACGTAGACCTGCTTGCGGCGACGATCCAGCTCCGCGACAATCTTCTGCAAGGCCAGGTAATCCTTGAGCGAGCTCTGAACAATGAGCGAATTCGACTGCTTGTACGCCGTGATCTTGACGTCGCCTTCGAACAGAGACGCCGTGCCACCGCCACCGCCGCTTGGGCCCTTGGAGCCGCCGGCGGTCTTGGAGGTGCCGCTGGCGCTGGTCTTGGTCTTGCTCGAGCCACCGCCACCGGCGCCGGTGAGGCCAGACAGCGCCTGGGACACTTCCTCCGCATCCGCGTTCTCCAGATGGTAAATGTGCATCCCACCTTCGCCCGGAATCGGCACGTCCAGCTTGCGGATCAGCGCGTCTGCCTTCAGGTAGTTCGTTCGCGTCGCGATGAGAATGATCTGGTTGGACCGCTCGTCCGCCACGACCTTGGTCAGCACGACCTTATTCGCGGTCGACGGCAGCACGCCCGGCGGCGCCGCATCCTTGCCCGCGGCCGGCGCCGCCGCTCCCTTGCCGCCCGCGTCAAAAATCGCCGTGATCTTCTCCACCAGGTCGCCCGCATCCATGTGCTGCACCGGGCGAATCCAGATTTTCTCAGCGCCCAACGGCAGATCCACGTCCGACAGGAGCTTCATGATCCGCTGGATGTTGGTCCCCGTGTCCGTGATAATCAGCGTGTTATTCGGCGGATACACAAAAACGTCGCCGGCTTTGGACTTGAACTTGGTGGCCAGCTGCTCCACGTCCTTCGCGTCGACGTTTTTCAGCTTGATCAGCCGAGTCACGATGTTGTCGTCCGACGGCACTGCGGACTTGGTGCCCAGCACGCTGGCGCCACCCGCGCGCGCGTCGGCGTTGTCGACGATGTGGTAGAAGCTGCCCTTTTGCGTCATCGTCAGGCCGTTGGCGGCCAACGCGGAGAGGAATGCGCGGTAGGCCTCGTAGACGCTGACCGGCTGCGGCGACAAAATCGTAATCTTTCCGCCCTTTTTCTGCGTGTCGATCATGATGTTGCGGTTGGTCCAGCACGACAGCAGCTTGGTCACGGCCTCAATCGGCGCGTCCTGGAAGTCCATCGTGACGCGCGCGCTCGGCGGGATCTTCTTGCAGCGGATGTCCGCGCCAAAATTCGCCGTGAACTTGATGATGTCCTCCGGCAGTTTCTTGTCCGTCGCATCGACGCCGCCGCCCAGCACGCTCGGCAGTGCCTTGTCCGCGCCCCCGCCGCGCGCCGGCGCCGGGTCGTCATCCTTGTTGCCCAGCTTCTTGGTCGCCTCAGCCGGATCGTAGCTCGGGTCGAGCGAGGCCTTGTTGCGCTTCAGCACGCCCATGCCGCCGCCGGCTTTCAGCTCGCCTGGCTTGCCGGTCTTGTTCAGCGTGCCGGTTCCGGTGCGCACCGGAATCGTCCGATCGCCCGGCGCCGCCGGTTGGCCGCCCGCGGGCGCCTGCGCCAACGCCGTTTGCGCCGCGAACACCAGCGACGCGGCCAGCACCATCTTCAACTTCATGTTATGACTCAGCATGTCTTGCCTGTTGCCTTTTCATCTCGCGCGGTCCTGGTCGGCCGGGCGTGCGCTTTGCGGCGCCAAAAAACTCATGAATCGTCGCGCGCCGTCACTGAATCGTGTAGCGCAACGTCTTGGCGATCCCGTCCCGCTCAATCAGCACGGTCAACCGCGATTTGCTCTTCAGCGCTTCATAAAGCGCCAGCGACTTGTTGGCGCTGTCCATCTTCTCGCCGTTCACGGCCTCCAAGATGTCGCCGTTCTCAAAGCCGATTTCCTTGAACAGGCTCGAATCGCCCATCCCCAGCATCTTCACGCCCTCGTACTTGCCGTTGTGGTAGTTCGGCACCGGCCGCACTTCACCGCCCAGCTTGGTCACGTCCTTGATCTTTTCCTTCACGTGCGCCCGGTCCAGCTCGTACGAATACGCGCCGGTCTTCTTGACGCCCTGAACCTCGCCCACCTTGGCCGTTGGCGCGGGCGTCGTGGTCCGAACCGGCGCGCGCTCCGTCGGCGGCGCGGGCTGGCCTGGCTGTCCGGGCTGGCCGGGCGTCGCCGGCGCTTCGCCTTCTTTGCCGGTGAACATCAGCGCGACGGTCAACTTGTTGTCTTCCTTCAAAACCAAGTAGTTGCGCGCGATCAGCACAACCTCCGCCTTGCCGTCCATCAGCACCGTCCCGACGGACACGACCTTCTGCTCTTTCTTGTCGATCTCGACCGAGCCCGACGAGAACGCGGACGGCTTCACAACCATCGTGCCCAGCAGCTTGATCGGCAGCGTGGTCGGCTCGTAGGTCGCCTCCAGCGGCTTCTCCTCGCCGACGCCGTCCGCGCCTTCCGTGCCTCCCTCGCCTTCCTCCGGCTCTTCCGGCGGCGGCGGCGGTTCCTCGATCATGAAGATGCTGCGGCCGTAGATTAGCGCCCCGGACTCATCGCGCAAGCGCCCGTCCGTCAAGCGCTTTTGCACGCGCGTGTCGCCTGTCGCCGCCGCGATCTTGACCTTGTCCTCGCCGCGGCCAGCCTGCGCCAGCATCACGCCGATGCCCGCGTTGATCGACCCCGCCGCAAGCCAAGCGATAACGCCCAACCCGAGCAGGTTGATCACCCAGAAGTGCCGTTTGATCAGGGTCTCCATCCGTTTGTCTTCCGCGCGCCGCCATCGGCGCGTTTGAGTCAGGGCGCACTGGCCCGTACGCCATAGAAGCAAGCTTCGTGCCAGCTTGTGTAAAAAAAGATCGCCATTGATCCGCCGGTTTGCCCATCGATGGGACGCAAGCGCCGCGCCGCACTGGCACGCCGCGCCAAACGAACCGCGCGCACCGTGCCATTTTGGCAATCCACGCCGATCTTGGCGATCCGCGCCGCGGCCGCTATGCTGGACGAGCGCTGATCACTTCGGCGTGTCGCCCGAGGTTCCCGTGATGTCGTTTCGCCTGTTCGCCGCCGTCGTTTCCTGTTGTTGCCTGATGGCTTGCGGCGCCAAGAAGACGGCGACACCCGATGACGCCGCGGCCGGTGACGTCAACGCCGACGCCGGGCTGGACATCGCCAGTGACGCGCCGCCCGTGGACGACGCCGCCGCCGACGGCAGCGACCAGGGCACCGACGCGCAGGACGGCGACACCGACCAGACGATTACCGACGCCACGCTGCCGGACATCCCCGCCAACTGCCAAAAAACCTGCAAAATCGCGGCGACCGGCATGAACAAGGCCTGCGGTCCGGACGGCTGCGGCTCGGTCTGCGGCTTTTGCAGCAGCGGCCAGATCTGCGCACCCGACCAGACCAAATGCATCGCACCCTGCACCAAGCAGTGCACCACGCTCGCCGGCAAGACCAAAATGTGCGGCGACGACGGCTGCGGCTACGGCGGCCAGTGCGGCGTGTGCGACGCCGGCTTCAACTGCGGCATCGACTTCCTGTGCCACCCCAATGACTGCAAGCCCGACTGCACCGGCAAGGTCTGCGGCGACGACGGCTGCGGCAAGGACTGCGGGCTCTGCGCGTCCATCGAGTACTGCTCGGACGCCGGCCTGTGCGTCAAGTCGGCGTGCGCGGGCATCGACCTGGTCAAAGGCACCTGCGACGGCGACGTGCTCCTGACCTGCCAGGGCACTGACGCACTCGCCAAGAAGATCGCGCTGGACTGCACGACCGTCTTGCCCGCCGACACCAAGACCTGCGGCTTTGACATCCCCAGCCAGAAGAACGCCTGCGTCCAAAAAGTCTGCAAGCCCAGCTGCAAATTGCCCGACGGCACCGTGAAGAAGTGCGGCGACGACGGCTGCGGGGGCTCGTGTGGCTCGTGTCCGACTGGCTGGGGCTGCCCGGCGGGCGTCTGCGAACCGCAAGTTGGCGCGGCGTGCGGCGGCGTGATCACGACCATCGGCAAATGCGTGGCCAACGCCTGGGTCTACTGCCAAAACAGCAAGGTCGCGATCATGGACTGCACCGCACTGAGTGAAACGTGCGTCCAGAGCGGCGCCGGCGCGGGCTGTCAGTAGCGCCGGGCCAGTTCAAAAATTTCAAGTGAATACAGGAAGTTTCATTCCTTGCGCGCGCCTTCCATGTGCGCCAACAGGTTCTTGTAGTCCAGCCCTTGGCGCGCACCGGGCGGTCCGTAGAACACCTCGTCCAGCGTCAGGCCGTGCGACGGCGCAGTCTGCCCCGCGCGCGTGCGATCGTGCGACGCGAGGATTGCCGGCATTTCCTCGGGCTTGAGGCGGCCGCGGCCGATGTCGACAAGCGTCCCCGCGAAGATCCGTACCATGTTGAGCAGGAACGCGTTGCCATCCACCTCGATCTGCACGAGCGGCAGCTGGCTGGCGTCCACGTGCACGCGGCGAATGTGCCGCACCGTCGACTTGGCGACGCAGGCTGCGCCACGAAACGTGCTGAAATCATGGACACCTTGCAAATGTCGGGCAGCCTCTTGCATCGCCGCGGTGTCCAGCGGTCCGCGAACCTGCCAGGCATAGCGGCGCCACAGCGGCGCGCGGCTCTCCGCGACCCACAGCCGGTAGACGTAGCGCTTGCCGACGGCGTCGTTGCGGACATCGAAATCCGCGGGCACGTCCTGTGCCTCTTGCACCGCGAGATCACTAGGCAAAAAACTGTTCAGGCCCAGCATCAGGCCGCGGGGAGCGATGGTTTTTTCGGTGCGGATCAGCACGGGCATGCGTCGCGCGTGCACGCCCGCGTCCGTCCGGCTCGACGATCGCGCGATCACGGTTTCGCCCAGCATCTTGTGCCACGCGTCTTCCAGCGTGCCCGCAACCGTGCGATCAGTCAGCTGTTTTTGGAAACCGCAGAATTCGCCACCATCAAACTGCACCCACAGGCGCACGGCGCGGACGGGCGCTTGCGCGGCCACTTCGCTCACAGATCGAACGCCAAGCCGAACGCGAGCACCGTGTCCGACAGGTCGATCGACTTGCTGCTGCCGAAGTCGTTCAGCCAAAGCTTCTGCACCTCGGCGAAGATGTAGCTGTGGTTTACGCCCATCTCGATGTCGAAGCTGCGCGCGGCGCCGGGCTCGAAGACGTCGAGCAGAAGCCGGATGCCGAACGTGCCTTCCAGGCCGCCGGTACCGCCGATCGCCTTGAGCGTCTTGCCCGCCGGCGTCGTGTACGCGCTGACGTTGTTCACGGCGTCCGTCATCCACCACAGGCCGTAGACAAAGCCGGCGCGGACGTAGGGAACAATCGGGAATTCATAGCGTTGTGCCAAGATGTCGAAGCGGTAGACCGCGTCCAGCGTCAGCGGGATGATCGTCATGTTCGTGGTGTCGTTGGACGCGCTGCCGTCCGCCAGCAAGGACGTGCCCTGATGCGACCAGCGGCCGATGCCAAAGCCCACGCCCAGCTCGCCAAAAGAGTGCCAAACCCGCCAGTCGATGTTGATGCCAAACGTGAAGTCCGAGTCCTTCATCACGTCCGCGTATGGCGTGTGGCCGACAAAAGCGTTGTCGATTCCGGGCTTGTACGACGCGACCCGCAGGTCGATGCTGGCGGTCTGCGGCGAGGACGCCTGACCCTCCGCCGTCAGCGACAGCGGCGCGATCACCAGCAGCGCAACGACCAGATGCAGGGCAAACCGCAGTTTGACCCGCCGTCGCCGCGCCATGAGCAGCAGCAGGACCGCGCCAAGCATCAGCAGCGCAAGCGGGCCCGCGTTGCCGGTGGGCCGCGCGCTGCACGGCGAGAAGCCGCCCTGTTCCTGACCGCCCGCGGCCTGATAGCTGTTCCACAAGTCGTAGGTAATGACCGGGATCGCGGTTGCCACGGGCGCGCCGCCACTCTCGTTGCCGTTGGGATCAACCGCGGTGACCGATACCCAGTAGGTCGTGCCGTTGGTCAAGCCAGTGATCTGGTAGCTGGTGGCCGTCAACGTATCGGAATGATTGGCTTGTGCCGACGCAATGTCCGGTGTAAACGGCGAATCGGACCAATAGACGCGTGCGCCGACAGTCGTGTCCGTCGTGTCATTTTGCGACCACGAGACGTGCAGGTTGGCGTTGCCCGGTGCCGGCGCGTTCATCGTCGGCGTCGCAGGTGGCGCCAGATCGAGGTGCACGTTCATCGACGTGCCCAGCCAGCCCGAGGTCGTGCCGCCGACGGAGCTGCCGGACGGCAGGATGAAGTAGATCTGCGCGTCGGCCTCGACGTCCGCATTGCAGTTCGCGCCGCCCGGATCGGCGCCGTAGACGCCGAGGATCTGCTTGAAGTCGATGTCCGTGAGCTCGCCGGACGTCGTCAACGGGTTTGAAAACGCGTGGTTCTGGATGTAAACCTGACAGCCGGTCGTGTTGGTCTCGACCATGTTGTTGACGTCGCAGCTTTGGCCCGGCGCCGAGATCTTGATGCCGTACGTTGGCGTGAAATTCAACGGCGCCTGCGTCGCTTTGTCCTGCCAGGTCCAGTTGAACTCCACGCGCGCACAGTTCTGGACTGTGGAAATGGCCTTGCAATCCGCGATGTTCAGGTTGTGCGTGTGCGTTGAGTCCGCAGCCTGGAACGGCGGCTGGCTAAAACGGGTCGTATCCGGTGTGAAATCGCACTTCGCCGTCGCTGCGATCGAGTCAATGCGGACGATTGCGGCGAACGCCGGCGCGGCCAGCAGGCTGACGAGCGCGAGCGCCGTGAACTGAGAGAACAGGTGTGTGTGGGTCGGCCGTTTCATCGTCTCGCTTCTCGCCGGGTGCGCGGTCCTCTGCACCATCTCGTGTATCATGCACAGTCCGTGCCAATTCGCCACGCAGCTTTACCGTGTAGACACTTGAAGTTGGCCGCGCGCCCCGGTTGTCGCTACTGCCGCGGCGGCACACATGCAGCCTGCTCTGCGCGCCGGCGTGCCATTCTGGCAAATTCGCGCGGGTCTGGCGCCAACGCGCCTTCGCGCCGATCGAAGTTCCCGGCCGTCAGTGCGGCGCGCCGTGCACCCAGCCGCGCGCGACGGCCAACTGCGCGATCTGCACCGCGTTGGTCGCCGCGCCCTTGCGCAAGTTGTCCGCGACGACCCACAGGCACAGCCCGTGTGGCACGCTCAGGTCCTCGCGGATTCGGCCCACGAACACGTCGTCCTTTTCGGCGCAGTCCATCGGCATCGGGTAACGCTTTTCTGCCGGATCATCCACCACCGTCACGCCCGGCGCGGCTTCCAGAATCGCGCGCGCCTGCGCGGCAGACATCGGCCGCTCGAATTCCAGGGCGATCGACTCGGAATGACCGGCAAAAACCGGCACGCGCACGCACGTTGGGCACACGCGGAGCTCAGGTTCGCCAAGAATTTTGCGGGTTTCGCGCACGAGCTTCCATTCCTCGTCCGTGTAGCCGTTGTCCATGAACGTGCCGATGTGCGGGATCGTGTTGAACGCGATGCGCGCGTGGTGCACGGTGACGTCAAATGGCCGCTGATTCAGCAGTGAAATAGTCTGGTTGGACAGCTCGTCGATGCCTTTCTTGCCGGCGCCGGAGACCGACTGGTACGTCGAGACCACGATCCGCGCGATCCGCGCGGCATCGTGAAGCGGCTTGATCGCCACAACCATCTGAATCGTGGAGCAATTTGGGTTCGCAACCAAGCCTTTGTGCCCCGCCATCGCCTCTGGATTGACCTCCGGGACGATCAGCGGCACGTCCGGATCCATGCGAAATGCCGAGGAATTGTCGATGCAGAGCGCGCCGCGGCGCACGGCTTCGGGGAGCAGCAGCTTGGAGACGCTGGAGCCCGCGGACGCGAGCACGATGTCCACGCCGTCAAAAGCCGCCGGTTCGGCCAGCCGCACCTTGAGCTTGCGGTTGCCGAAGTCGACTTCCTCGCCGACCGACCGCGACGACGCCAGCGCGATCACTTCGCTCGCCAAAAACCGCTGCTCATCGAGCACGGCCAGCATTTCGCGACCCACGGCTCCGGTCGCGCCCAAAACGGCGACTTTGTAACGACGCGTCATCAGACCCTCGACTTGACTGCAATGGTGGGAAATGCGGACACGGCTGCCTTGAATCTGCGCTCAGTTCGTCGGCAGCGGCGGCGGAAAATCGGGCGGCGGTGGCGGCGGCGGCAGCGGCGAATGCGTGGGCTGCCAATCCGCGGAATGCGTGCGAATGAGCACGGTCGTGATGTTGTCGTGGCCACCGCGCAGCTTCGCGGCCTCGACCAGCCGATAGCAGGCCACCTCCGCGGTCGGCGCGCCGAGCATGATGTCGCGGATGTCAGGATCGCGCACCAGGTCGGTCAGCCCGTCACTCGCCAACAGGAACTGATCGCCCGGGCGCACGCTCGCGACCGTAATGTCCACGACGACGGCCTCTTGCAGGCCCAGCGCGCGAACAATCACGTTGCGGTACGGGAAGTTCTCGATCCCGTCGGGCTGCAAAAGGTTCATCCGGATGTATTCGTTCAGCAGCGAGTGATCTTCAGTCAGCTGCGTCAGCTTGCGGCCGCGCAGCCGGTAGACACGGCTGTCGCCCACGTTCGCCACGTACACGCGGTTGCCAACGAAGCTGGTGGCCACGAGCGTCGTGCCCATGTCGCGCAGCTGTTCGTGGGTTTGGGCCATCGTGTAGACCGTCAGGTTGGCCCGTTCGGCCGCCTTGCGCAGCCGCAAGCTCTGCGCGCTCCGATCGAGGCCAGTCTCGCCTTTGCGCTTGAGCCGCCGCCAATAGCGCTGGATCCGCGCAGTAAAGTCGGGGTTCTCATAGAAATCCCGCAGCGCTTCCACGGTATAGGCAGAGGCCACTTCCCCCGCGCTGTGGCCGCCCATGCCGTCGGCGACGACGTAAAGGCTCTCGTCATCCAGCAGCAGCAGCGCGTCTTCGTTGCCGTCGCGGACCAAGCCCACGTCGGTCAGGCCGAAAACTTCGCGCACCATCGCCTCGCGCGCGGGACGCGTGGACACCGCCGCGGCATCGACCGCGTTGGTTGGCTCAGTTGGCGCTGCCTTCTTCGGCATCAGATCCTGTTGTGCGGTTGCGGGAAAGTGCGTCGACTCAGGACGCCGCTGACCTGAGCCGCATGATTGCGGCGAAGCTAGCTTGACCGGCGAAGTGTGTCAAACGGCGGACTGTCCCGCGGCGATCTTACGGGCGAAGCCGATCCATCAGGCGGGCAAAAGGGATCGTCTCGCGCACGTGCGGCAGCCCACACACCCACGCGACTGTCCGCTCCAGGCCCAGGCCAAAACCGCCGTGGGGCACGGAGCCATACTTGCGCAAATCCAGATACCAATCAAAGGCTTCCACGGGCAGCTGGTGCTTGTTGATCGCCGCCAGCAGCGTGTCATGGTCGTCTTCCCGCTGGCCGCCGCCAATGACTTCGCCGTAGCCTTCCGGTGCCAGCATGTCCACGCACAAAGCGCGATCGGGCCGATCGGGATCGCGCTTCATGTAAAACGCCTTCACTTCAGCAGGATAGCGGGTAACGAAGATCGGCGTCGCAAATTGCTGCGTCAGGATCGTCTCGTCGTCCGCGCCCAGATCGTCGCCGTACGGCATGTCGCTGCCGAGCGTGTGCAGCATCGCCACCGCGTCCGCATAGTCGATGCGCGGAAACGGCGCCTGGATGAGCGCCAGCGCCTCGCGCCGTGGCTTGAGCTGCTTTTGCTCCTCGACCTCGCTGCGGATTGCGTCGATCGTGTCCAGCTCCGCGCCACAATCGCGCAGCACGTCGGCGGCGATCGTGGTCATCAGGCCTTCCGCCAGATCCATCACGCCGTCCAGATTCAGATAGGCGGCTTCAGGCTCGACCATCCAAAACTCGGTCAAGTGCCGGCGAGTCTTGGACTTTTCCGCACGAAACGTCGGGCCAAACGTGTAGACTTTGCCAAACGCCATGGCGTTCGCCTCGTTGTACAGCTGGCCGGATTGGCTCAGGTACGCCTTTTGGCCATGGTATTCGGTCTCAAACAGCGTCGACGTGCCTTCGCACGCCGCCGGCGTAAAGATTGGTGTGTCCAGGAGGAGGTAGCCGTTGCTGTCAAAGAAGTCGCGGATGGACTTCACGATGCGCGCGCGCACCCGCAGGATCGCGTGCTGGCGGCGCGATCGCAGCCACAAGTGCCTGTGATCCATCAGGAAAGCTACGCCGTGCTCTTTGGGCGAAATCGGATAGTCGGCGGCCGAGGCTTGGACAACGGTCAAGCCATCCGCGGCCAGCTCGTAGCCGCTGGGCGCGCGTTCATCGCGGCGCACAGTGCCGGACACGAGGATCGAGGTCTCCTGGCTCAGGTGGTCGGCGCACGCAAAGGTCGCTTCGTCGACGTCGCCCTTGAACATCACCGCTTGAATAATCCCTGTGCCGTCACGGACTTGCAGAAAATGGAGCTTGCCTTTCGAGCGGCGGCTGTAGAGCCAACCGCGGACCTGCACGCGTTGGCCGTCAAAGGGCGCGATCGCGGCGACCGTCGCGATCGGCAGGTCGGGCAGGGCGATGGGGAGGTGGGGACTGGGCATGGGAACCTCGAGGGGGGCGCGGCCGCGGCGACGGGCGCCGAATGGCTGCCACAGCGCGGCCCAAGGCCGTGAAATGACACGGCCGCCCGAAACGCCGCAAAAGCGCCCCGAACGGCCATGCCACAAACGCGAATTCACAGGGCGAAACCATTGCTGGATCGCCTTTCGCTTACTTCTTGTCGACTTTCGCCTTCAGGCCGAGGCCGACTTTGAAGAACGGCATGCTCTTCTCGCCGACCTTGACCGGCTTGCCAGTCTTGGGATTGCGGCCCGTGTACGCCGGGTATTTGCGCACGGTGAAGTTGCCGAAATTACGGATCTCGATGCGGTCGCCCTTCTTGAGCGCGTCGACCATCAGGTCGAAAATCGAGTTGACGACGATGCTCGCCTTGTCCTTGGTCAAGGAACCTTTGGCGGCGACGGCTTCGATCAGGTCGGACTTGGTCATGACTTATGCCTCATTGTTTCTGCCTGGACGGCGGTAGGGGCCTGTGCGTGAACGGCGAAGGATTTTGCGTACTTTCGACGATGACCGCGCGACGAATTGGCGTTTCTCAGAGCGTTCATTCCAAGGCTGCTGTCCCACGCAATTGACGTGAAACACCGGCACTGTCACTGGGCAATGGATTGACCTTTTCGCGAGCGACCTGACACAGGCCGGGGTGGGAAAACTGGTTCGGAGCGCAAGCCACCGCGACCAATGCGGGGTGCGACAGCGCGGCGGAATCTAGCCGACTTCCCATGCGTGGTCAAGAGCTTAGTGATCTTTGACGCATGCTTTTTCGCCGCGGCCGTTGCCGCACTCAGTTACAGGGCGCAAGAACCTGCGGATAGACCGGGTAAAGCGGCGTCAGCAAATTGCCATTGGCATCAGCGCCCTTGCATGGCGCGAACGCGTTGGTGTGCCACGTCACTTCGGTCACGCACCACATGTCGCCCATGACCATCGACGGGCCTTTGCTTTGCGTGTCGAACGCCGGCGTGGCGTTCGCGTCCAAGTACACGCGAATACGCGGGATCGACGGGCCCATGCTGGCGTATGGCTTGCCGGTTGACGGGTCAATCGGCACTTTGCCGGTCTTGGCGTCCGTCGGCTTGTCAAACCAGTAGCGCACGCCGATTGCATACGTCAGCCCGGTCTCCGGCGTGTTGATGTTGGTGTTCTCCGGACCCCAACCGTCCGTGTCGTCCAGATCATTGATGGCGCTGTTGATGCTCGGATCGGCGCCCCAGGTGGTCACGGGATTGTTCACGAAGCAATCGCACAGATTGCCCCAAGGATCCGGCACGCCATTCTTGTCGGCATCCGGCATATTGGCCTTGATCGCGTTCGGGTGCGCCAGGTGTAGGTCCATGTCTGTGCCCAGCGTGTCGGTCGGATTCGGATCACCCGCCGTCGTCCAGGTCAGCTCGACGTGCAGCTTGTCATCAGGAACCACAATCAAATCAATGGTCTTGGACTGGCAGCCCGGCGCACCTGCGCCATCGACGGTGTCCAGCTTGATCGTGTAGGTGCCCGCGACGTTGGTCTGCAAGTGGACGACCTTGCCCGTCTTGGCGGGGCTAAATGACGCATACGAACCTTGTGGCTGCGCGGCCAAGGTCCACGTCCACGAACCGACGGTCTGGCCGGGCGCCGCAGTCGAACAGCTCCCGTCCAGCTCAATGTCCGACTTGGGCACGGTGCTGTTGCCGATTGGCTGGCTGTTTACCTTCATGGAAAAGCACGCCGACCCGCAGCTGACTGCCACGCCTTTCGCGGTCACGGGCACGGTCCGGGCTGGCGCGTCGCTGTCGATCTCCAGCGTGCCGTTCGCCGTCACGCCAGCTTCCGGCGGCGCATACTCGACCTGGACCTGACAGGAGCCCTTGGGCTGCAGCACCCACGGCTTGGCCGCCGTCGGCAAGTCCGTGCCGCACAGCCCGCCCGGCGCGGACACCGTCAGCCCCGCGTCCGAACTGAGCTGCATGATCGCGCTCGTCACATTCAGCGGATTCTGGCCGCAATTGGTCAGCGCGACCTGCGCCGTGCCCTTTTGACCCAGGCCCACCGGCCCGAGATCCACGGCCGTAGGCGCCACTTGCAGGCACGGACCGGTCGAATTGGCGCTGATCAGCAGCTTCAAAGTGCCATTGGCCGGGTCATTGCTCGTAATCACCATCGTCGCCGCCTGCGCCAGCGAGGCCTTGTCCGCATCCAGCGACACCGTCATCTCCAGGCTGCCGCCGGCCTCCACCGTCAGCCCGCCAGGCAGCTGCACCGGCGTTCCGACCACGAGCGTCTGGCTGGCAAAAGCCACGGCGCCGTACCACGTGCCCAGCAGATCAACCTCATAGATGACCAGCGGCGCGGTGCCAACGTTGTTGCAATTGAGCTGGATCGGCGCGGGCGACGCTCCCTGAGCCACGACGCCGAAATCCACCGGATTCGGCGTGCAGGACAGCTTGGGCGTGCCAAACGACGTGTCGACGTACACATCGCGCGTCGAGGTCGCGTACGCCGCGTCGCCGGTGAGGTGAATCGATAGCTTGACGTGCCGCGTCTTGGCCGCCGGTGGCCGCGTGTAGTGCACGGTCAGCGGCGTGGCGACAGTCACGGCGCCTGTTGGCGCACATCCGGCGTCAAAACCCTGTGGAATCATGGCGGGAAATGCCGAGATCGCGCAGTCCTGACCGTCCGGCCCCAGGCACTGGAACTGATTGGACGTGACCGCCGCGCCATTCTCATCGGTCTCCACGACGTCGATGCCCGTGATCAGAATCGGCACCGCGAGACTGGGATCCGCGACGTTGGCGATCGTGAACTGCAGATCCTTGGTCTTGCCCGTCGCGACGCCCGACACGTCCAACAGGTACGGCGTGGCCTTGGCGTCCAGCTTTTGCGGATCGCGCAGGTCCAACTTGCCGCTGCGATCCAACAGCGCGCCCGCTGCACAATTCGCGTTGCTGCCCGCCGTCGCCGCCGCGTCGTTGCCGCACGCGCTGCACAGCAACGCCAAGCCGAATGTCAGCGTCCCAATGAGCCGATTGTCCATGCAGAACCCCCAAACGACCGCGCTACTGCCTGGGCAGCCAGCGCTGGTCTGTCACTGGCACTTGGCGCTAAGGCCAGCAAATTGCTCCGCCTTGTACGCTGGAGTCACTTTACCGTTGGCGCCGGCGTTGGGGAAATCGGTGAGCGCCTTGTTCGCGTAATCGAGCCGTTTGACCCACCACAGGTCGCACTCGTGCATCAGCTGCACAAACGTGCCGATGAGCGCGCCGTCGATGTAGACATTGATGGTCGCGGTTGAATCGCCGTAGTCATGGGCGTCCCAATAGTGCACGCCGATGCGGTACTGCACGTTTTCCGGTGCCGCCATGTTCAGGTTCTCCGGGCCCCAACCGTTGGTGTCGTCCAGCGCAAGGAACGGATCGTCGTCCGGCAGCTGCGGATCGCCCCAAAACGGCTGTGGATTGAACCAATAGCAGTCAAACGGGTTGTTGAACCACGGGTCAGGCACGCCATCGCCGTCGCCATCCATCTGGCACGCGCACGGCTTGCCCGCGCACAGCGTCAGCGGGTTCGTGCAGATGTTGGCCTTCTCCGCGTCCGGATGCGCGAAGTGCAGGTCCAGATCGGAGCCGGAATCATCCGTCTTGTCCGTATCTTGCGGCGTGTCCCACAGCAGCTCCACGTGCACGCCGGCGTCCGGCTTGACCAGAACCGTGAAGTCGTTCGGTCCGCAGCCATCCTTGCCGTCGCTGTCCTTGACCGTCAGCTCAAACGTATACGCGCCGACGACATTCAGCTGAATCTGCGGCCCATTCGCGGTGTTGGTCGACGTGCCAAACGACACCTTGGAAGCCGTATCCGACGGCGAAAACGTGTACCCCACCGCGCCCGGCGGCTGGCTCTTCACGGTCCACTTGTACGTCAGCGTCTTACCCGGCGGCGCCAGCGAGCCCGTCGCGTCCAGGTGAATCACCGACTGGGGCGGCACTTCCTCACCCTCGACGCAGCTGATCAGCGGCGTCGCGCAACTCGTCGTTACGCCAGTGCATTGCAGCGCCACCGACTTCTGCGGCGTCAGCGTGTTGTCGGTGAACGTCAGGTTCGCCGTGAACGGCGCGGTCTGCGCTGCCGGCGGCGTGCACGTGATCGGCACCGTGACCGACTGGTTGATCTGCAGCGTCAGCGGCGCCGGTCCTGCAGGCGCTTGGCCCAGCAGAATGGTCGTCGGGTCCAGCAGGAACGCCGCGTCCGGGTCGTTGGCCAGCGCGAAATTGTTCAGCGTGAGCAGTTCCGAGCCGCAATTGGTCAGCTTGACCGTCTTGACCGACGCCTGACCCACGAGCACGCCGCCCCAATTCAGCAATGGATTCGGGAGGATCGTGATGCAGGCGACCTTCTGGTTGGCCTCCATCGTCAAGGTCGCCTCGGCATTGTGCGCGTCGTTCGACGAAAACGTCAGGTTCGCGCCGTGGCCGACCGAGTCCAGCCCGTGGAAGATCACCGTGAGCGTCTTGGCGCCACCCGGCGTCAGCGTCCAGGGCGTCGGCAGCGCGATCGCCGAGGCTGAACCGTCGAATTTCTCGCCCGTATCCGTGGTCAGGCTGAAGAACTTCGGCGCGACTTTCGCCAGTGTTATCGCGGAGATCGTCAGATCGCCGTCGCCCAGGTTGCTGATGGTCACCGTGCGCGTGGCGTCCTGATTCAGTGGAACCGTGCCAAAATTGACGTCAGTCGCCGGATCCAGCTTGATCGTCGGATTGCCGACTTTCGCCACCAGCTTCACGACAAACGGTGTGATCTTCGGCGCCGAGCCCGCCTGCGTAACCGTGTCGATGTGGTTGATGGTCAGCGTCGCCGTCCGCGAACCGTTGTCGGGTGGCTTGTGGTACAGGATGCGAATCGTCTGCTTGGTCGCGTGCTTGGCGCTTGCGCAGGTCTCGTCAAACGACGCGTCATTGGGAATCAGCGTCGGCTGGCGGCACCGATGGCACACTGCCGGCATTTGAGTGCGAGGTCGACGACGGCACGGGTGCCGCGGGTGCAGCCAACTGGGTGCCGTGCAAGACCGAGGCGTGGCCGACGCTGATTCCCAATGACGCGTCGTTTGACG
>CAIYWC010000088.1 GCA_903929795.1 uncultured Myxococcales bacterium | reverse complement strand
GGTCCTGCCGCCCTGCCAGCTGCGCGATGACGCGTACGAGGACAACGACCAGGCGGTCCAGGCCAACCCGCTGTCGGCGGAGTCGCTGCAGGCGCCGCTGGAGGGCCTGCAGCTGTGCCCAGGCGACGACGACTGGTACGCGGTGGAGCTGAAAGCCGGCGAGAGCCTGTTTGTGGACCTGCAGGCGGACGTCAAGGAGTTCCCGGACGCACAGGATCTGGCCGGCGCGCTGACGGTGGAAGTTTGGGACGACAAAGGACAAATTTGGGGACAAGCCATTGGCAGCCCAAGCGGCGAGACGGTTTCCCGCACGGCTGCCGTGCTGGCGCCGCCGCCGGGGACGTACCGCGTGCGGGTGACCGGTGGCGGGGTCGCGGCGCCGCATTTTCCGCTGCCGGCGCTGCCGCCTGGGTCGATCCAGGTCGGTCAGGCCGCGCAGCCGCCGCCGGGGCCGTCACAGCCGCAGCCACCGGGGATTCGCGCGGTGCCGATGCCGCCGCAGCCGGGCCAGCCCGCGCCGTCAGGGCAGCCGCAAGCGCCGCCAGCGGCGCCGATTTCGCACGTGATTTTGCCGGCCAACCTGCCGCCGCCGGTTGTCGATCAGCGGGCCGCGCGGCTGGATCTGCCGTACGCGCTCAAGCTGCGGATTCTGCCGCCCTGCCCGGCGGGCAACGACGAGTTTGAGCCCAACGACACCGCGGCGACCGCCAAGCCGATCGAGATGGACGGCGAGAAGCTGATGCGGATCTGCAAAGGCGACCAGGATTGGCTGGCGATAAGCCAAAAAGCCACGCAGAACCTGCAAATTACCGCGCGCTATGACCTGTCGCACGGCCCGGTGGAGCTGGAGCTGTTTGACGAGTCCGGCAAGACCAGCCTGGCGAAGGGCCAGCGCCAGGGCGCGGAGGGCAAGAAGTCGGTGGCGCCGATCGACGACTCGCCGCAAGCACGCAAAGGCCGCACGGCGGTGACAGGCGTGGCGGTGAAGGGCGAAAAGAAGGATCGCGTCATCAAGCTGCACGCCTGGGCGGACAAGGATGTGGAGAATTTCTACGTGCTGCAGATCCAGGAGCCGCCGCCGCCGTCTGACAAGAAGGACCAGCAGCAGGATCAGGACGAAAAAGACAAGCAGGACGAGCAGGACAAGCAGGATCAGGACAAGAAAGACCAGGAGAAAAAGGCCGACGACGCCAAGGAGCCGCCGCCCGATCAGCAGGCGCTGCAGCAGCAGATGCAGCGGGCGGATCACAACCCGACCAACCTGGAGGCGGAGGAAGCGCTGCGCAAATCGCCGTTCAAGAACCAGACGCCGACGAAGGACTGGTAAGCTGTGCCGATGACCCGCCCATTGGTCCGCGCGATCCTCGTGGTGGCGCTGACAGCCACGCCGACTTTGGCGTGGGCGGTCGCGCGCGTGACGCTCGAAGTGAATGCGCAAAAAGTGACGTTGGACGATGAAGTGCGCATCACCCTGCGCGCCAGCGGCAGCTTTGACGAGATGACCGAGCCTGAGGTCGAAGGCTGGACGATCCTGCGGACGGGCCAGCAGCAGCAGCTCAGCGTGATCGGCGGCGCGATGCAGCGGACCGAGACGCTGATGTACACGGCGACGCCGTCGCGGCCGGGCACGTTCAAGGTGGGGCCGGTGGTGCTGCTGGACGGCAGCAACGTCGTGGCGAAGTCGGACACGCTGACGGTGGAGGTGCTTGCGCCGGCCAAGCTGGAAGTCGTCCTGCCGCCGGAGCGCGCAACGGACCTGAACGCGTTCATCGGCCAGCCCTATTTTGTCCACCCGACGCTGTCGACCAACCAGCCGTACGTGGGCCAGCCGTTTGTCATCGCGTACACGCTGTACTGGACCCGGCAGCGGCAGATTGCCGGGATTCGCGCGGTTCACGATCCGGTTTACGGCAAGCTGGAGCCGGAAAACCTGCACGACGACACGATGACCCGCGCCGAGGTGATCGTGCTGTCGGGCCACCCGTACGAGCGGCAGACGACCGTACGCGATTTGCTGGTGGCGGCGACGCCGGGCCCGCTGTCGCTGGAAGGGCCGCAGTTCCGCATTGAGACGCTGAACGCGCGCGCCGAAAAGGCCGTGGCGCCGACAATCGCGCTGCAGGTGCGGCCGGTGCCGACGGCAGGTCGTCCGGCGGGCTTTGTCGACGGCAACGTGGGCCGCCTGCACATCGCCGCGACGCTTCAGGCGGCGGGTGGCGCGGGTGCGCAGCGGACGGGCGTGCAGCAGGTGCAGACCGGCGAGCGGCTGCTGCTGGTTGTGACCGTGAGCGGCGACGGCAATTTGCTGGGGCTCAAGCCGCCAGCGCTTCCGCAAGTAACTGGAATGACTGCGGAAATGATGGCTGGCCGCGACGACGAAGGCGTGACCCGCAACGCCAACGGCATCCAGGGAAAGCGGACCTGGCAGTGGATGCTGAGCTTTGATCGGCCCGGACATGTGCAGGTGCCGGCGCAGCCGTGGACGTCGTTTGACCCGTATCAGGAGCGGTTTGACGCGCAGTCGATCGGCCCGTTTGACTTGGATGTGCGCGGCACAGCGCTGGCGGCGGCGGCGACAGCGGCGGACGGCCAGGAACCGGACAAGCCTGCCGCGGTCCATGCGCGCGACGCCCTGCGGCCCAACGCGCTGGAAGCCCGGCTGGCGGCGAGCGACGGGCGGTCGTGGACGCAAACGCGGCTGTTCCATGCGCTTTTGGCGCTGCCGTGGCTGTTGGCGGCGGCGACGCTCCTGGTTTTTGCCGTCAAGCGGCGCAAGGATCGCGACGCGCCGGAACGGCAACGGCGGGCGGCGCTGCCGGATGCGCAGGAACGGCTGCGGAGCGCGGCAGCGAGCGAGCCGGGCCAAGGGTACGCGCAAGCGCGGCAGGTCGTGGCGGAGTACCTCGCGCAGGTCGCGAGGCTGGAGATCGGCGGGCTGACGGAGCAGAGCGTAGTCGACGAATTGCGGCGCCGACACGTGCCGGATGAAGTGGCGCGCCAGCTCGCCGCGGACCTGCAGCACTGCGATTTTGGCCGCTTTGCCCCGGCGGGCGATCGGCAAGAGGACCTCGCGCAGACGACAGAGCGGCTTGGGCAACACTTGGCGCAGGTCCACGCGGTGCTGTTGCGCGCGGCGGTGCCGGCGGGCGCGAAGTCACTGGCCGTGCTGCTGCTGTTGATGGCGGGCGCGGCGCTGCCGCCGCAAGCTGGACACGCCGCGACGCTGGACGAGGCCTTCGCGGCGGCCAACCACGCTTATGCACAGCAGGATTTCGCTCAGGCCCGCTCCAGCTACGAGTCGCTGCTGAGCCACGATCTGCCCGCGGCGGCCGTGCACTACAATCTGGGCAACACGTTTGTCCAGCTCGGCCAGCTCGGGCGCGCGGTGACGCAGTATCAGGCAGCGGCGCAGCTGCAGCCGGACGCCGCGCTCAGCGCCGCGATTCAGAGCAATCTGCAGAGCGTCCGGGCGGAGCTGACCGACCGGGCGCGCCGGCATCACACGACGCTGCATGTTTTCGACGAGGCCGCCTCGCTGGACGTGGTCTTTGCCCAGGCGGCGCCGCGCGGCCTGCTGGGCGCGGTGGCGCTGCTGGCGGGCCTGCTCGCGAGCGCGCTGTTGGCGTGGCGGCTGCTGCGTGTGGGACCGCCGCTCCACCCCGCGCGGCTGCACGCGGCGATCGCGGTGGCGGGCAGCCTCCACGTGCTGGCGCTGGCGACGCTGCTGTGGGCGGACGCGGAGCGCGGCGCGCTGGTGCAAGCGGTTGTGGTGGAGGAGGACGCGCAGTTGACCCCGTGCCTCGGCCAGGCGGACGCGGATGAGCTGGGACTGCCGGAGGGGCTGGAGGTGCGCAAGCTGGCGGAGCTGGCCGACGGGCGCGTCCAGGTGCGGCTGCCCAATGGCCGCCAAGGCTGCCTGCCGGCGAACGCGATCGAAGTCGAGCCGGCGCCCCCGCGCTGACGACCCGATCGCGCGAAGATTGGCCTGGCGGGCAGCTTGCTTCAGCCCGGGCGGTCGCTATGCTTGGCGCGGCGTGTTCAGCCGGTGGTGGAGTGGAAATGCGGAAACAATCGGCCGAGCGGGCCATTCGGTCGCTGGTGCCTCTGGCGGCGCTGGCGGCTTTGGCGTGCAATCGCGAGACTCCGGCGCCGGCTGCAGCCCACCCGAACCCGCCGGCGCCGACCCAGGCCGCACCGGTGCGCGCCCCGGTTGACCCCAAGCTGCAGCGCTGGCAAGGCGTGACGTTGCCGACGGCGCGCTGGGACGCGAACGTCGCAACGGACGTCCTGCTGCGCGCCGAGGCACCTGGCCTGGATGCCGAGGCCGTCGACGCGCGCGCCCGCCCAATGGCGGCAGCCTTGCGCGCGCTCCCCGGCGTCGAGGTCGCCGTGACCCGCGCGCGCCCGGGAGAGCTACGTGCCGTCGTGCGGTTTGCGCCCTCGGCGCTCAAGGGGCCAGCGGCGGCGGATGTGGTACTTGGTGCGTGGCAGGCCGCGCCGCCGGCCGGTCTCGCCGCTCCCGTCATCGAGCCGATTGCGCGCGGGGCGCGGGCGTCTGCGGCGCTGGAGATGCTGGCGCTCGGTGGGCGCATCGAGGCGACCCGCTACGTGGATGCGCACGTGGACGCGCTGGTGCAGGCTGCCCGCGGCACGACGCGGTCTCATGTGGCCGGGGCGGTACGGCCGGTGATCGCGCTGCGCGTCGCGCCGACCGCGCTGGCGAGCCATGGCATCGCGTTTGGCGACGTGGTGGACGCGGCGCAAGCGTGGCTGGCGAAGCCGACGACCGGGGCGCCGCCGGAGCTGGAAGCAGTCCGCAACGCCGTCCACGACATCAAGCTGGAGCGGCATTGGACGGCCACGGGCGAGAAGCTGGCGCCAGCGCCGATGGACCGGCTGGTCGACGTGTCCGTCGAGCAAGGCGAGCCCACCCGGGAGGCGCGCAACGGGCACACGCCGACGACCTTTTGGCTGGTGGACGCGCCGCCGTCGGCTGAAGTGCGGGAAATCGAAGGGGGTATGCGCAAGGTCGCTGCGGAGAGCAAGGAGGTGTTCCGGCCGACCACGCAGACGCTCAGCGCCGCCGCGCGGTTGGTGATTTCGGTGCCGGAAGGCAAGGAACCGGAAAGCCTCGACGCGCTGAGCCAGCGGCTCTTGGCGCTGCGGACCAGCAATGAGGCCTTGGTGGCCGTCAACGCGATCGGCGGGCACGACGGCGTGCCGGAGTCGCTGGACGTGGATGGGCGGGACGGTCGCGCTTGGACGGTCTGGCTGTCGATCGCCTCGCCCGAATCGGGAGCCGTGCTTTTTGCGGTGCGTGAGGCGCTTTTGGCGGGCGGCTGGGATGTGCACGTGCTGTCTGACCGCGCGGACCCGGCGCTGTCCTGGGTGCTTGACGCGTGGGGCGCGGGCGGCGCGCTGGTCTCCGCGGACGACCCCGGGCAGCTGGCGCCGACGCTCAGCCAGCTGGCGCAGCGCGCGCAAAAGGGTCAGGGAAAGGCCGACATGCGGCAAGGTCCGCGGCCGACGCTCGCTCCAACGGCGTTCCGGCGCGTTGACCCCAAGCAGCTGATGAACGCGCACCTGCCGCCACAGGCCGCCCAGCAGTTCGTCCTCGCGTTGGACGGGATGCAGCCGATGGGCTGGTGGTATGAAACGCCGGTGTGGCTGGGATTGCCGGTGGGCGATCTGGCGGCGACGATCGGCCAGACGCCGCTGAATTGGCAAGGCACGGCGGGCAGCGGGCCGACGCATGGCTGGTTGGCAAGCGATGTCTTGCGGTTGGCCGACACGACGCCGGGCTTGGACCTGGTGCGGGTCAATGGTCGGCCGGCGCTCTGGGCCGTCTGCGAAGACATCTCGGACGCGCCGCAAGCGGTAGCGGGGAGCTTCTGGAACCTGGTGGAGGCCCACGTCGACATGCGCGCGGGGATGCGGGTCGAGCCGCTGGACGTTCGCGAACACCCGCTCGCCGTCGACGCGGCCCCGCCGACGCCGTGAGCGCAAGTGGCGCCTTGTCTGGGCCACCGGTGTTGTGCGCGCGGTCCGGTCGGGCAGGCTGTGGTCTGGCCGCAGTGGATATTTATCTAGTTGACAGATAATCCGATGTTCACGGCCCGCCGATCGGCACTGTCGGCATCACGAACAGCCCGGTCTGGGACTGCGGCGTCGCCTCGCTGTCCGTGACCGTCGCCGAGAAGAAAAAGCCGCTCACGGACGGCAGTTTCAGCAGGCTCAGATCCACCGTCACGACCAGGCTCGGGTCGGTCACGGCACCTGAGAACGTGCCGTCGTCCTGAAGCGTTAAGCCCTTTGGAATTCCAGCGTTTTTAATGAAACCGGTCACCAGCGCCGGCATCGGCACCTCTTTCCAGTGGTACGGCTTCTTGCCGCCCGTGGCCTGGAGCTGCGCCGAATATGGGACCGGAATCGCCTGCGCGACCACGATCAGCGGCAGCACGATGAGCTTGGCGATGTACAAATCGACCTGTTGCGTGCCGACGATTTGCAGCGGCGCCAGCGCGACGGTCAGGTCGAAGTGCTTGGTCGCGCTCAGTGTCGGCGAGCCGTTGTCGAACACCTTGATGTCAAAGCCAAATGCTCCGTCGCCGCTGATGGTGCCGGCCAGGACGCCGGCGGAGCTGAGGGTCAGCCCCGTGGGAATCGCGCCGCTGGTCGGGCTGAGGCCCCAGAAGTACGGCGACGTGCCGCCCTGGGCCGCGAACGTGACGGTGTAGGCAGCGCCGTCCGTGCCGCCCTTGAGCGGCGACGCGGTCGTGATGACGATGCCGTTGTCGACAATCTTCAGCGCGAAATCCTTGCTGTCGGTCGTGCCGGCTTGGTCCTTGACCTCAATGGTGATGGTGTCGTCGATGCCGGCGGTGGGCGTGCCCGCGAGCGAGCCGCTGCTCCCGTCCAGCGTCAAGCCCGCGGCGAGGGAGCCCTTGATGACGGTCCAGATGTAGGGCGGCAGGCCGCCAGTTGCCGCCAGGTCGACCTTGTACGGCGCGCCGACCAGACCGCTGGCGAGCGCGTCGGTCGTCAACTTGAGGCGCGGTGTTTGGCAGACGCCGTCCACCGTGCAGACGTTGCCCGGCGGGCAATCCGCGTCGAGCACGCACGCGACGCACTTGCCACTGTCGCAAAACGTTCCGGTAGCGCAAGGATCCTTGACGAATGCGGAGCCGTCGGGCGCGCAGATGTAGCGGTCCTTGCCGCTGCAGCCGACGACGTTGGGCGCGCACGCCTGGACAGCCGAGGCGTCCTGGGCCAACGCAATGCTGTCGGCTGTGCTGGTGTCGAGGCCGGCGGCTGCGCTGGATGCAGCGGTCGCCAAGCCGTCACCGCACGCGGCCGACACGAGGGCGAGAACCAGACTAAGGGCATGAACACGGCGAAAACGCGACATGGAAGTACCTCGCAAAACCGGCAAATAGCGTAGACTTATCGGCGCGGCGCAGCAAGTGTTCTTGCGTGAGGGCCGACGGCGCGAGGCGCGAAGCCTTGGGGCTCATCCGCATGGCGCACTCCCGTGGAATTGCGGTACACTTGGCCATCGCGATCGGCTGCCTTGGCCGCACCGGAGGACACCATGCGCCGACATGTCTGGGTTGCCATTTGCACCGCGGAAGTTCTCGCCGGATGCGGACAAACTGCGGCTGCGGGTGGACCGGACGCCGTGGCGGATGCGGCGGTGGCGCCCGACACTTGGCCGGACGTCACAGACACGGCCGCTGTCGATGCGGCGGTCGACGTGTCGGCCGGCTGCGATGAAGGCCATTGCGTCAAGGACGCAGCGGTCGCGGACGCCGATGCCGGAGCAGATGCGAGCGCCGATGCCGATGCCGATGCGATCGACTGTGCTGCGATCATGACCGCGCTCCAGGACGCGATCAGCGCGTTGGCGAAAAGCGACAACGCCTGCCAGCAGGACGCGGATTGCACAACCGTCAGCACCAGCACCGCGTGTCAGGGCGCGTGCGGAATGGGGATCAATAGCAAGTTTGTCAGCGGGTTTCAGTCCGCGCTTGCCGCGTTGGACGCACAGTACTGCCTGCAAACCGGTTACGCGGCCAGCTGTGGCTACGCCTCGCCCAAGTGCATCGCGCCCAATCCGGGCTGCGTCGCCAACCTCTGCGTGTACAAAAAATGAACGAGATCCGCATCGGCATCGTGACCGTCTCCGATCGCGCCAGCCAAGGCGTGTATCAGGATCAGGGCGGGCCGGCAATTATCCAGTATTTTCAAGAAGTCCTGAACTGCGTCTGGGAGCCCGTCGCCCGCCTGATTGCCGACGATCAGCCGACCATCGAGGCGACGATCGCGGAGTTGTGCGACGTGGCGCAGTGTTGCCTGGTCGTGACGACGGGCGGGACGGGACCGGCGCCGCGCGACGTGACCCCCGAGGCGACGCGCGCGGTCATCCATAAAGAACTCGCGGGCTTTGGCGAGCAGATGCGCGCAATCTCGCTGCTGAAAGTGCCGACGGCAATCCTGAGTCGGCAGACGGCGGGGGTGCGCGGGCAGTCGCTGGTCATCAACCTGCCGGGTAAGCCGCGCGCGATCGCGGAGTGCCTGGACGCGGTGATGCCGGCGGTGCCGTATTGCATCGACCTCATCGGTGGGCCGTTTTTGACGACACGCCCTGAGCGGATCGCGGCGTTTCGGCCCAAGCCTGCGTAGGCGCGGCTATTTCAGCGACGGCGCCCCCGGACGGGCCTGCGAAGTACCAAAAATCAGCGAGATCTCCGCCAGCGTCGGCTGCGTCGGAGACGTCGGCCGCAGGCACACGCGCTCCAGCGCAGCGGTTGCCGGGGCCACGGGCTTGGGCGTCGGCCAGGTGCAGCAGCGATCGCGGCAAAGCGGCTCGCCCTGAACGATCAGCGGAATTCCGGCGTTTTCCGGGTGGACAAGGTCAAACCGCGACGCGACCTTGGTCAGCATCGACGGGCCCTGGAGCGGCCGGCGCTGCGGCTGGCGCTTGGCCGGGTCCTCGCAATCCGGACAGGCGCGCACGAGGTCGAAAGGCAGTGTAATGTGGGCGTATTTGCCGATGTCCGGCAGCTTGCCGTTCTGGATCGACGCCGCGAGCGACTTCGCCCACGCCGTGTACGGCAGCGGCGTGTCCGGCACATCCGCCAGCAGCGCGTGGCCTTCCGACGAGCGCGCAAGCCGGTCGAACACCTTGTCCTGTTTGACTTTTTGCAGAAATTCCAGACACCACCCGCAGTTCTTTTCGTGCTCCGCCAGCGGCGCGATCAGCTTGAGCGCGACCGAACCGAGCCCGGCCTCCAGGAACGTCTGGGCCAGCAGCCAGCGCGCTTTTTCGTGCGAGCCGTCGACCGTCAGCGCTTCCGTCAGCTGGGGAATGGCCTTGGCGAGGTCGTGGCGCGCGAGAGAAAGCGTAGCCTCATTCGTCAGTTCCGTCGCGCGGTAGACGATGCTCGCCGCCAGCGGCTCCTGCGCGAACGTCGGCAGCGACGCGGGCGCCTTGAGCCGCGGCTCCGCGTCATCCAGCTTGGGTCGACACGCGACCGACATCAACAAGAGCACCGTAAACAGCGTTTGACGCACCAGACACCTCCGGGGCCAGTATCGAACCTGCGCGGCCGACTTGCCAAGCCCTCGCAGCAAACCTAAACTCGCGCGCCCCATGTGGGCTTGACCGGAGAGACCATGAGCGAGAACAGCCAGCCGAATCCAGACGCCACTCCCGAACGCACGGACGACAAGGACGCGATTGACGCCTTGAAGGAGCTGTCCCCCAAGCTCTTCGCCCGCATGACCCGGCGCCTGCCGCTGCGCACTTTCCTGGCTGAGCTGGAGCGCCTCGATCGGGCGGTTTTCTACCGTCATTTCAAGGGCTACCGCCCGGCGAAGATCGACGCCGCGCATCTGGAACGCGTGCTGCGCAAGGAGATCTTCGAGATCGGCAATGGCCTGCTGGCGCAGCTGGTCATCTACAACTGGGACGAAGCCGAGTACAAGCTGTACGGCGAGCTGCAAAAAGCCGTCAAGGCGATCAACGAGGACGTCGAGGCGATCGAGAAGATCAGCGATGAGGAAGGCGACGGGATCCTCGGGCCGCTGGACGCGATCTTTGACAAGCGCGACGTGTGCATCGCGACGATCATCAACGGCGTCCGCATCTCGCCGGAATACCGCAAGGCCCGGTTCGCGGACGTGAACTGAAAGTCAGCGCTGCCTGGTGGGACGCAACTGGCCCGGGCCCGAAGAAGCGAGCGGGCTGAAAACCGAGGTTGTGGTTTGATCCAGCGGCCAAGAACCGCCTGAAATCAGTCACTCCCGCTGCGCTCGGGCTTGGCAGGGCGGTTTGGGCCGCTGCCAGTTCGCGGCCGCGGCTTGGGAGCGCCTGCGCGAACGAGTTTGCATCGGCGCTCAGATCTCCGCGGCTACAGGCACTCCGCCTTGCAGTGCGCCTCGACGCACGTGATCATCGTCGCTTCCAGCGAGCCAAGCGCCGTGAACGTGTCCACACATTTTTGGGACGCGGTTGCGTCGCCCGCCGCCGCCTTCATGCAGGTTCCAATGGTGTTCGCCGCGTCGCTGCACGTCTTGTCCGCGGCACAGGGGCCGACCTGCGCGGCGCAATTCGACTGAAGACACAGCGAGCACGGGTCGCTGTTGGCGTCGCCGCCCGTGCCGTCTGCAGTCGACGTCACATCGCTCGCCAGCCCGTCGCTCGGGGTGGTATCGCTGTCGGCAGTATCGCTGGTCGCGGCGTCGCTGCCGGCGGTATCGCTGCCAGGCGCGTTGTCGGTCGCCCACACGTCGTTCGGGCCGGTATCGCTTGTGGCATCGCTGCCGGCGATGTCGCTGGTTGTGTCGTCGCTGCCGGCAGTGGTGTCGGTGTCGGTGCTACCGCCAGCGCTCGCGGTCGAACCACACGCGCTGAGCGACGCGCCGAGGGCCAGAATCGCGATCACGGCCCATGCATTGCGAAAGTACTGCTTCATCGATCTCCTTGCGGCGAAAACGCGCCAGCGGGCCGATTCTTACCCGAACGCAACGGCGCGGGCAATTTTTTGCCAACAACGCAAAGCCTGTGCCGGCTCGGCGGCGAATGGCCGCACGTCAGCTGGCGACGGGCAGCAGCACTGTGAATCGCGAGCCTTGGCCGATCTGGCTGGTCAACTCGATCCGCCCGTCCATCGCCAGCACGAGTTCGCGGACAAGCGACAGGCCCAGACCGACGCCGCCCATGCGCCGGCTCCGGCCGGGATCAACCCGGTAAAAGCGTTCAAAAACGCGTGCTTGATCTTCCGCCGAGATGCCGATGCCGCTGTCGATGACGGCGATCGCCACGCTCGGCGGATGCTGGCCCTGCGCCTCGACAAGCCGCGCCCGCACCTCGATGCGTCCCCCGCCCGGCGCCGTGTATTTGATGGCATTTTGCACGATATTGCCCAGCACGATGTCCAGCGCGCCCGCATCCGCCAGCGCCTTGGGCAGCCGCGCCGGCACCTGCACGGACACCGACAGCCCCGCCTCCGCCGCCGGCTCGCGCAGGCCTTCCAGCACCGTCTGGACCAGCGGCTCCACGGCCACCGGCTGCAGATCCAGCTGCCACGTGCGGGCGTCCAGGCGCGAGAGGTCCAATAGCCGGTTCACGAGCGTCGTCAGCCGCTGGGCGTGGCGGTAGAGCGGCTCGGTAAATTTCTTCAGCGATTTCAAATCTTTGGGCGGCATGTCCAGCAGCGTCTCCGCGTACCCCAGGATCGCCGTCACCGGCGTGCGCAGCTCATGGCTGGCATTGGCGATAAAGTCGCGCAACACGATCTCCAAGGCGCGACGCTCGGTCACATCGCGAAAGACCGCCAGCGCGCGGTGGCCCCAGACCTCGTGGTCCGGCAGCGCCGTCACCAGCACGTCAAAGGTCCGCCGTTGCAGCCCGCGGTGATCCAGCTCGATGTTGCGTGACGGATCACCGTCCAACGCCTTCTGGAACGCGTCGCGCAGGCGCGCATCCGGCAGCACGCGCGCCAGCGGCTGGCCTTCCGAGCTCGGCGGCAGGATCAGCAGTTCGCGCAGCGCCCGGTTCGTCACCACGACGCGCAGGCGATCGTCCACGACCATGACGCCGTCGGTCATCGTGTTCAGGACGGCAAAAAACAGGTTCGCTTTGGCTTGGGGCCGGCGCTTTTCCGCGCCCGGGGCGTCGAGGCCTTCCAGCTCGCTCACGCGTTGTCCTGGATCCGAAAGCAGTAGCCGACGCCGCGGACGGTCTCAATGTGATCGCCCGCCGGGCCCAGCCGCTCGCGCAGCCGCTTGACGTGCGTGTCGACCGTGCGCGTCTGCAGATCGGGCGACAGGCCCCACACGTCTTCCAGCAGAACTTGGCGCGTCTGCACCCGCGCGCGCCGCTGCATCAGCGTCGCCAGCAGGCGGAATTCCAGCGCCGTCATCTTCACTTCCACGCCGTCGACCACCACGATGTGCCGCGCCGAATCCACCGTGATCCCGCCGCCCGTGATGAGGTCGCTCTCGTGTGGGGTCGCCTGGTCGCGGCGCCGCAGCACCGCCCGCACCCGCAAGAGCAGCTCGCGGGTCGAGAACGGCTTGGGCACGTAGTCGTCCGCGCCCGCCTCAAAGCCCTGGACGCGGTCGCCCTCGCCCGTCCGCGCGGTCAGCATGATGATCGGCGTGCCCGCGGTCGCCGGGTCCGTCCGCAGCCGCCGGCAGACTTCCACGCCCTGGATGTCGGGCAGCATCAGGTCCAGCAAGATGAGGTCCGGCTTTTTGCTCCGCGCCAGCGCAAGGCCTTCGTTGCCGGTCCCCGCCTGCAGCGCGGTCATGCCCGCGGCTACCACGTGGTGCGCCACGAGTTCGCGGAGGTCCACTTCATCTTCCACGATGAGGATTGTCGTCATTGCAGGCTCCATGCGCGGTTTCGAACCATCAGGGCTGGCGCCGATCGGTCGCAGTCACGACTTCAGGCAGCGTCAACGAGGAGACTTGGACCGGGATTTTGCGCGACAACGGCACGACCGCGAGATGCGCTTGGCGCAGCGGTCCGCTGTCCGCGTGCACGACCAGCGCCAGCAGGCGGTGGCCTAAGTCTTCAAATGCCATGACATCCACCCGGCTGGCTGGTCCCCGAATCAGCCACCGGGCGATAGGTTCGTACGAATGGCGGTTTTTTTCCAGTATGGCCGCAACGGAAGTCCGCCCCGGGCGCACCACCACCGCCAGCAGCCGGCCCGTCGAGGTCTGCAGCAGCACGTCGCGGTCGGTCTTGCGCTCCACCGGCAGCGGTTCCGTGCTGCGAATGTGCCGCTGCTTCAGCGCCACGGCCGGCGTTTCCCGCTGGTGCAGATTTGTCAGGACGGCGCCGCGCTCGTCGAGGCGGACGATCTCAATGGGCGACCCCGGCAGCAGCGGCGCCCACTCCGGACCCTGGCGCCAGGCCAGCCGGCGACCATCCGGCGCCCAACCGAGCCACTGAATCCACGCCGGCGGCGCGCTCGGGTTGGGCCACGCGATCAGCACCGGCGTCGCCGCGGGCGGCAAATCCACCGGCCAGGGCTGCGTTTCGGCCTGCGTTGGCGTTGGCGGCGGCGGGAGCGTCTGGGGCGTTTGCGCAGTCGGCAGCGCCACCGGCGGTTGGGCCAGCGCCTCGTGCGCCGCGAGCAGCGGCAAGAGCACCATGATCCGCCCGAGCCGCCGGCGTCCTCGCGCAAGCGGCCGCAATCAGGGACCTTCGCCGAGTATGGGCTGCATCTCCGTCATCAACAGGCGCAGCCGCGCCATCGTCGCGGGATCGTTCGCGCCGGTCAGCTTGGCGTCAAAAGACTGCTCGCCGCCCTCGGAGTCGGCCGCGCGAATCCGCGTCACTTCGCAGCGAATCACCACCGTGTCCTTGGTGCCATGCGGCGCGGGCAGGGTAATGGCGATGCGCTCGTACGGGGTCGGCATCACGGGCGCGCGCACGCGGAGCTTGCTCTCGGACAGCCGCAGAACGGTGCCCTGGCGCTTTTTCTTGCCGGACTCGAACGTGACGGGCCGCTCCGTGCGCACCGCCTGATCCACCGAGAACAGCTGCTGCACGGCGACCAGCGAGCCGGACACCATGCCGCGCCCGCTCTGTGGCTGCCGGACCGGCCGGTCCCAGACCGCCATCGGGTCCGGCGGCGGCCCGGGTTCCTGCTGCGTCTGCGGACGGGGGTCGGCAACCGCGGCGCTCTCACCCGGCTTACCCTTCTCACCAAAGCCAAAAATCCGTGCAACCAGGCCCTTTTTCGACGCCGCTCGCGCCTGCGGCACCGTCATCACCGGCCGCGGCTGGCTGTCGGACAGCTCGACGGTTTCGACCAGGATCGGCCCTTCGTCATCCGTGGCGCCCGAGATCGGATTGACGGCGGTGTCATTCGGAGAATCAGCAATCATCTCAGGCTGTAAACGCACAATCGGCGACGGCGACTCGGCATCGCGCTCCTCGCTCGTCATCCGGCCCACGCGCTGGTCGAGCATGTCCAGCATGTCGCGCAGCTCTGCGTCCACGTCGCCCATCTCAATGCCCGGCATCGGTGGCGGCGTCGGCAGGCGGTGGCTCTGGACATCGGCCACCGGCGCGCTCGGCAGGCGCGGGGCAAAAGTCGACACGGGCCGCGTCGTCGGCTCTGGCGGCCGGACCGGCTCCAGCGGCAGCGTCCGCCCCACCCGCGGCGTCTCCAGCGCCATGGCCCGCGGCTCACTGCCGCGCGTCGCCGGCAGCGCGACGCCCGGGTGCGGCAGCGTGTAGACAAAGCGCTTGATGTCCGGATTGTCGCGGTTCTTGCCGACCGCGACCGTCCCGCCCTTGGCAATCTCGTGCTGCTCGATGAAATCCCGCAGCGCCGTGGCGGACGTCGTCGTCCCCACCCGCGCGATCGCCACATCGGCTTCAAATTCGCCCCATTCGCCGTCGCGCGACGCGATGCACACGCCGTCGATGGCGATCGTGTCGGCCGGGCTGTCGCCTTCCAGCCGCAGGAAACACTCCACGCCCACGTCTGGCGTTCGCAGCGCGGTTACGGTCGCGGTCCGGGCGCCCAGGTGCACCAGCGTCGCGACGGTGCGCGTCTGCGCCCACTCCAGCGTCAAGGTCGTGTCGATGGTGTCCAGAACGCTCACAGCTCGCTGTCCTCCGCGGTCCGGGCCGAATGACGGCTGGCGCAGGCGATGCAGGAAGGTCTCGAACGCCACACGCCTGACGCCGCGCGGTGTGTACCATGAAACTGCCCGCCGGGACAAACGCCGTCGCTCAAGCCGCCCGCATCCGCGCGCGTACGAGGACCGCCGCGAGGTTGAGCGTGAACGTCAGCGTCAGCAGCACCGCGACGGTGGCGTACAGGATCGGCGTCGAGGCCTCCACGTCCGCGCTTTGGGTCGCCATCACGTACACGTGGTAGCCGAGGTGCATGAACTGGCTGTCCAGGCTTTTGGGCAGCTGCGGCAGGAAATACGCCGCGCCGGTGAACAAAATGGGCGCCACTTCGCCCGCGCCGCGGCTGACGGCCAGAATGCCGCCGGTCAGGATGCCCGGCATCGCCTGCGGGACCAGCAGCCGGAACACGACCTCAAACCGCGACGTTGCCAGCGCATACGCCGCCTCGCGCTGGGCCGCCGGGATCTGCCGCAGCGCCTCTTCCGTGGCGACAATCGTCGTCGGCAGGGTCAGCGTCGCCAGCGTGAGCGCCGCCCAGAGCAGCCCGGGCTGGCCCCAGACCAGCTTGCCATCGTGCAGCACGTTGTCCAGGCCGCCGCCGACGAACTGGACAAAAAAGCCGAGGCCAAACAGACCAAACACGATGCTCGGCACGCCGGCGAGGTTCTGCACCGCCATGCGCAGCGCGCGCGTCCACCGCGCATCCG
>CAIYWC010000087.1 GCA_903929795.1 uncultured Myxococcales bacterium | reverse complement strand
TCCTGCGTCGCGTGGTGCCCAAGGCAAAGCTGACCGAGAAGGCGACGATCGACCAATGCTTGCTCGCAATCGCCAAGCTTGGTGGGCACTTGCCGCGTAACGGTAGACCCGACTGGCAAACGCTCTATACAGGATGGCGGCGCCTTGAGGACCTCGCCGAGGGAGCAAGGCTGGTGCTGCGATGAGATGCGATCAATCCGTAGCCTCAGAGGGTGGGAGAGGTGGTGGTGTTCGCGCGTCGACGGATTTTGCCGCGGCGCCGCCCAAAATGTCACACAAACCCGCTCGGCCCGGCGTTCGGGCCGCGCACCGCGCCCGGCTACTCCACCGTGACCGACTTCGCCAGATTGCGCGGCTGATCCACATCGGTCCCCTTCAAGTCCGCGATGTGATAGGCTAAAAGCTGCAGAGGCACCACCGCCACGATCGGCGCGCTCCAGGTCTGGGTCGGCGGCAGCGCCAGAAAATCGTCGCACATGGCCCGCAGCTGCTCGTCGTCCGCGTCGCCGACGCCGATGACCTTACCGCGACGCGCCAGGATTTCCGCGAGGTTGGACGCGGTCTTCTCATAGCTCACGCCACGCGGCGCCACCACCACCGTCGGCGTGTTCTCATCGATCAGCGCGATCGGCCCGTGCTTCATCTCGCCGGCCGCGTAACCTTCCGCGTGAATGTAGCTGATTTCCTTGAGCTTAAGCGCGCCTTCCAAGGCGATCGGGTGCAACAGCCCGCGGCCCAGGTACAGCGAGCTCGTCGCATTCATGTACCGCCGCGCCACGTCGCGCACGTGCCAGTTCAGCGTGATCGCCTTGTCGACGTCCGACGGCACCTGCAGCAGCGTTTCGATCAGCTTCTGCGCCGCCGGCTTGGTCAGCCGCTCCAGCTTGCGGCCCAAGTAAATCGCCAGCAAATACAGCGCAACCATCTGCGTCGTGAACGCCTTGGTCGACGCCACGCCGATCTCCGGGCCCGCGTGCGTGTACACGACGTCGCCGGCCGCGCGCGCGATGGACGAGCCAATCACGTTGCAAATCGCGGCGGTATGCGCGCCACGCTCCTTGGCCTCCTTCAGCGCCGCCAGCGTATCCGCCGTCTCACCGGACTGGGAGATCGCGATGAGCAGCGTGTGGTTGTCGATCACCGGGTCGCGGTACCTGAATTCACTCGCCAAATCGACTTCGACCGGCACCCGCGTCGCCGCTTCGATGTAGTGCTTGCCCACCAGCGCGGCGTGCCAGCTGGTGCCGCACGCGATGATGACAATGCGGCGGATGTCGTCCAGCGTCGCGCGGTCGAATTTCAGCTCTTCAAAGAACACTTCTCCTTGCTCGACCGACGCGCGGCCGCGCACGGTGTCGGTAATCGCCCGACTCTGCTCGTGAATTTCCTTGAGCATAAAGTGCTTGAAGCCGCCCTTCTCCGCCGCGACCGCGCTCCAGGCAATGTGCGTCACGGGCCGCTCGACGACCTCGCCCGTCGCGATCCGCGTGATGGTGTGCCCGTCCACGGTCAGCACGGCCATGTCGCCGTCTTCCAGGTAAACGACCTCGCGGGTGTGGCTAATCAGCGCCGGAATGTCGGACGCGGCATAGCGTTCTCCCGGGCCAATGCCCAGCACCAGCGGGCTCTGCTGCTTGGCGACGACGAACCGGTCGGGTTCCTGCGTGTCCACGACCGCAATCGCGTACGAGCCACGGACCTGCTGCACCGCCGCGCGCACCGCCGCATCGAGCTTCAGGCCTTTTTGGATGCCCTCGTCGATCAGGTGCGAGAACACCTCGGTGTCGGTCTCGCTGGCGAACTTGCGACCCTTGGCACGCAATTCCTCCTTTAATTCCAGATGGTTTTCAATGATGCCGTTGTGGACGACCGCGACCGAGCCCACGACGTGCGGGTGCGCGTTCATCTCGGTCGGCCGCCCGTGTGTCGCCCAACGCGTGTGGCCAATGCCCAGCGTGCCGGTCACCGGCTTCTCAACGAGCAGCGCGTCCAGGTTGCGCAGCTTGCCAACTGCGCGCCGCAAGTGCACGGTTTGATTGACAATTGCCAGACCGGCTGAGTCATAGCCGCGGTATTCCAACCGCCGCAAGCCGTCCACGAGGATCGGCGCCGCTTCCTGGGGACCGATGTAACCGATGATTCCGCACATGGGAACTCCTTGCCGGCGCCGCGGCCGCCGATCGAGTGTGCTATCGCGCAGCCGTTTTGGCTACAAATCCGCGCGGACGTCTGCAACAGCCCGCGCGAGGCCCAATTGATTCCGGGCGCGCGCCAAATTGTGTTCGCCGCGCGCTGCAAACCTGTCCGGATTCCAGCCGAAATAGCGTTCATTGAGCGCATCCGCGGCGAAACGCGCGGAAAGCTCAAGACAAATCCGCTCGATGCCGCCGCCGATCGCCGCCACTTCCGCTGGTGTCAGCCACGATCCCGCGACCGCGAGGTAGCCCGCGCGCGCCGCCTGATAGGTCGCGAGATCGAAAGCCGGCGCCGGATCGTCCTCCGTCGCGGTGTTGCACCAGCTGCGCAACGCGTCGCCGAGCTCCACGTCCAGCGAAGCCCGCGCCATCGTGTCCAAATCCAGAACGCCGACGACGTTATCGCCGGAAAACAGCAAGTTGGACACTTTCAGATCGCCGTGGATAATGCGCTCCGGCAGCTGCGGAATCGCACCCCAGGCCTGCCAGCGCCGTTGCAATTCACCAGCAAGTTCAGCGACCTGTGCGTGGAGTCGATGCGCCGCGTGCGCGTCCAACGCCTCGGCCAGCACGCGAAAGTGTTGTGCCGTGTCATGCGCGCCTGTCCGGACAAAGCGAAACGCGTGCGGCGAGTCGCGCACCGCCGTATGAAACCGCGCCACCATCTGACCTGCCGCGTGCGCCTGCTGGGGATTCGCGAGGCGGTGCAAGGTTTCGCCGTCCAAGCGCGTCAGAATCCGCCAGGTCCCCGCCAGCGCGCTGTCCGGGTCGGCGATTTCCACCCACGGCTCGCCCGACCGCGCCGGGATGATTTGCGGCACCGGCACGCCCGCGGCCGCCAGCACCGGCGTCAGCGCCGCAATGTCCAGGTTCACTTCCGGCCGAAAGATCGGGTGCAGGCGCTGCAGGACAAACCGCCGGCCGAGCGCGAACGTGTCGTTGATCAGCCCGCCCGACAGCCGCGCGACCGGCAACGTCTCTGCGGGCTGCAGCCCGGCGCCGTCGTCCAGCGGACCAAAGGGCTGCAGCACAGGCGCGAGGTCGGGCGTCGTCATGGCGGGAACCGTAACACAGGGCCAAAAAGCCGCCAGAGTTTGCACATGCGGGCGCATGACCTACGATCGCCGCCGATGACGCGCCTGCTCCGCCAGCTTCGCTTCCTCTTGTGGCTCGCCGTGCTGGCGCTGCCGCTGCCGGCATTGGCGGAGTGGAAAAACGTCCAGCAGGTGTCGCTGGGCACGGCGCAGGTGCTGGAAAAGAGCGCGGGCAGCTTTGGCGTGTTCACGCCGTTGGCCTACGGCATCACGAATCGCCTGACGGTCGAGACGCACCCGGTGTACGACCTGCTGCTGACGGTCAACGCGAACGCCCGGTACCGCATCGTCGAGTCGCCGAGCTGGGTGCTGTCGGGGACGCTGGACTTTCGCCAATCGTTTTACGGCGGCGGGCATGCGCCCGGCGATCTGGCGGCGGGGGCCATTGCGACGGCTTATCTGGGCGAGTCGCTGGCGCTGACGGGTGCGCTGCGGTATGCGGCGATCCTCAATCCGGCGGTTTGCGCGCACGGCGGCTATCCGGAACCGACGTGCGTGGACATCGTCAACGGCACGACGCCGGGTGTCGATCACGGCGTCGCGGGCACGCTGACCGCGCACTGGCTGATCACGCCGCGCGACCTGCTGCAGCTGACCGGGTCGCTGCGCATGCGCGTCTCGCCCGTGCTGGCGCGCGAAACGCCGACGGTGACGGCGGTTTGGGTGCACGATTTTGGCCGGTGGCACCTGATGGCGGGCGCGACGGCGGGCGAGTTCTTCATCGGCCGGATGGACGCGCTGAGCGCGCCGGAGATCGGCCAGAATCCCAGCTATTACGTGACGCCGGTGATGCCGGTGCTGGACGCGTGGTTCCGGTTTTGACGGCAGAGGCGGACGGATCAGGTTTCGGAACGCTTGCGCACAACCGGGCGCCGCGCAAGCCGCGGGACGGTGCGCTACGGACGGCGTGCGACGGGGAATTGCGCATTTCCGTGCGCGGGCGAGGAAGACCATGGCACACGCGGTGATTTCCGAATTTGAAGCGCGGCGCGTCGAGCGGTTCCTGCGCGAGCTGTACGCTGGCAAGCTGCAACGCGACGAGGCGCTGACCGTGACCGGCACGCTGGACGGCCAGTGGCTGGCGGTGCGCTGGGAGCTGCGCAATGCGCGCGCGACGCTGGACTACGGCGTCGATGCCCGCGTGGACGTCAAGGCGAACCGGCTGCGCGAGCGCGAAGGCATTGATCTCCTGTACGATTTGCTGGGCGCGCAGTTTGACGACTTCCTGGTCAGCCGCGACCCGTTCACCGGCAGCAACTGGGAAATGGTCGAATTCGCCGGCAAGCAGGTCTGGCTGCGCGGGCAGATCGTCAATCAAGATGCAGAGTTGCGCGGAACCGCGCTGCTGGATGACGACGCGGTGGTGCGGTCGCGGGAGCTGGCACAAGAATCTGTGACAATTGAGCCCGACGAAACCGCCTGACCACCTTGACCGTCCCCGCACGCAGCGCGACACTACTGCACCAAGCGGGCCGGGCAGGTCCGTGGCACGCCGGCTTGCTGGCGCGTGTTGGGCTGGCAGGCCGTGCCGCCAGACTCTCGTTTCGTCAACCAAAAGGATCCAACCATGACTACCCCGATTCGCGTCGCCGTTACCGGTGCTGCCGGCCAGATTGGCTACAGCCTCCTCTTTCGCTTGGCTTCCGGTGAAACGTTTGGCAACCGCCCCGTGATCCTTCAGCTGCTGGATCTGCCGATCGCCGAGGCGCAAAAGAAGCTGGAAGGCGTGGCCATGGAGGTCGCGGACTGCGGGTTCAAGACGCTGGTCGGCATCGAGTGCTACGACGACCCGAAGAAGGCGTTTGCCAAGGCGAATTGGGCGCTGCTCGTGGGCTCCAAGCCGCGCGGCCCCGGCATGGCGCGCGCTGACCTCATCCGCGAGAACGGCCCGATTTTTGTCGGCCAGGGCAATGCGCTGGAAGGCGGTGCGAGCGACCTGCGCGTGCTCGTCGTCGGCAATCCGTGCAACACAAACTGCCTGATCGCCGCGGCGAACGCCGGCAGCGTGCCCAAGGAGCGCTTCTTCGCAATGACGCGCCTGGACGAGAACCGCGCGATTGCCCAGCTGGCCGCCAAGGCCGGCGTCACCAACGCGGACATCAGCCGCGTCACCGTGTTCGGCAACCACTCCGAGTCGATGTACCCGGACTTCGAGAACGCGACAATCAAGGGCAAGCCGCTGACGTCCGTCATCACCGATGCGGCGTGGCTGCAGGGCGACTTCGTCGCGGCGGTCCAGAACCGTGGCAAGGCCATCATCGCGGCGCGCGGCGCGTCGTCGGCGGCTTCGGCGGCTTCGGCGGCGATTGACCACGTCAAGGATTTGGAGAACGCCACCAAGAAAGGCGAATGGTTCTCGGCCGCTATCTGGTCCGACGGCAGCTACGGCGCGCCCAAGGGCATCTACACCTCGCTGCCGGTCACGTCCGACGGCAAGGGCGGCTACAGCGTCGTCCAGGGCCTGGAGCTCAGCGATTGGGCCAAGGGCAAAGTCAAAGTGACCAACGACGAGCTGCTGGCCGAGCGCGAAGTCGTCAAGGACCTGTTGAAAGCGTAGCGCGCGGTCACGCACGCGACGCCAGTCCAGCCTGAACCCACCCCGCGCTCTCGAACCGGCGCGGGGTGGACGACGGGCGGCCCGTCGGGGCCACAGCCAGCGCGAACGATTGAGGAGAAACCGATGGAAGATGCAGTCAGCCAGCCGCCGCCGGGAGTCGGCAAGGTCATCGCGCGCATGCACGGGTCCACAATTGGCCAGAAGGCGCTGATGGCGGTCTCGGGCCTGCTGCTGGTGGGCTTTGTGTTCGGCCACATGCTCGGCCACCTCCAGATGTTCGGCCCCAACGCGCGCGAGCACTACAACGCCTATGCGCATTTTTTGCAGTCGCTGGGTGAGCTGCTGTGGGTCATGCGCCTGACGCTGCTGGCGGCGGTCATTTTGCACATCGTCTCGGCCGTGCAGGTGACGCTGCGCAACAAAGCGGCGCGGCCGATCCAGTACGCGAACGTCAAGTGGATCAAGGCCACGTTCGCCTCGCGCGCGATGCGGCAAACGGGTGTGATTCTGCTGCTTTTCATCCTCTGGCACCTGCTGCGTTTCACGATCATGTCGGCGGCGGCGACCGGCTTCACGGGGCCTGAAGTGCCGCTCAAGCCAGGATCGACCGAGCTGGTTCCGGACGTCTACGGCCGGATGGTGTTCGCATTCAACAATCGTCCAGGGATCACGCTGACTTACGTCGGCTGCGTCGGCCTGTTGGGTGTGCACCTGTCCCACGGCATCCAGAGCGCGCTGCAGACGCTGGGCGTGCTGAACGCGGCGTACCGGCCGTTGCTGAAGAAGGTCGGCCCCGCGCTGGGCGGTCTGGTGTTCGTTGGCTTTGCCAGCGTGCCGCTCGCGATCCTCGCCGGTTTCATCAAGTAATCAGAATCGCTGACAAACGGAGCCTCACGCCATGTCGATTTCGCTCGATTCCAAAACGCCCAAAGGGCCGTTGGCGCAACAATGGGACAAACACAAGTTTGACCTCAAGCTCGTCAACCCGGCGAACAAGCGCAAATTCAAGGTGATCGTCGTGGGCACAGGCCTGGCGGGCGGATCGGCGGCGGCGACGCTGGCGGAGCTGGGCTACGACGTCCACGCGTTCTGCTTTCAGGACAGCCCGCGACGCGCGCACTCGATCGCTGCACAAGGCGGCATCAACGCCGCCAAGAACTACCAGAACGACGGCGACAGCGTCTACCGGCTGTTTTACGACACCATCAAGGGCGGCGACTACCGCGCCCGCGAGTCCAACGTCTACCGCTTGGCACAGGTCTCGACGTCCATCATCGACCAGTGCGTCGCCCAAGGCGTCCCGTTCGCCCGCGAATACGGCGGCAACCTGAGCAATCGCTCGTTTGGCGGCGCGCAGGTCAGCCGCACATTCTACGCGCGCGGCCAGACCGGTCAGCAGCTGCTGCTGGGGGCGTATTCCGCGCTCTCGCGGCAAATCGGCCTGGGCGCGGTCAAGATGCACTACCGCTCCGAGATGCTGGACCTGGTCATGGTCAACGGCCACGCGCGCGGCGTCGTCACGCGCGATCTGGTCAGCGGGAAGATCGAGACCTGGGCGGCGGATGCGGTCGTGCTCGCCACCGGCGGCTACGGCAACGTGTTCTTCCTCAGCACCAACGCCCAGGGCTCCAACGTCACGGCCACCTGGCGCGCGCACAAGCGCGGCGCGCTGTTTGCCAACCCCTGTTACACGCAGATCCACCCGACCTGCATCCCGGTCAGCGGCGATCACCAGTCCAAGCTGACGCTGATGTCGGAGTCGCTGCGCAACGACGGCCGCGTGTGGGTGCCCAAGGACAAGGCCGACGTCGGCAAGGATCCGCGGCAAATTCCTGAGGAAAAACGCGACTATTACCTGGAGCGCATCTACCCCGCGTTTGGCAACCTCGTGCCGCGCGACATCGCCAGCCGCGCCGCCAAGCGCATGTGCGACGAGGGCCACGGCGTCGGGCCCGGCGGCTTGGGCGTCTACCTCGACTTCGCAGACGCCATCAAGCGCATCGGCCGCGCGGCGGTCGCGGATCGCTACGGCAACCTGTTCGAGATGTACCAGCGCATCACCGACGAGAGCCCGTACGAGGTGCCGATGCGCATCTACCCGGCGGTGCACTATTCCATGGGCGGGCTGTGGGTCGACTACAATTTGATGAGCAATCTTCCTGGCTTGCACGTCATCGGCGAGGCCAATTTTTCCGACCATGGCGCCAATCGCTTGGGCGCGTCGGCGCTGATGCAGGGCTTGGCGGACGGCTATTTCATCTTGCCATACACGATCGGCAACTACCTCGCGACGTCGGGCCAAAAGAAGCTGACCGGCGAGGAGCCGGAGTTCAAGGCGGCGGCCGAAGACGTGCGCAAGCGCGTGTCCGCGCTGCTGAGCATCAAGGGCAAGCGCTCGCCGACCAGCTTTCACAAGGAGTTGGGCAAGCTGGTGTGGGACAAATGCGGCATGGCGCGCAACGCCCGCGGCCTGCAGGAAGCGCTCGACCGAATTCCCAGCCTGCGCGAGGAGTTCTGGGGCAACTTGAACGTGCTCGGCGACGGCGACAGCTACAACGTCGCGCTGGAAAAAGCCGGCCGTGTCGCGGACTTCATGGAATTCGCAGAGTTGCTGTGCCGCGATGCGCTGGAGCGCGAAGAGAGCTGCGGCGGCCACTTCCGCGAGGAATATCAGAGCGAGAGCGGCGAGGCGGAGCGCAACGACGAGAAGTTCACCTACGTCGCGGCGTGGAACTACACCGGCGACGTGTCCAAGCCGGAGCTGATCAAGGAACCGCTGATTTTTGAAGAAGTTCATCCGAGCACCCGCAGCTACAAGTAAGCCCGCGCATTCACGAATTCGGAGCAGCACATGAATTTGACCCTGAAGATTTGGCGGCAAAAAGACAAAGCGACGCCGGGCCAGTTCGAGACCATCGAAGCCAAGGACATCAGCCCGGACATGTCGTTTCTGGAGATGCTGGACGTCGTCAGCGAGGAAGCGCAGAAAAAGGGCTTTGAGCCGACGGCTTTTGACCACGACTGCCGCGAAGGCATCTGCGGCATGTGCTCGTTGGTCATCAACGGCGTGCCGCACGGCCCGGAAGCGGCGACGACGACCTGCCAGCTGCACATGCGCAAGTTCAAGGACGGCGACAACATCGTGATCGAGCCCTGGCGCGCGGCCGCGTTTCCGGTCCTGCGCGACCTGGTCGTGGATCGCTCCGCGTTTGATCACATCCAGCAAAAGGGCGGCTTCGTGTCGATCAACACGGGCGGCACGCCGGACGGCAACGCGATCCCGATCGCCAAGCAGGAAGCGGACTTGGCGATGGACGCGGCGTCGTGCATCGGCTGCGGCGCGTGCGTGGCGGCGTGCAAGAACGCATCCGCGATGCTGTTTGTTGCAGCAAAAGTCAGTCAATACGCGCACTTGCCGCAGGGCCAAGCCGAGCGTTCGCGCCGCGTGCTCGCCATGGTCGAGCAGCACGACGCCGAGGGCTTTGGCTCCTGCACCAATTTTGGCGAATGCGAAGCGGTGTGCCCCAAGGAAATTTCCGTCCGGGTCATCGCCGAGATGAATCGCGACTACCTGCGTGCCACGCTCGTCGGGACGAATTCGTGAATTCCCCATGAGTGCCAGTGCCTTTCGCTGCCAGGTTCGGCTGACGCTGGCGGATCTCGATCGCGGGTTGGACGCGTCGCGCACGCTGGTGACGGCGCAGCAGATCGACGAGCCGGACGAGCACATTTTGCTGCGATTTCTCGCGCATGTGCTGTTTTTTGAAGAGCAATTGCGCGATGCGCCCGGTTGGAGCGACGCGCACGAGCCCGACGCGCGCGCCGACGACCTGACCGGCCAGCTGGTGCTCTGGATCGAGTGCCAGACGCCGCCGATGAAGCGGCTGGAAAAAGCCCTGAGCCGCCACAAGAACGCGCGGTTCATCGCGCTTTTTGGCAATCCGGACGAGGCCGAGCAGTTTCGCCAGGCGGTCATCGCCGAGCGGCTCCGCCACGTGGAACAGCTTGAAATTTGGACACTTCCTCAAGCTTTTCTGGCGGAGCTGGAGCGGATCGGCAACCGCAACATGACCTGGAACGCGACGATCGCCGACCATACGCTGTATCTGGAATGCGACGGCGAGAGCCTGGATTGCGTTCCGGAGAAGCTGCCCGCCGCGACCGCGCGCCAGCAAGCCAGCGCTTGACCAAGGAGTTTTCCGATGATTACGCCGCGCGAGATTGCGCCCGAACACGAACAGCGGCTGATCGCCCACCTGGAGGCGCGCGAGCAGGCGTACATCGAGCGGCTGCGCAAGCTGGTCGACCAAAACAGCGGCATCGACAATCCGACCGGGCGGCTGGTGTGCCTGGCGATGCTGGAGCAAAGCTACAAGCTGCTGGGGTTTACGTGCGAGCGCATCGCCAAGCCGGGCGACATGGTGCACCTGGTCGCGCGGCGGCCGGCGTTGGGCAAGACGGCCGCGCAGGCGCCGAAGATTCTGATTTTAGGGCATTTTGACACTGTCTACGACGCCGACACGACGTTTCTCAGCTTCACCCGCGAGGGCGAATACCTGCGCGGGCCGGGCGTCGGCGACATGAAAGGCGGCCTCGTGGTGGCGCAAGCCACGCTGGAAGCCATCAATTCCGTTGGCCGATTGGGCGAATTCGACTGGCTCTGCGTGCACAACGCCGACGAAGAAGTGCAGTCGCCGACCTCCCGCGAGCTGATCGAACAATTGGCGGTAGACCGCGATTTCTGTCTGGATTTTGAGATTGGCCGCAAGACCGGCGCGGTCGTCCGCTCGCGCGCGGGCGTGGGGCGCTACTTCATCAGCGTCCACGGCAAGGCTGCACACGCCGGCATGGACCACAGCGCGGGCGTCAACGCGATCGTCGGCATGGCAAAAATCGTCGAAAAACTCGCAAGTTTGGGCGACAGCAAGCGCGGCACCACGCTCAACGTCGGCACGATCCACGGCGGCACCAAGCGCAACATCGTGCCGGATCTCTGCAAGATTGAGGTCGACGTGCGGGTGCTGACCACCGCCGAGGGCGCGCGAATCGACAGCGAAGTCCGCAAGATTTGTAGCGAAACGCCGGTCACGGGCGCGCGCGTGGACGTGCTGGGCGGTATCGGCCGGCCGCCGTGGCAGCGCAATGAGGCGTGCGAGGCGCTGATCTTCCACTTCCAGCACATCGCGCACGCGTTTGGCATCGTGCTGGGTGCGGAGGACACGGGCGGCGGGTCGGATGCCAACTTCACGGCCGCGCTGGGCATCCCGACGATCGACGGTCTGGGTCCGGTCGGCGAGGGGCCGCACACGTTCGAGGAGCGGATCCTGACGCACTCGATCATCGAGCGGGCCAAGCTGGTGGCGCTGGCGGTCTTGACGTGGACGCGACCGGGGCCGGTCGAGCTGAACTAGCCTAGCGGCGACCCGAACAGCGCGGCATAGAGGTCGTGGGCAAATTCCCGGCTGCTGCTGTAGCGATCCGCCGGGCGTTTCGCCATCGCTTTCTCAATCACCGGCACGATCGCCGCGGGCAGCGCCGGGTTGAACATGCGCGGGTCCGGCACCGGCTCCACCGCGTGCGCGGCAAAGATGTTGCCGTCCTGAAACGGCAGCACGCCGGTCACCAGGCGAAACACCATGACGCCCAAGGCATAAATGTCAGTCCGGTGGTCGACGCGGCCGCCCATCAGCTGCTCAGGCGCCATGTAGTGCGGCGTGCCAATCAGCACCGACTGCTCGCCAAAACCCTCGTCCGCCACGCGCGCCAGGCCAAAATCGAAGAGCTTGACGACGCCATCCGCAGCCACCAGGACGTTGTCCGGCTTGATGTCGCGGTGCAGGATCTGCTGGCCGTGCGCGTGGTCCAGCGCGTCGCACAGCTGCGCAATCGCGGAGTACAGGAACTGCCAGTCGCGAATCGGCTCGCGCAGCGGCAAGTAGGCGGAGAGCGGTACGCCGTCGACATATTCCATCGCGTAGTACAGCACGTCGTCGACCTTGCCGATATCGTAAATGTGCACAATATTTGGGTGGTTCAGGCTCGCCGCCATCTTCACTTCGCGCAGGAAATACTTGCGCGCCAGCTCCGTGGACATCGCGGATTGCGCCAGGAATTTCAGCACGACCGTCCGGTTCAGGTGCAGATCCACCGCGCGATAGGCGATGCCGTGACCGCCCGCGCCGATGTGCTCCAAATAACCATAGCGCTCCGACAGCGACGGCGGAATCATCTCTGGCCAGTCGCCCTCGATCGGCCAGGTCTGCGCGTGCAGCAGCGGCCCGATCGCCTGGCTCTCGCGCGTGTAGGCGACCGTGCTTTCCGTCATCACCCGCGGCACTTCCTGGCCGGCATCGACCATCGTCATCGGCTGGCGCGCGTCGGCAATCTCGATGTGCCCGCGCGCAGGCGGCCGCGCGTGCGGGGCCGAGGCCATCGGCGCATGCGAGGCGGCACGCACCGCGTCGGGCACCTCGTCGGTCTGTCGTTGGACCTGCGCGCGGTGGGTCGCAGCGTCGTGATCGGCATACGTGGATGTCTCGCTGGGCAGTTCAGGGCGCGGCGCCCTCGCGGTCCGCCCCACCGGGCTCTGGGCGGGTCCATGCTCGCCCGTGCTCATTTTTGCCAGAAATGTGCGGGTCAGCGACGACGTGGGCCGCGATGTCGCCGCCATCGCCGCCGTCAGCACCTGCGTGTCCTCGTCAACCGGCGGTTTCGCACGGATCGGCTTGGACTCCAGCGAATTGGGCGCCGCCGGAGGCGCGGCGGGAGCGCTGTCAAACCCGCCCGAGAGCCGGCGCATGACCGTATTGCGCGTGATCCGCTGGACGGGTTCAGGCTCAGGGATGTGGTCCGGAAAGTAGTCGTCCTCGGCGGGCGGCGCGGCAGCGGGCGCGTCGGACGCAGCAAAGCCGAAGTCGTCGACATCGCCATCCGCCGAAACCGGTGCTTCATCCAGGCGATACGAGGCTGCCGGCGAGGTGCCTTCGACCGCCATCACGCCCGCGGCGTCGCCCGCGAGCAGGCGCGCCACAGAAATCTCCAGCGTTTCCGCGGTGTCGCGATCGACCGCCACGGCCGGCGGCGCGCCGGGCACCGCGACATCCGCAAAATCCGCCCACTCGAACGCCGGATCGTCAAACAGCGTCGCCGCGGGCGCAGCTGCCGGCGCCGCCAGACCATCGGCCAGACGGGCGGCGAGCGCGGCAGACAGCTCCATCGTCTCAGCCTCGGCGGACACGTAGGAGACCGTCGACTCGCCTGGATCGGGCACATCCAGCGCGGTTTCCGCATACGATGCGTCGGGCAGGTCGTCGCCGATCGCGAACGCCGCGAGATCGCCAAGATCGCCAAAATCGTCGGCGGCTGCGCGCGGCGCTTCTTCTGGCTCCGGCGGCAATTCCGCTGGGATTTCGTGCACAAGCACCGCGGCATATGGGTCTGCGGCCGCGCTGTCGTCGCCCAGCGGCCAGTCGTCGACTGTCGCTTCCGCCGCGATGACTTGCGACTCGGTCGGCTCAGACGGCGGCGCGGGCGGTGCAAACACGGCGCGCGCGGGCTTGTCCGGCTCATCTTCCGCCATCGGCGTGTCGAAACGAAATCGCCCGCCCAGCCCGTTCGCCACGACGCGAAACCGCGGGACGCGCAGGATGTCGCGCAGCACCTGCTCCAGCGCCAGGCGGCTGGTCGGACAGTGCGCTTCAGTCCAGGTGACCGAAAATCCAGGCTGACCGCCGCTGCCGCGCGGCACCACGTAGCGCACCTGCGCGATCAGCATCACAGTCGGCCCTTCAGGGCCGTGCGGCTTGAGCTCCAGCTCGATCGGCGAGCCGGGCTCCAGCGCCTGACGGGTCGCCAGGAACGCGCCACCCGCGCTGACGTTGGTGCACACGACCTCAAACGACGCGCTCGACGTGTGCGCCATCGCCACGAGCAGGATCGGAAACCGCGGATGTTGTCGGCGCTCGTCGTACATGGCGGTCTGGACCTCGCGTGCTGGCGCCACACTCCTGTCGCGCCGGCGATCCCGCTGATTGTGCCGCTAGGGACGCGGCGAGACAACCCCGCGTTGCAGACGCCCCGCAGATTTCCGCGGCGCCGGCGGTTGACCATGCAGCGCGTCCGGGTGACGCTTGCGCCGCGAGGAGTCGCCATGGCGCTGCACCGGTTCTCAGCAATTCGCGGTCATCGCGCACAGGTCACGGCGCTTTCCCGGCTCATTGTGCGCGGCAAGCCGGGGCACGCGTACCTGTTCGAAGGGCCAGAAGGCGTCGGCAAGGACGTTGTGGCGCAGGCGCTGTTGGCGAGGCTGGCGTGCACGCGGCCGGATCCGGAAAGCGCGGAGCCCTGCGGGCAGTGTCCGTCCTGCAGCGCTTTTGCCCGCGGCGATCACCCGGACGTGACGCGGCTGGAGCGCGACGGTGCGACGATCAAGATCGACCAGGTCCGCAACGCCTTGAAACGACTGCGGTATGAGCCGGTCGTGGGCGCGATCAAGGGCTTGATCGTCGATAGCGCCGAGCTGCTGCGGGAGGAAGCCGCCAACGCGATGCTCAAGACGCTGGAGGAACCGTCTGGGAAAACTGTTTTTATTCTAGTAACTTCCAAGCCGCAGCTGCTGCTGGACACGATCCGTTCCCGCTGTCAGGTGCTGCGGTTCGCGCCGCTTGCGCCCGACGATGTGGCCTCGCTTCTCGTCGCGGAAGGCCGGCCCGAGGAACTGGCGCGCCCGGCGTCGGCGCTGGCGGAGGGCTCGATGACCTTGGGGCGGACGCTGTGCGACCCGTCGCGGATGGCGTTTGTCGATCACGTCGTGGAGTTCGCGCTGCGGCTGGGGCTGCAGGCGCCGAGCGAGGCGGCGGCGTTCGTCGAAGGGCTGGGCAGTCGGCTGGCGGGCATCCGGCCCGACGAGGGCGACGCGAAAGGCAAGGACCTGGTGCGGGCGGACTTGCCGTGGATTCTCGAGATCCTGCGCAGTGCCTGGCGCGACGCGCTGATGGTGGCGACGGGGATGCCCGCGGATGCGCTGCCGCACGCGCGCGTGGCGATTGGGCTCCGGGCGCTGGCGCTGCGGGTGGATGCCGGCCGGATCGTGGCGGCGATCGACGCGACGCAGAAATTGGAAGACAAGCTCGTGCTCAATCCAAATCCCAAGCTGGCGATGACTGCAGTGCTCGTCGAGGCCGCGCTGCAGCTGCGGGCGTGAAAAATAGTAACCCGCGGTGACGTCGGGAGAGAATTCCGGCCATTTCGACATGGCCCCCTCTTCCACTTCGGCAAGAACGGGTATACTGCCGCCACGGGGAGCCGATCGGCGGGGGTCGATTGGCGCGCAGGCTGCTGCTTTTGCGCTGGCAGCATGGGGAGAATATCGTGAATGCATCGATGCAAATGACGCCGCGTAAGCGGTGGGTGCAGCAATCCGCTTCGCTGGCGATCCTCTTGGCGCTGGCCGCGCTGACAGGCTGCGGCCAGGATGCTGCGGTCGCGGGCTCCGGGACGCCGGATGTCGCGACGGAAGGATCTGACGCGACGCTCGCGGACACGCCGAATGACGTGCCCGTGCTGGACGTGTGGGGCAAGGAAGTCGTGGACGTGCTGGACGTGACCGACGTGCCGGAGCAGACCGACGCGATCGCGGAAATCGCGCAAGACGTCTCCGAAGTTCAGGAAGACATTGACGTTGGCCCGCTGTGCGCGAGTGACCACTGCCTCATCGCCACGGTGTGTTACGCCAACCTCACGCCGAATCCGACCAACCCGTGCCTGCGCTGCTTTGCGCTCTCCAACCAGACCGACTGGACGCCGGACGACACCGCCAAGTGCGATGACGGCAGCACCTGCACGCCGGACGACCACTGCGACACCGGCAAGTGCACCGGCACACCGTCCAAGGACTGCAACGACGGCAACGCCTGCACCAAGGACGACTGCACGCCCACCGGCGGGTGCACGCACACGAACTTGAGCGACGCCGCGGCGTGCGACGACGGCAACAGTTGCACGAGCGGCGACGTCTGCGTGAACTCGGTGTGCCTGCCTGGCCAGATCACGACGAACTGCGACGACGGCGACAGCTGCACCGCGGATTCCTGCGACGTCAAGCTGGGTTGCGAGCACACGCCCACTGGCAGCGGCGCGTGCGACGACGGCAACGCGTGCACCGGCAGCGACACGTGCGGCGCCACTGGCTGCGCGGGCACGCCGCTGAACTGCGACGACGGCAGCGTGTGCACGATCGACTCATGTGACCTCATCCAGGGCTGCATGCATGACAACAGCGTCGCCCTATTTTGCACCGACTCGAATCCGTGCACGGACGAGACGTGCGATCCAGTTCTGGGCTGCGTCTACCCGTTCAACTCAAAGCCCTGCGATGACAATAACTTCTGCACGACTGGCGACCACTGCGACGGCGGCAAGTGCGTGGTGACCCCGGTCGTCTGCAACGACAACAACCCCTGCACGGACGACGGATGCGCGCCAGGCTCGGGCGTCTGCATGTACCTGCCGAACACCGCGACGTGCACGGACAACGATGTGTGCACGCTCGGCGATTATTGCCAGAGCGAGAGTTGCTGGCCCGGCGCCGGCGCCCTGCCCTGCGACGACGGCAACCCCTGCACGATCGACACCTGCGACGCCACCAACGGCTGCCAAACGACGTCGGGCTTTGGCAAGTGCGATGACAACAACGCCTGCACCGTCGGCGACACCTGCGCCAACAAGGCCTGCACCGGCCAGCCGCTGGACTGCGACGACAACAACGTCTGCACGATCGACTCTTGCGACCCGGCCAGCGGCTGCAAGCACGACGGCTCTATCGCCGCGAATTGCAAGGACAATAACCCGTGCACCGACGAGAGCTGCGACCCGAAGAACGGCTGCATCTACCCGTTCAACACGGTCCCGTGTGACGACAACAACGTCTGCACGAGCGCGGACACTTGCACCTCGGGCGCGTGCCTCGGCACGGCGATCGACCCCAACGACAACAACCCGTGCACGGACGATGCGTGCATCCCGGGCACCGGCATCGTCCACACCAACAACCAGCTGCCTTGCGACGACAACAATGTCTGCACGCTCAACGACACCTGCGCCGCCGGCATCTGCGCGCCCGGCACCACGCCACTGACGTGCGAGGACAACAACGTCTGCACGGACAACGGCTGCGACCCGATCACTGGCTGCAAGTTCACCGCCAACACTGTGCCGTGCGACGACAAGACCGTCTGCACCCAGAACGACGTCTGCGCCAACACGACCTGCCAGGGCACGCCGATCGTCTGCGACGACGGCAACGCCTGCACTGCGGATTCCTGTGATCCTGTAGCGGGTTGTGCATCGAATTTGATCATCAACCACCTGTGCCGGCCCAACATCGTCATCGACTACCCGCCGCGCGCTGCAACGATCAAAGGCACGCTGGCCAGCCCGAGCATCACCGTCCTGGGCCACGTCACCGACGCCGCCGGGCCGATCACCAACCTCGCGGTCAACGATGTCACCGTCACCGTCGCCAACGACGGCTCGTTCAGCTATCCGATGACCACAACCGTCGGCGGCAACGAGATCGTCGTCATCGCGACCGACAGCTTTGGCACGTCCAAGGAGGTCGTACAGTCGTATTTGTGGAGCAACAATTTCTACAAGCCCGTGTGGGGCGACCACTCGCAGGGCATCATCGACCCGGGCTTGGCGTACTACCTGAGCAAAGCCGTGATCGACGACGGCGTGCACACGCTGCCGGCCAACGATCTGGCAACAGTCTTTGAGGAGGTGCTCGCAACGTACAAGCTGTCCTCGTACATCCCGTCGTCGATCAACGCCAGCGGCATCACGGTGAACATCAGCAACCTGACCTACACCGAGCCGCCGTCCGTGAGCCTGACGCCGAACACCGGCAGCCTGCACATGTCCGCGAAGATCACCAATATTTCCGCGGATCTCAAAGCCACCATCCTCATCACGCTGAGCGGCAAGCTGACGGCCGACTCGCTGAACATCGAGACCGACCTGGTACCGTCCGTGGACGTCAACCATAACGCGGTCATCACCATGACCAACACCGTAGTTTCGTTCACGAATTTCAAGGTCACCATTGCCGGCATCAACGTAACCGGCTTGCTGAACAGCACAATCGCCAGCCTGACGACCAGCCTGGTGCCGCAGCTGAAGACCGCGCTGGAGCCGGCGATGTCGACTGCCTTCAATGCCCTGGCGTTCAAGACGCAGTTCCAGATCGCCAAGCTTGACGGCTCCGGCAACAAAGTCACCGTCGATTTGTATAATGATTACAATAGCATCACCTGCGCCCCGGACGGCATGATCTTCTTGATGCGGCCGCGCGCCAGCTCGGCGACCAATCCGGCGCTCGTGAATTATGACCAGCTGGGCATCCCGGCGCGCAGCCATTGTGGCGACGGCCAGCCGCAGACGGTCGCGGTGACCAAGGTCGGCAAGATGGAGCTGTCGATCAGCGACGACGCCTTCAACGAGCTGCTCGGCGCGGTGTGGAACGGCGGTTTGCTGGAATTTCCGGTCGGTCCATCGCTGCTGGGCAACATCGATTTGTCGACGTACGGCGTCTCGGACCTGGTGATGAACCTGGACGCGATGCTGCCGCCAGTGATGGAGGATTGCGGCTGGCCGTCACCTGTGGCGCAGATCGGCGACTTCAAGGTCACCGGCTCGCTCAAGCTGTTTGGCTCGTCGATGGACTTCACGATGTACGCGACGTTCAAGACGGACGTCTCGGTCACCGCCAGCAATAGCGCCATCGGCATCGCCTTGAACGGCATCAAGAGCGCGGACGTGGAAGTGGACATCGTGCAGGACAATATGGCCGGCAATGAGGCGGCGCTGGCGAATCTGGTCAAGAACCAGGTGCTGGGCGCGCTGGTCGGCAAGCTGTCTGGCTCGGCGCTCGGCTCCTTCCCGATTCCGGCGCTGAACCTGAGCGTCGGCACGGCCACCGTCTCGCTGACGATCGCCACCGACCAGGTCGTGCGCGTCGATGGCAACTCCGTCGTCCAGGGCCACCTGCAGTAGCCGCAACTTCCGACTGTCAGAATCGAGGCAATCATGACCAGCAAAATGACTTTGCGCGTGCACAATCTCCTGAAGTTGCGCGGGCTTGTGTTGGTGCTCGGCAGCGCGGCTTGGCTGAACGCTTGCGGCGGCGATACGCTGCCAGCGGGCGGCGGGGATGCGGCGGCCTCAGACACCGGTGCCACCGACGGGACGGTGGCGGACGCGGATGCAGCGCCGGGAACGGACACCGTGGATGCTGCGCCGGACACGCCGGCAGACGTGCCCGACAGCGCCGATGTCCAGCCCGATGTGGCCAGCGATGTTCAGCCTGACGTGGAGCAGCCTGACGTCGTACAGCCTGACGCCTTTCCCGCGAAGTGCAGCTCGGACCAGGCCAAGGCCTGCAACGACAACCTCGCGTGCACCACGGATCTGTGCACGATGCCGGGCGGCGTCTGCGCGTGGACGATGGCGGACGGCTGGTGTTTCATCAACGGCAACTGCGTCGGCACGGGCGAGACCAAGCCGGGCGATCCGTGTTTTGTCTGCGACCCGACGGTCAGCACCAAGGCATGGTCGCCGCTGGCTGACGGAAAAGCTTGTGATGACGGCGACTTGTGCACCTACGACGGCAGCTGCCAAAATCACATTTGCGTGTCCAAGCCCACGCCGTGCGGCGACAACAACCCCTGCACGGACGACACGTGCGACAAGCTGCTCGGCTGCCTGTACCCCAACGTCGCGGTGGGCACGGCTTGCAGCGACGGCAACGCCTGCACGCTCGCGGACGCGTGCACCGAGGGCACCTGCGTCGGCAAAGCGATCAACTGCGACGACAGCAACCCGTGCACCGATGACGCGTGCGACATGGCGAAAGGCTGCACGCACACGAATCACGACGGCCCATGCACCGACAACGACGAGTGTACTGTCGGCGACGCCTGCGGCAACGGCGCGTGCCAAAAAGGCGCCGTCAAGAACTGCGATGACGGCAACACGTGCACTTTTGACCAATGCTATCCCAATGTTGCGGGCGGTTGCTATCACCTCGCCAAGCAGAGTCCGTGCTGCACCGGCGTGACCAGCGTCTGTGACGACAACAATCCGTGCACCAACGACGACTGCGACCCGACGACCTCAGCGTGCATTTATTCCAACAACAGCGCGGCATGCGACGACAAAAATGCCTGTAGCAACGCGGACATCTGCTCTGCCGGCGCGTGCGCTGGCTCCAGCATCACGTGCAACGACAACAACCCCTGCACCAACGACAGCTGCGACCAGGGCACCGGCTGCGTGTTTACGCCCATCGCCGCCAACGCCTGCGACGACGGCAAGCCGTGCACCGACGACAGCTGCGACCCGGTCGCCGGCTGCAGCCACGTCAACAACACCACGGCGTGCGAGGACGGAGACAACTGCACCGTCGGCGACGCCTGCAAGGACGGCACCTGCACCAGCGGCACCGCGCGCAACTGCGATGACGGCAACGTGTGCACGTACGACCAGTGCATCTCGACGCTCGCCGGCGGCTGCTACCACCTTGCCACCAAGAGCCCGTGCTGCACCGGCGTGACCAGCATCTGCGACGACGGCAACACCTGCACCAACGACGACTGCGACCCCGCGACGTCCGCCTGCCTGCACAGCAACAACAGCGCGCCGTGCGACGACGGCACCGCCTGCACGACCGCCGACACCTGCGCCGCTGGCAAATGCGGCGGCACCGCGCTGAACTGCGACGACGGGAACCCGTGCACGACTGACAACTGCGACCCGAAGGTCGGCTGCGCGCACGGCAACATCGACGGCGGCACCTGCGACGACAACAATCCGTGCACCACGGCGGACGTGTGCACCGCGGGCAAGTGCCTTGGCCAGGGCCAGTGCACGTGCACGATGACGTTCAGCGGCCAGGCCAACAAGATCAATAGCTTGCAGGTCGGCGCGAGCGGCATGACCGGCGAGGGCTTGGACGTCGACGCCAACCCGAATACCTGCTCTCCAGCAGGAAACTGCGTCGCCGGCATCGACAACGGGCTGAGCGCGATCGCCGGCATCATCAACAAGCCGCTGGGCGACGCCGTGACCAAGGGCAGCGTGATGTTCGTGCTCGAGTACCGCGACGTCAAACAGGGCGCAATTTCGCTGGGTTTGTACACCGCCAAGGTCGCCGACAGCAATGCAAGCTGCGACTTCCAGAACGCGACTTGCGACTACAACGTCGCCAAGAGCATGATCGACTTCACCAAGTGCCTGCCCAGCATCGATCTGGCCGCCAACCTCGCGGGCAACGTGATCCACGCGGGCGGCAAAGGCACGGATTTCCCGTTCTCGCTACCGCTGGCCGGCGCGATGCTGCAAGTCGTCATTCAGGACACGCAGCTGGTGGGCACCGTCACGTTTGACGCGAACAACAAGATCGCGTCGTTCACGGGCGTATTGGGCGGTGCGGTGCCGGGCGCCCAGCTCAGCGCGGCGATCAACGCGCTGCCCGATGGCACACTGACGCCGCCGTTTGACAAGGCCACGCTGCTGGGCCTGCTGCCGACGTTGCTGGACATGGACACCAACGGCGACGGCGTGCCGGACACGCTGTCGGTGGGCCTGAAATTGCAGGGAATTCCGGCCAATATCGTCGGGACGTACTAAGCCGGCCCGTCAGGCCAGATACCGCTCGCCGCTGTCGCACAGGAACGTCAGGATCCGCGTACCCGCTGGCGCGCTGTGCGCCTCCTGGAGCGCCGCCCACAGGTTCGCGCCCGACGACGGGCCCACCAGCAGCCCTTGCGCCTGCGCCAGTCGCGCCGCCATCTGCGTTGCGTCGTCGTCGTGCACCGGGACAATCCGGTCAATCTCCTCGCGTTTCACGACCTTGGGGACAAAACCCGCGCCGATGCCTTGGATGCTGTGCGGCTTAAACGGCAGCCCCGCCAGCGCCTGCGCCTTGTGCGGCTCGACCGCGATGACCTTCAGGTTCGGCAGCGTCCGCCGCAGCCCGCGCGCCGTACCCATCAGGCTACCACCGGTGCCAACGCCGCCAATCAGCACATCCAGCTTGCCGTCGAGATCGCGCAAGACCTCCAGTGCGGTCGTCTTCTCGTGCGCGTTGGGATTGTCCAGATTCTCGAACTGCCGCGTCATCACCGCCTGGCCGTCGCTCAGCCCGTGCGCCAGCGCCTGCGCGCGCGCCACCGCGCCCGCCATCCCCAGCTCCCGCGCCGTCAACTCCACGCGCGCGCCGTATGCGCGGAGGATCCGCCTCCGCTCCAGGCTCATGTCTTCCGGCATGACCAGCACGCACGCATACCCGCGCTCCGCACAGAGCATCGCCAGTGATATTCCAGTGTTGCCGCTTGTCGCCTCCACCAGCACGCTGTCTGGCTGCAACTCGCCGCGCGCATGGGCTGCGTCCAGGATCTCGCGAATCGGCCGATCCTTGATGCTGCCGCCCGGATTGAGGAATTCCGCCTTGGCAAACAGCTCCACTCCCGCAGGTGCCAAGTGAGACAGCCGCAGCGTCGGCGTGTTGCCGATGCAGTCAGACAGGCGATCGACGATGGCCATGGCAACCTCCAGCGCGAGTGCGCGCCGCGGCCAGTCTACACCGGGTGGCACACGCCGAAAACAGAGCCATGGGGAGCGAACGCGGTTGCAGAAACGGCGACCGACGGCAGGTCCGAACCGGGCACATCATTTACACCTTAGACCGGGCACATGGTTTACACATTGAGGCATCACGACAGGAGGTCGAAGATGCCGTGGAATCAGGTGACCAAGATGGAAATTCGGAAGCAGTTCATGGAGAAAGTGACAG
>CAIYWC010000086.1 GCA_903929795.1 uncultured Myxococcales bacterium | reverse complement strand
GGAGGCGCGGGCCTGTGAAGCGGTTGCCCGAGAGCGGGCGTCGAGACGCCCGACATCGACCGCCGGGCCGGGACCAGCAGCAGGTCGCCGACCCGCGGCACCCGTCTCTCGCACGACACCATCTGGTGGTGTAAACACGCCGAAATTTTTGCGCGGAATCGCCTTTACGCACCCGTTTGGCCGGATTCGGGCCGACTTCGAGTGGCGCGTCGTTCGGCGGGTCGATTGGCTCCCCGATGCCCGCCGTCGATTGGCGGCGCAGTTGGAGTTGCACGCCGACTCCGTTTGGCGGCCCAAGATGCGGGCGGGGCGACCTGGTTTGGCGAGTCTTGCTGCGATTCCCGCCTGGCATCTGCGCCTGACGACGCCAATTGCCGCGCAATCGTGCACGGTGAGGACTTCACATACGATTGGTGCGACGACCACACCATCGTGGTCGTCTGGTGTCAGAAGTGCTAAGTGCCGGTGGCGCAGTCAGGCCAGCCGAAACTCCAAGTTGTCATAAACGCACACTTGTTGCCATCGACAGGTCGCGAACAGCAGGTCATGCTTGGGTCCAGGCGCGGTGCTGGATGGTCCGGCGCTGCCAAGGAGCTGGATGGAGGCGGCGAATGGTGAAGCGAGACCCGTTCGTAGCTCCTATCGGCATCCGTCATAATATCCAGCCAGTAGCAGACGTGGACGTCGACCTGGCGCTGACGTGCAGCGTGTAGACCGTAGACCGGCCGCGGGTGCACCGCTGCGCCTGAACACCCCAAAATGACGCGATTCTGGCCCTTGACGGGCTCGCTGGACCCGGCATGATCGGCTTCAAGCGGCTGGCTGGACGTTCCGGCGCTGCCGGGAGGCTCGATGGATGCGGCAAATGGCGAAGCGAGACCCGATCGTAGCATCTATCAGCGGGCGAGGCTGGGTGTGGAGTCCGTTTTGGAGGTCCGAGTCATGAAGGTGCTTTGGGTCGTTTCGATGTTGATCGCGAGCGGATGTGCCACGAAAGTGGGTGCGGCGTCCGGACCAAGTAACGGAAATGGCAGCGGCGATGCCCTGGGTGGTGGTGATGCAGCCTCGGACGGCGATGCGACGGCATCACCCGAAGTGACCACAGACGTCAGCGAGGTGTCCGATTCCCAGTTGATTCAGCAGCCGAAACTACTGGACAACTGCGATCCGACTCAAACGAAGTCTCTCTGCCTTCAAGACCAAGTATCGATTGCAACTTGCGGGTTGACAGAGGGTGCATATCGCCTAGTATTTCAAGAGAAATGCCCAGTGTCCGGGGGCTGCTACATGAACGCGATTGCGCCTCTCTCGATAGCGGCTTGCGGCTGCGATCCCGCGACCGGTGGTGGCTGCCCGAGCGAGACGCCCGCGTGCGTTGAATCTCAGGTCGCTGGCAGTGTGGTCCGGAATTGTGTTTGTGATGCGAGCCCGTCGGCAACCGTGGCGGGCTTGCTACACGGCAGCACAATTCATGCCAAGGCTGCAAGCTTTTTTCCACCGCAGGCCGGCCTGCCTGGTTACCTCGTCGTGTCGGATAGCGCCGAAGAATGTGCAGCCGCCGAGAAAGGCGCGAGCAAAGCCAACTCGATGAATCTAGTTTTCGACTTCATGAGTTGGCCGCCGAAAGTGGGAGAAAACCCGACAAAACAGATCAGCTTCGTTCATTATGGTGCGAGTTGCGTGATCAGCGAGGATTCCCAACTAAATGGTACGCTAACGATCTCAAAGTATGGCGGATGTTCGCTCATTGGGACGTTCGATGTGACGTCAAATGGCGACCACGCAACTGGCCAGTTCACAGCAATTGTCTGTGGAACGCCGCCGTTCGGCACCTCGACACCTTGCCTCTAGTACTGGCCCAATGCCCTTCCAGGACGCCCTGGACGCTGCAGCTTAGCGGGCGCGCGACAGGATGTGCAACGTGTGGACTGGCGAAGAAGCCGGCCGCGGGCGGACAGGTGCGCCTGAGTGGCCCAAAACCACACG
>CAIYWC010000085.1 GCA_903929795.1 uncultured Myxococcales bacterium | reverse complement strand
GCTTGGTGGGCACTTGCCGCGTAACGGTAGACCCGGCTGGCAAACGCTCTATACAGGATGGCGGCGCCTTGAGGACCTCGCCGAGGGAGCAAGGCTGGTGCTGCGATGAGATGCGATCAATCCGTAGCCTGTCCGGGCGGGCGGGCGTCAGGCCGCCGCGCGCCCTTGACCTCGGGCGCGCGTGCCGATAGGTAGACGTTTCGCCCGCCCAAGGAGCCTCATGACCAGCCAGAATCAGAACGTCGACGTCGGCCGCCAGGAAGAGCTGCCAGCCGCGGTCGCGACCGAGCACGGCAGCATCGACGACGTCCCGCAGCTTGGCCTTTTCGCCGCCATCGCCAGCCTTTCGTACGTCTTTTGGGTCGTCGGCGGCATGGAAATGATCGAGCGGCTCGCCTACTACGGCGTCAAAGCCGTCGCCACGCTCTACGCCAAGGACCCGGTCTCGAAGGGCGGCCTGGGCGTGACGATGACGGAATTCGGTACAATTCTCATGATTTGGGCGATGGTCCAATCTGTCCTGCCCGTCTTCACGGGCGGCCTTTCTGATCGCTTCGGCTACAAGCAGACGATCGCGGTCTCGACCGTGGTCAAGATCGCAGGCTACCTGATCATGGCCACGTTCCCGACCTATTGGGGCTTTTTCGCCGGTGCGATCGTGCTTGCTGGCGGCACCGCGATCTTCAAGCCCGGCATCCAGGGCACGCTGGTCAAGGCGACGCGCCGCGATAACTCCTCGATGGCATGGGGTATTTTCTACCAGACCGTCAATATCGGCGGCTTTCTCGGGCCGCTGGTCGCGGGCTACATGCGCAAGATGGAGTGGCGCTACGTGTTCCTGGCGTGTGCGGCGACGATTTCGCTTAACTTCCTGATGTTGCTCATTTATACCGAGCCAGGCAAGGCCGATCGTCTGGCGCGGGCCGCGGCGGAGAAGTCCGCGGGCGTGCACAAAAAGAGCCTGGTTGCGGAGTCCCTCGATGAGCTGATGAAGCCGCACGTGTGGCCGTATCTGCTGATTTTCTCTGGCTTCTGGTTCATGTTCAACTCGTTGTTCGACGTCCTCCCGGCGCACATCGAGGACTGGGTCGATACCCGCGATGTCGTGGACACGCTGCGCGCCGCGAGCAACCCGCTGGTCGCGCTGGTGAAGCCGTTCGCAATGGCGTGCGCTGGCGTAGTCGCGGCCGTCTGCACGCCGATCGCCACCGCGCTGGGCGAAGGGCCGCTGACCGCGAGCGGCGTGGTGAAATTCTTCATCGTGATGAACAAGGAAGGCACCGAGATTCAACCGGAAGGCTTGCTGAACCTGAACGCGATGTTGATCATGCTGAGCTGTTTTATTTTCGCATGGTTGAGCGGCAAAATGAAAGCCATTACTTCAATGGTCGTCGGCACCGTTCTCGCGGCCGTTTCGCTGTGCCTGTCGGGCGGTTCGTGGCTGGGCTGGCTGTCGGTCGGCGCCATCGCGGTGTTCTCGGTCGGCGAGATGCTGTCGAGCCCCAAATTCTCTGAATACATTGGCAATTTCGCGCCGTCGGACAAGAAGGCGATGTACCTGGGCTTCAGCCAGATTCCGCTGGCCATCGGCTGGACGCTGGAAGGCAAGATCGGCACCAAGCTGTATGACCACTTCGCGTCCAAGGACACGTTTTCACGCGAGTTGTTGGTGCAAAAGGGCTACGACGCGACGGCGGCCGCCGCGATTCCCAAGGGCGAGGCATTTCAAAAGCTGTGCGATTTCCTGCATCTGCCGCCGCATGACGTCACGGCCCAGCTGTATGCCACCCACAATCCCGGCATGGTCTGGTACATCATGGGCGCCATCGGCGCGCTGTCGGCCATCGGCATCTGGTGGTACGGCCAGTGGGTCAAGAAGATTATCATCAAGTGATTCAGCGGTTTGTCGCGGCACTCGCGATGCTGTGCTTTACGTCGAGCGCCGCCTGTGCCGACGATTGGCTGGGCGCCGACAAGGCCGCGCATTTCGGCTACAGCGCGGCGTTTGGCGCGGCGGCGACGACGACGATCCCGTTGGCTGGTGGCCCGGGCCCGGACTGGCGTTCATTCGCGCTCGGCGCCGGCATCGGCGTCCTGCCCGGCATGGCCAAGGAAGTCTGGGACTTGAGCGGCCGCGGCGACGCATCGTGGAAAGATCTGGCCTGGGATGCCATCGGCGCGCTAGCCGGCGCCGGGATCGTCTGGGCCGTGCAGGCTGCGACCTCGCACGCGCATTGAGCGCGCAGGTATCGACTCCGGCGTGGCGGTTTGCTACAAGCGCGCGGCCATGGAAGTACTCGACAGCCAAATTGACGTCTCCTCGGTCAGCTTCGCGGCGAATCGCGCGCACCATCATCAGCTTACCGACGACTTGCGGGCGCGCCTTGCGCGGACGCGCGAGGGCGGGACGGCGATCGCGCGCGCGCGGCACACGGAGCGCGGAGCCCTGCTGGCGCGCGACCGCGTGGAGCTGCTGCTGGACCCGAACACGCCGTTTTTGGAGCTGTCCGCGCTCGCCGCGAACGGCATGTACGGCGATGAAGCGCCGAGCGCGGGCGTGATTACCGGCATCGGCCGCGTCGCCGGGCGCGAGGTCATGGTTGTGTGCAACGACGCGACGGTCAAAGGCGGTTCGTACCTGCCGATGACGGTCAAGAAGCACCTGCGCGCCCAGGAAATCGCGCTGGAAAACCGGCTGCCGTGCGTTTACCTCGTGGATTCCGGCGGCGCGTTCCTGCCGCTGCAGAGCGACGTCTTTCCGGACCGCGAGCACTTTGGCCGCATCTTCTACAACCAGGCCAACTTGTCGGCGGCCGGCATCGCGCAAATCGGCGTCGTCCTGGGCATGTGCACCGCGGGCGGCGCGTACATGCCGGCGATGGCGGACGAGGCGATCATCGTCAAGAACCGCGGCACGATCTACTTGGCCGGCCCGCCGCTGGTCAAAGCGGCGACGGGCGAGGAGATTACCGCCGAGGCGCTCGGCGGCGGTGACGTGCACACGCGTATTTCCGGCGTGGCGGACCACCTGGCGGACGACGACCAGCACGCGCTGCACCTGGCGCGCGAAATTGTCGGCACGCTGAACACGGTCAAGCGGCCGACCGGCGTGTTCAAGGAGCCCGAGGCGCCGGCGTATGACCCGGGCGAGTTGCTTGGCGTGCTGCCGCCGGATTTGCGCACACCGTATGACGTCCGCGAGGTCATCGCCCGCATCGTCGACGGCAGCCGCTTCCAGGAATTCAAGCCGCGCTATGGCACAACGGTCGTCACGGGCTTCGCGCACATCCACGGCATGCCGGTGGGCATCATCGGCAACAACGGCGTGCTGTTTTCCGAGTCGGCGCTCAAGGCCGCGCACTTTGTCGAGCTGTGCTGTACCCGCAAGATTCCGCTGCTGTTCTTGCAAAACATCACCGGCTTCATGGTCGGCTCCAAGGCCGAGCACGGCGGCATCGCCAAGGACGGCGCCAAGATGGTGCACGCGGTCGCGGTCGCCAACGTGCCGAAGATCACGGTCATCATCGGCGGCAGCTATGGCGCCGGGAATTATGGCATGTGCGGGCGCGCGTATCAGCCGCGCTTCCTGTTCACGTGGCCGAACGCGCGGATTTCCGTGATGGGCGGCGAGCAAGCGGCGAGCGTGATGTCGACCGTCAAGCGTGAGCAGATGGCTGCGGTGGGCACGACGCTGAGCGCGGAGGACGAGCAGAAGATTCGCGCGCCGATCCTCGCGAAATACGAGGCCGAGGGCAACCCGTACTATGCGACGGCGCGGCTGTGGGACGACGGCGTGATTGAGCCGACGCAGACGCGCGACGTGGTGGGCCTGGCGCTGTCCGCGTGTCACAACGCGCCGGTGGGCGAGTGGCGGCCGGGCGTGATTCGGATGTAGAGGCGCGGGCGAGGCCGGGCGTTGGCGATTTCGGAACGCCTCCGGTACGAGCGGCGCCGCGGGGAAGAGGTGCGGCGCGCGTCGGGAAAGCTCGGGGCGTACCCTGCGCGCTTCTGCTCGCCCCGGGCGGACTTTTCGGGACAGCGGCGGGACTTATCGGAACCTTGGCGGGACTTATCGGAACCTTGGCGGGACTTATCGGAACCTCGGCGGGACTTATCGGTGCTTCGGGAGGACTTAAGAGGTACGCGGAAGGACTTTTTGGAGCTGGATAGGGACTTTCGGAAACCTTGAACGGACTTTTTGGAATGTCTCGGAGACTTTTTGGGTGCCAACGGGAAACGTGCAAGAGGCGGCATCGCCAATGGGCGGCCATTGAGGGCCGCCCCGACGATTTGGGGTGACGCGGCGCAGGGGCAGGCCATGGTGCAGCGGCGGTCGGGGACGTTGGTACGGCGCTTCCGGTTCACCAAGACTTCGGGGTGCGAGCTGGCAGCGCATAGAGTCTGTTCGGATGCGCTGCCATCAGAAAGCTGCGGGAAGGGGGTCCGAACCGGGCACATCATTTACACCTTAGACCGGGCACATGGTTTACACATTGAGGCATCACGACAGGAGGTCGAAGATGCCGTGGAATCAGGTGACCAAGATGGAAATTCGGAAGCAGTTCATGGAGAAAGT
>CAIYWC010000084.1 GCA_903929795.1 uncultured Myxococcales bacterium | reverse complement strand
GACGCGCTCGACCGGCTCATCCGCGCGTCCAACTTCGCCGCGTTCGGCGTGCTGGCTGCTTGTCAGAGCACGCACACGCGCATCTACACGCCCGCCGGGACGCACGACCTCGCCAGGCCCGACGGCGTGCTGGTCAGCGGCCTGCTGGCGTTGATTGGCGGCAAGGAGAAGGCCGAGATCGTTCGCCGCTCGCAGGCTGGCAAAGAGGCGAAACGGCAGCGTGGGCAGTGGGTTCAGAGCGTGGAGTTCCTGCCTCGCGGGATCGCCTATGACCGGAAAACGCAAACGTGGAGCTACACGGCCGAAGCGGACGGCGTGCGCGAGATGTTCAGGCTGGCGGCGGACGGCGCGACGCAGGCCGAGATTGGTCGCCGCACGGGTGTCCCGAGCCAGACGATACGCTCCCTGCTGCAGAACTCGATCTACGACGGACGGCTGGTCTTTGCTTCGCGGGCGAGCGGGCGGATGGCCAACTCCAAGCACCAGAAGAAGATCCCGCGCCCAGCCGACCACGTCATCGACGTGCGGGTCTTCAGCGAGGCGGAACAGCTGGTGCCACACGAGTTGTGGCTCAGCGTGCGGGCGCGACTTCGCACCGCTGAACAGGCGCATCGCAGGACCCGTGAAGCAACGGCGCCGTCCTCGTGGGCGTCCGGCTTCATGTTTAGCTCGCATGAGCCAGAGGTCGACGGAACCGCGCCACGCCGGCACATCGTCTACGGCTGTAGCACCGGTCCACGCAACGAGCCCCGATACCTGTGCCGCTGCAAACACGGGAACCCGTCGGGGGAACTGCGCCGCTGCGGGCTCTTGGGCTTCCGCTGCGATGTCGTGAATCCCTGCCTCGACCGCTTCCTGACCGAGCTCACCCACAGTGACTGGCTGGTCGGAGCCGCACTCGAGGCGGTCAAACTCGCCAAAGCGCCCGACACCGCGGCGATGGGCGAACGGACGGCAAGAGCGCTGGCTGCGCTGGAACGACGCGAGAAGAGGCTGCTGGACCTGTACGAGCATGACGGCATCGACCTTCACGAGCACACCGCGCGCCGGGAAGTCATCAAGACGGAACGCGCCGTGCTGCAGCAGGCGCTGGCCAACGCGATTGCGGTGCCGGTTGTTCCGAGCGAGCGTGCGATTCGCGCCCAGGCGCAGGCTTGGCGTTGGAACGCGGAGTGGCCACCGGAGCAAAAGCGCAAGTGGTTGGCCAAGTACGTGCAGGCAATCTACGTCTCGAATCACGCAATCGTGCAAGCGCACTTTCGCGTTTACGGCGATGACGGCAGCGTGGTGAGATGCACGTCGGACCGGCCGGCACGTTGGGACGAACTGCTGGGACACGCGCCTACGGGTATCAAGCGCACCGCCGGAGCTTGTGGCGCCGTTCCGACAGTGGCGGCTGCAGAGAATCTGGGCATCAGCGGCGACATGCTCCGGTGGTACGTGGCACGCGGCGTCGTGACGTTTGCGGGTGCGATGAGCGGCAACAAGCGCTTGTGGGCGCCGGAGGACATCGACGTGGCGCGCCAGGCGTTGACGGCGCACCGGGCCGCGCACGGCCGTAGGTACTGGCTGCCGGGCGATCTCCCAAACCCCGTGTAGAACCAAGCCTGGTCCGGATGGGCGACGTCTGCGCCGACGCGTCCTTTGTCGTTTTCGTTGGCGCAACGGCGTGAAGCGCGCGAATCGTGGCACTTCACAGCCCGCGACAGGTGGCGTATACACGTTCCAGCAGCCGAGGCGCCAAAAACGTGCGAGAACAGACGCCAGTACACGCCAATCGATCGACACAACGGCTCCTGCGCTGGATGCTGCTGGTGTTTCTATGCTTGCCTGCGACGGCGTTTGGCCAGGTGAACGCCAAGACCGCGGTCACGATGATGCAGCAGGCGGCCAAGGCTTACGAAGCCGGCGATTTTGTCAAAGCCGCTGAATGGTATGGCAAAGCTTGGCGTTTGGACCCGCTGCCCGCGTACCTGTGGGCGCTCGCGCGGGCTGAGCATCTGGGTGCGATGTTCGAACCGGCGACCGAGCACTACCGGCAGTTCATCGCGCTGCCGGGCGCAGATCTGGCCAAGGTCGCAAAAGCGCAGCAGTATTTGCTGGAGGCCGAAGCGGAGTTGATCACGGCGCAGACGCGTGCGGCCGAAACTGCGATGCAGAGCGGCAAGCCGGCGCTCGCGGCGGAGCTGTACCTGAATGCGCTCAAGGTGATGCCGACCCGGCTGGACCTGCTGTTCAAGGCCGCGGTGGCCGAGCAGATGGCTGAGCAGTGGCAGGCGGCGCTGGCGCACTTCGAGGATTACTTGGCGCGCGCGCCGGTGGACGCGCCCGATCGCGTTCAGGCGGTGGCGCGGCAGGGCTGGCTGCGTCAGAAACTTGGTTTGGCACCCCAGGCGATTGCACTCGCCCCTGCCATTCGGCTGCCGGTCGCCAAGCCCGCCAAGATTCCCGAGCCAGCTGTCGAGCAGCCCAAGCCCGTCCAGCCGAGCGTCGTGGTCAAGGGGCCGAGCCCGATTCCGACCCGCGCGGTTGACACCGTCGTCGTGCAGAAGCCGGCCGAGCGGCCGACGTGGCCGGGCTGGACACTGATTGGCAGTGGCGCGGCGCTGCTGGGCGGCGGCATCGCGCTGCTGGTGGGCGGGCGATCGGACGCGGCGTCCGTCAACGCCTCACAACAGCACGGACCCGGCGAGCCGATCAGCAGCCTGACCTACGATCAAGCGGCGGCGCAGGTGTCGAGCGCGAACATGCGCATGGGCGTGGGCGCTGCGCTCGCGGGAGCAGGCGTGGCGGCGGCGGGCGTGGGCGCGTGGCTGCTGCTCAGGACCGACGATCGTCATGCGATGGTGCTGCCGACAACGAACGGCGCGATCTGGCTGGTGCAGTTTTGATGAAGAAACACGCTCATTTGCTGGTCTTCGTCGCGTTGGCGTCGTGCGCGCAGTTGGCGCCGCGCGAGGACTTTGATGCGCTGCAGGAGGCGGTGGATGCCGATGCTGTACTGGCGGATGTGGATGCAGAGCTCGGTGCTGACGTCGCAGCTGACGCCCAGGATGGCGATGCCGCGGCCGATGGCGAAGTCGACGTGAAGGATGTCGCGGTTCTCGATGCCGATGGTGCAGAAATCGTGCCGGACGATGCGGATGCCGGCACGGATGCCACAGACGCTGGTGCCGATACCGATAGCGGCGTGGACGCCAAACTGGACGTACCGCCGGACGTGGTTGTGGACGCTTGTGCGGGCAAGAACTGCGACGACAGCGTGCCCTGCACGACCGACACCTGCGTGCCCACCACCGGCTGTGTCCACACGCCCGACGCCAGCCAATGCGCTGACGGCAAACCGTGCACGAGCGACGTGTGCAACCCGGTGTCCGGCTGTGTGAACGCCAACATTTCGGGGGCTTGCCAGGATGGCAACGCTTGCACGACCGGCGACACCTGCCAGAGCGGCGCGTGCGTGGGCGTGGCGACGACCTGCGACGACGGCTTCGCGTGCACGGTGGACGCTTGCGTGCCCGCCACCGGCTGCACGTTCACGCCGGACAACAGCAAGTGCAATGACAACAACGTCTGCACCACGGACAGCTGTAACCCGGTGTCCGGCTGCGTCAACGCCAACATCGCCGGCGGGTGCAACGACGGCAACACGTGCACGACCGGCGACGCGTGTTCGTCGGGCGTGTGCAAGGGCGTGGGCGTCGTCTGCACCGCGCAGGACCAATGCCACGACGTGGGCACCTGCAGCGGCGGCGTGTGCAGCAACCCCGCCAAGGCGAGCGGCAGCGGGTGTTCCGACGGCAGCGCCTGCACCACTGGCGATGTGTGCAGCAGCGGCACCTGCGCGGGCACGGCAAACTGCGACGACGGCAACGCCTGCACCAACGACAGCTGCGTGAGTCTGGTGTGCCAGCATGTGAACAACACGGCAGCGTGCAGCGACGGCAACGCCTGCACGACCGGGGACGTCTGCAGCGCGGGCGTGTGCAAGGGCACCGCGCCGGCGTGCGGCAACGGCACGTGCGATTGCGGCGAGAGCAACGCGACTTGCGCGGCGGACTGCACGTCGGCGACGCCGGCGGGGATGGTGTTGATTCCGGCGGGGACGTTCTGGATGGGCTGCAACGCGACGAAGGACACCGGCTGCGGCCCGAATGAGAAACCACAGCACAAAGTGACGTTGTCGGCGTACTACATGGATGTGACGGAAACGACGGTGGCGCAGTACAAAGCGTGCGTGGACGCGGGCGTTTGCACGGTGCCGAGCTCGGTGCAGCCTGCGCAGTACGCGACGTATCCTGGGCTGACGACGAACCCGGTGAACTACGTGAGCTGGACGCAATCGCAGCAGTACTGCAAGTGGCGGGGCGCGGCGTTTGACTTGCCGACGGAAGCGCAGTGGGAGATGGCGGCGCGGGGCAGCTGCGAGAAAAATGGCAGCACGGCTGGTGACGCAGGGTGCGCGGCGGCGATGCGGACGTATCCGTGGGGCGAGACCACTGCGACCTGTAGTTATGCTGTCATGCACGACGGCACGAACGACGGCTGTGGCACCAATGCGACGTGGGCGGTCGGTTCCAAGACGGCTGGCGACAGCCCCTATGGTTTGCACGATATGGCTGGCAATGTGTGGGAGTGGAATCGGGACTGGTACAGTGCGACGTACTACAGCAGTTCACCAGCGACGGATCCGTACGATAGCGCTAGCGCCTCCGCCCGGGTCTATCGTGGCGGCGGCTTCGGCGACGACGCTGTCTACCTGCGTGCGGGCAATCGCTTCTACACGCCGTCCAGTGCCTACTTCCTCATCGGCCTGCGCTGTATGAGGTCTTACCCCTAGATCCCTGTTGATCCGTTCCCCTGAAAAGACGCGCTAGCGGCTTGTATTGACAGGGGAAAGCTGGACAGCGCACAGAGACAGAACCGGCGACGGGCGACCAGACGGCCGGGCGGTGCGCAGCCCGCCGGACGGCTGAGGCGCACGGGCGACGGTGGCGCAACACGGCCAGCTTGACCGGCCGGGCCGCGCAGCGTGGGTGGGGTTCGGGGCAACGCCCCGATCACGGACAAAAACGGCACGGCGGAGGAAGAACTTGACGGCGCTGGCGTCTGGCGCAGTGTGCGCAGCCATGCGAGAAGTCCGCATCGTCACCGTGCCGCTGGATCCGCGCACCGGTCTGTTCGACCACGGCGCGCTG
>CAIYWC010000083.1 GCA_903929795.1 uncultured Myxococcales bacterium | reverse complement strand
CTGGCGGTTCCCGCGCCCGCGCTGGCGTGGAGCGCGCGCAAGGCGCCCAAGCCGGCGGCGCATCACGTGGGCCATGGCCACGGCAGGGCGGGCAAGCCGCGGGCGAAACCCAATGCGACGACTGCCGAGGTGCTGGTCGCCGGCCACCTGACGGTCAAGCCCAAGCTGGCGCTGGCGGCGCTGAAGCGGCACGTCGCGGCGCGGGAAATGGCCGACGCGGTGCGGATCGCCCAGGCGCTGGTGGACCTGCCCAAGGCGCCGCGGGACGTGCTGGCGGACGCGGCGACCGCGCTGGGCAACGGCAACGATTATCCCGTGCAGCTGCGGATCTGGCAGCGGCTGAACGGCGGCGGTCATGGCGGCTTTTCGGAGGGCTACCTGGACGCGCTGCTGGCAGCGGGCGACGTGGCCAAGGCGCGGGAAGTGCTGGACCAAGCCATCGTCCGGCTGCCGGTGGGTAAGCGGCGCGCGGCGCTGGAGCGGCTTGTGGTTGTGGCGCGGCTGGATGGCTCGACGGCGGAGACGACGGACCGGCTGCGGGCGATGCGCGATCCCGACGCGGCGGTGCTGGCCGCGCAACTGTTGGAAGAGCAAGGTGATTCGGACACGGCGGTGGATGAGCTGGCGCAAGCCTGGCAGCGCTTCCCGGGCCACCGCGCGCTGCAGGCCGCCTACCAGGCGCTGCTGGTCCGGCTGGGGCGGCGCGAGGAACTGGCGAAGATCGTGGCAGAAGTCGTGCGCCTGGCGCCGGCGGACCCGATGCCGTGGTTGGGCGTGCTGGACGCGCACATCGCCGCGCGGGACGTGGAGGCGGCGCGCGCGCTGATCGACCAGTTGGCGCACAAGCACCCGAAACACGACGTGCTGCTGGAGGCGCTGATCGACCGCGAGCAGCGGATCGGCGACGCGCCCAAGCGCGTGGAGGCGCTGTACGAGCAGCTGCTGGCCGCGGCGCCGCGCGAAACGCAGTACGTGGAAGCTTACGCGGAGTGGCTGTTGTCGCGGTCGGACGGCGCGGGCCGGTCGGATGAGCCGGTGCTCGCGCTGCTGGCGCGGCTACAGAAGCCGCCGGCGGACCCATGGGTGGGGCTGGAGAAAGCTGCGGCGATCCTGATGAATCACAACCGTTTTGTCGCGGCGCGCGCGCTGGTCCTGGCGCTGAACACCAAAAAGCCGGGCGATCGCCGGGCGACGCGGCTGCTGGCGATGCTGGACGAGCGCGAAGGCCGGCCGATGGACGCGATCACCGGCTGGCTGGAGCTGACAAAGCTGCCCGACGCGCCGGAGCCGGCCGACCGGCAGCACGCGATGGAGGCGCGGTTGGCGCTGTCGGCGCTGCTGCGGCGGACGTCTCGACTGGCGGAGACGGCGGCGGCGCTGCGCGGCAAGATCGACGCGGGCCAGGCGACGCGCGCGCAAGTGCTGCTGTGGCTGGACCTGCAAACGCAGCTGGACGAAGGACGCGACACGCTGACCGATGCCGACTGGCAGGTCACGGCGCAGGCGGGCCGCCGGGCGTTTGCGGACGACGACGAGATCGCGCTGGCGGTGGCGACGGGCCTGCTGAACCGCGGCAAGCTGGCGGATGCGCTGCCGGTCGTCGAGCAGCTGGTCAGGCGCGATCGGGATGCGGCGACGCCGCTGGTGGCCCAGGCCGTGGAGATGGCGCTGGCGCGCGCGGAGCCGGCGACGGCCAAGCGGCTGGAAGCGCTGCTGCTGGCAGGCGACGAGGCGCCGCAGTCGTCCGTGTTCATGCGGCTGGGCGATCTGCACCTGCGGCTGGGCGACAACAGCGGCGCGACGGCGCTGTTTCGCCAGGCGGCGCAGCTGAACACGCGCGACACGCGGGCGGTCGGGCGGTTGGCAACGCTGTTTCGGCTGGCCGGCGCGGTGGCGGACGAGGACAAGGCGCTGCGCGACATCGTGGCCCGCGCGACCGACAGCGACGAGCTGGACGCGGCGGGCCAGCGCCTGCTGGCGGTGGCGCTGGGCGCGGGGCGGCTGGGGGAGCTCGTGCGCTGGCTGGACACGATCCTGCCGCAGCACGCGCGGCGCGACCTCCTGGAGCGGCTGCGGATGACCGGCTACGACCTGTGGCTGCGCACGTTGCCGCTGGAGCGGGTACTCGGCCACGCGGGGCCGGAGCCGATGGCGTCGGGCGTGGGCGACGCGCTGTCGAGCGGCGATCTGGCGCTTCAGGTCAAGGCGCTGCGGCAGCTGGCGGAGCTGCACCGGTCGATTCCGCTCGCCATCGCCAAGCAACTGCTGACGGCGCCGAACCCGGCGCTGCGCCGCGACGTGACGCTGCTGCTGGGCGCGTCGGGTTCGGAGGAGGCGACCAAGCTGCTGGTGGCGGTGATCGACGGCCATGACGTGCACGTGGACGGCGGCATGGACCAGGACGAGGAAGTGCGCAACGCGCAGCTGGCCGCGCTGGTGCAGCTGCCGCCGACGGCCGGCGTGGAGCGGCCGCTGGACGACGCGATGCGCCGCGGCGAGCTGCTGGCGGTGCTGGCGATGGGCAAGCTGGCGGGGCCGAACCCGGCGCTGGCGCGGCTGAGCGATGTGCTGGTGGCGAGCCGGCGCGAAGCGACGCCGTATGCGCTGGTGGCGCTGGGCACGCTGGCAGGCCGCTCGGGCGAGGAGCCAAGCGCGCGCGACGCAGTGGAAAAGCTGTTGCTGTTCAGCCCGTTGCGGAGCGGCGCTGGCGACTTTCCGCGCCAAGTGGCGGCGCTCTGGGCGCTGGCCGCAGCCGGTCAGATGCGCGCGACGGTGGAGATCTGGCAGACGGCGCTGGAGTCGCGGGAGCGCCCGCTGCAGCGTATGGCGGTCCGCTTGCTGGCGGCGAATGACCGGCCGTCGCTGGTGGTGCCCGAGCTGCGACCAGCCGATGGCGACACGGGCCGCGACATGAAGAACCGGATCTTGCGCGCGACGCTGTTGCCGTGGCTAACCGAGGATGACGCGGCGCTGGCCAAGGCGCTGGGGCAAATCGATGGCGAGCTGGCGCGGTCGGCGTTGGAGCGGATCGACGCGGGCGCGGGCGAGCCGTGGCGTCGGTCGTGGTGCGAGACCTGGACGACGCCGGCGGGCATGACGCTGTCTGGCCTGCAGGTACGGCAGTTCTGCGCGCTCAAGCCAGCCGCGCCAGCTCCGTAGCCACCGCCGCCGCCAGCGCAGCGTTGTTCAGCACCAGGCCGATATTCGCCGTCAGGCTGTCGCCGCCCGTCAGCGCGTTGACGCGCGCCAACAGGAACGGCGTCACCGCCTTGCCGGACACGCCCCGGGCCAGCGCGTCGCTCAGCGCCTGGGCAATCGCCGCGTCGATCGCGTCGCGCGGCATCGCCAAGCCCGCCGGGATCGGATTCGCCACCACCACGCCGCCGTGCTTCAGCGCCCACCGCGCGCGCAGGATCGCCGCTACCTGCGCGGGCGTGTCGCAGCGCATGTCGACCGGTAGTCCGCTCTCGCGCGTAAAAAACGCTGAGAATTCATTGGTTTGGAAGCCAAGCACCGGCACGCCGTGGGTCTCCAGGTACTCCAGCGTCAGGGGCAGATCGAGGATCGACTTCGCGCCCGCGCATACAACCGCGACCGGCGTTTGCGCCAGCTCCGGCAAGTCGGCGGAGATGTCCATGGTCGCCTGCGCGCCGCGGTGCACGCCGCCCAGCCCGCCGGTGGCAAAAACGCGGATGCCGGCCAGCGCGGCGACAATCATCGTCCCCGCTACCGTCGTCGCGCCCAGGGCGCCCGTCGCGAGCAGCAGCGGCAGGTCGCGGCGGCTCGCCTTGACCACCTGCGGTCCCGCCTGGCCCAGCTGGGCGATCTCCGCCGCCGTCAGCCCGACCTTGAGCTTGCCGTTCAGCACCGCGATCGTCGCCGGCACAGCCCCGTGCGCGCGCACGTGCGCCTCCACGCGCAGCGCCGTCTGGACGTTTTCGGGGTACGGCATCCCGTGGGCGATAATGGTCGATTCCAGCGCCACCACGGGCTGGTTGTGCGCCAGCGCGTGGGCGACTTCGGGTTGCACGTCAAGGTAGGAATGCGGCATGGCAGAAACGGGCTCGCGGTTCTTGGGAACGTCATGCTACGCTGGCCCGCCATGACGCGCCACCTTGCCGATCCGACCGCCGTCCGCCCCATCTTGCTGCTGGACCCGCTGGTCGCCAACCAGATCGCGGCGGGCGAGGTTGTGGAGCGCCCGGCGTCGGTCGTCAAGGAGCTGGTTGAGAACAGCCTGGACGCGGGTGCGACGCACATCCAGATTCGCCTGAAGGACGGCGGGCGGACGCTGACGCAGGTCATCGACAACGGCTCAGGTCTGGACGGGCCGTCGGCGCGGCTGGCGTTCCTGCGCCACGCGACGTCCAAGCTGCGTACGGCCGACGAGTTGATGGCGATCCAGACTTTTGGCTTTCGCGGCGAGGCTTTGGCGTCGATTCTCGCCGTGTCGAACGTGACGCTGACGGCGCGGCGCGCGGACATGGACGTGGGTGTGCGGTTGGTCGGCGGCGGCGCGGTGGCGCTGCAGGAAGAACCGGCGGGGTGTCCGGTCGGCACGGATTTGCAGGTGGCCGACCTGTTCTTCAACGTGCCGGCGCGCCAGAAATTCCTGCGCACCGCGGCGACCGAGCTGGGGCAAATCCTACGGTTCGTCGACGCGCTGGCCCTGGCGCGGCCTGACCTGCACTTGACGGTGCACCACAATGATCGCAAAGTGGCTGATTATCCAACGGATCCGGACCTGATCCGCCGCACGCACGCGGTGCTGGGCGCCAACGTGGCGGCGCGGCTGTACCCCCTGGCCGACGACTACGAGTACCAGGTGCGCGGTCTGCTGAGCGAGCCTGGGCTGCACCACGGCGGGCCAGGCCAGCTGACGCTGCTGGTGAACGGGCGGCATGTGGCGGATCGGACGCTGCAGCATGCGGTGATCGCGGCGTACGGCACGCTGCTGGAGCGCGGCCGCTATCCGGTCGGCGTGCTGGCGGTGGAATGCCCGGCGGGAACGGTGGACGTGAACGTGCATCCGGCCAAGACGGAGGTGCGGTTCGTGCAGAGCCAGGCGGTTTTTGCCTCGGTCGTGCGGGCGGTGCGCGGGATGCTGGCGGCCACGCCGTGGGTCAAGGAACCGCTGACGGTGCGGACGACGGCGCTGCCGGTCGGCGGGCCGACGGTGCGGGACTTGCCGGTGCCGGTGCGGCCGCTGCGCGAACAACTGCCATCCGCTTGGCGGCCGGCCACGCTGCGGCCGTTTCAGCACACGCAGCCGTTTTCAAGCGGGATTGTCGGTGTGCAGGATGCGCTGCAGCCGCCCGCGGAGCCGGGCGCGACGACATACAGCGGGCTGCGCTACATCGGCCAAGTCGGGAAGTGCTTTTTGGTGTGCGAATCGGAGGACGCGTTCGTGCTGATCGACCAGCACGCGGCGCACGAGCGCGTGCTTTTTGAGCAGTTCGTGCAGCGCGCACGGACCAACGGCTACGCGATGCAGCAACTATTGATTCCGCAAACGATTCCGCTGATTCCCGCCGAGGTGGCAGCGCTGGACGACGCCGCAGACCTGCTGACGCCGCTGGGCTTTGTGGTGGAAGCGGCGGGTGAGCGCGCCGTGCGCGTGCGGGCGCAACCCGCGATCCTCCGCGACCGCGACGTGGCGGCCGAAGTGCGCGCGCTGGCCGTGTCGCTGACCCAGGGCGGTCGCGGCGCGGGGACGCTGGAACTGCTGGAGCGGGCGGCGGCGACGCTGGCGTGCCACGCCGCTTGGCGCGCGGGGGATACGATGCGACCTGACGACGTGCAACGGCTGCTGCGTGAGATGGAAGATATTGATCTTTCTGCGTATTGCCCGCACGGACGGCCGGTCGTGTTCCGCGCCAACTGGCAAGAAGTCGGACGCTGGTTCGGGCGGCCATAGGCGGGAAGCAGCGAACTTCCGGCGCGCGCCCGCCCGGTGGCACGCCACGGTTCCGAGGGCTGTGACATCTTGATTCGGTCGGCCTGCTAGCGCAGCGACGCTGGTGTAAACGCGTTCTTGGCCGGCGGCGTCACCGGGCCATCGGCGACCATGCGAATGCCCTTGGGTGAGTCGCCCGGTCCGCGCAGCAGCAGCTCGCCCGGCAGCCCGTCGACGTCAAACGCCTGCCAGTCGACCTCGCCCAGCTTGTTGCCTTTGCCGTCGTTGATGGCGGACGCAATAACATAGCCAAACACTTTGGATATCGAGACTTTGGCCGCGCGCGCCGTCAGGCCGAGCTCATAGCGCGGTAGCAGCCGCAGCACGGCGACCTGATCGAACTCGCCCTCCACCGACGCGGTGTATTGCGGGCCCCATTCCAGCGCACAAAACACGATCCACGGGACGTCCAGCAGCGGCTGCGCACGAAACAGCGTCTCTTGCGGCAGCGGCTTGGCCTTTTCGCCGACGACGCGCACCCACGCCTTGGCGCCGTCGATCACAACGCCGGTGCCAACGAGCTCCGCCGGACCCGCTGTCACGCGCACGAGCAGCCGCGGATGGCCGTTGAATGCCCGCGCGACCGCGATCTTGAGCCCGGCGAGCGGGTGACCCGCGGGCAGGGCGGCCTTGTACTCGCGCTGCCACGGCCGGACGGCGGTCTGCTCCCGTGCCAGGTTGGCGATCGCGTCCGGGCCCTTGCGGCGGATATCCAGCCACTCAAACGGCGAAGCGGCCGCGGCCACGGCGAAGACGCAGGAAGCTGCGAGGAGTCGGCGCAGCAGACGGACGGTGGCGGGGCAGAGCATTGGCAGAACCCGGATGGCGGCAAGTGGCGCGGTGGTCCGCGTGGGAGCAGAGTGCGCGCGGCAGACGGCGCGGTCAAGCCGCGTTCGCGTCACTTGGCCAGATCAGGCATCGGCCGGCGTTCCTTGGCGAGCGGCACCGACACCGTCTGATCGAGATCAAAAAACTGGACCCGCCTCTGACGCGCCCGCCGCAGCGCCGTGTCCTTGCCGTAGCTGACGGCCAGCAGGGTCGGCGACATGAAGCGCAGCACTTCGGGCTCCAGCTCGGACGTCCCGTCGCGCGGATCGCGATCCCACGCCAGCGGCTTGCGACTCTTGTAAAACCGCGCTTCTTCAGCGGAAAACGGCGGCGGCGCGGGCGCTGGACCGAGCGTGTGCGCTTGGCCGGCCGGCAGATCCAGCGCAACCAGTTCACCGCGGCCGATCACCGCCACGGCGAGTCGCCCACCCGGCGCGGCAAGAACGACGTGCCCCAGGTCGGCAAACTGCAGCACGCGCTGGGCGCCGGTCGCCTCCTGGCGAAATGTAAGGCCAACGTACGCCGGCGTCGCGCCCAGCACATCGCGGTGCAGCAGCACGAATTCGCCGGAATCCGCCAGGTAGCCAAAGCAGCTCCACACGCCCGGCCAGGTCTGCGCGATCGGCGGTTTGCCCGGGTCGGCCAGCGTCTGGATGACTTGGGTTTGGCCAATCCCGCCCTGCAGCGTCGGAATCCGCGGGACGCTGACCTGCAGCTCCAGCGTGCCTTTGCTACCGCCCGGACACTGCTCCGCGCGTGCGGGCGCAGGCACCCACACGAGGATCAGCAGCGCAACGAGCCGAGGCAACATGGCAACTTCTCGCAATCGTTGGATAATCAGGCGATCAGGGCGCGGCCACGTGGATCGTCGGCCCGGGCGAGTCTGAACCCTTGACTTCCACCGTGAGATCCAAGGCCGCCGCGGTCAGCCCGGCTGGGGTCAGGTCAAAAGTGTAGGCCTTGGCCGTCTCCGAGAACGTCAGGTCCGCTGCCGTCGTCTTGCCGCCGGCCACGATGGACGCGTGCAACACGGCGCGAATTGAGCCCGTCGCGTCCGGCTTGGAGTCCCGGTCGATCAGCCGCCAGCCGGTCGCCGGCCAGCTCTCGCCGGTCTCGTTGGCATACGGGATCGGCGGGACCGTGAACGTCACCGTCAGCGTGCTCGCGGTGCGCGTCGCCGCGAACGCCGTCGGGCCAGCGCCGACCTGAAACGGCCCGGACTGGACCGCGATCGCCACCGGCTTGCCGTCCACACCCTGCGCCTGGCCCGTCGCGGAGAAGCGGTACGTCCCCAGCGGCAGGTTCGCCGGGACCTGCCAGTGCACGCGCCAGTGGTGTTTGCGGCTCGGCAGGATGTCCGACTTCACTTCCGGAATCGGCTCGTAAAGCGTCAGCATTTCGCAGCGGCTGTTGTCGTACGACAGGCCCTTGTGGCCATTGGTTGCCGGCACGTCCGCCCAGGTTCCGCCCTGCTGGCGCTGCAGTACGACGGTCGGCGGCCCGAGGTTGGAATCGCCGCCGCCCCAGGCAAAATCCAGGTTTGCCGTGCGGACCGTCGAGGTCGGCGCGTCGGCAAGCAGCGCGTTGGGGTCCTCGCTGTTTTCCACCGCGCGCGGCGTAAACGCGACCGGCGGCGACAGCGACGGCGAAGATTCCCAGAACGTCGGCTGCAAATTGCCGGCCAGGATGTCGGCCAGCAGCGCCAAGCCGTGGTCGGCAAAGAACTGGCCGCCCGCCGGCCCCCACAGGCTCATCTGCGACTCATAGCCACCGACCATCCAGTCGGCCGGCGCCGGCAGGTACAAGAAGTAGTCCTGGCTATAGCCGACCACCATCAGCGACGTGATCCCGGGCGTCTTGCCCTCGATTTTTTCGCGCGCGTACTGCACAAGCGAATAGAGCGGCTCGCCCGGCAGCGTGATGATCGCCAGGTCATCCATGCGCGCCGCCGAGAGCAGCGCCTGGTTGAGCGGGCCGTACGGAAACACGACGTCCAGCGCGCCGATAAACGTCCGCAAGTCAATGCATTGCTTGGGATGTCCGGCCATGCTCTGGCCGTCCGGGATGCCCTGCACCGCGCACTGCCAGCCGCCGTCCTCGTACGGCGCGCCCGTCGGGTCGTCGAATTCGTGGACCAAATCCGGGTACGCGTAGACCGCCTCGTGGGCGAAATCGACGCGCACGGTCCGCACCGACAACGCCATGGTCGACTTGAACTGCAGCGTGGCGAAGTCCGGCATCATGAACTGCGCGGCGTCCTCGCCCAGCTTCTCGATCCGGGACGGCGTCGGATGGCCCAGGGAATCACCCGCCGGCGCCGAGTCGCCACCCGCACATTGCATGAACATCGCCTGCAGCGGCGTGCCCATTTGCGCGTACCACGCGTCCTCGACCTTGTTTTCCACGCCGCCGGGCGCGTCTTCGGTCAGCAGGTCGTTGTCGACGTCAAACGCCGTGCCGTGCACCGGAAAATTGAGGATCGAGCCGATCATCGGCCCGCCCGGACGACGCACGGCGACCAGCGTCAGGCGCGGATCCTTGCCCCACGTCGGGTCGTTCTCCTGCCGGCGGTCGCGGTAGACCTTGTCGGTCTTGTCCCAGTCCTCAAACTTGCCCCAAGCCCACTCGGCCGGCCCCAGGTCATCGATCGACGCCTTGATCACGTCGGCGAACGACGCAACCATGCGCGCCGTGATCTCCGGGTCAAACGTGTCGAGGCCAACACCGCCCATCGCCGACGGAATCGGCCAAAAGCGCGCCGGCGCGTGGTGGCTGTGCGTCGCGGAAAAGATCAGCCGCCCGCGCAGGTCGAGGCCGTATTTCGCCAGCAGCCGGTCGGCGATCGAGTCAGTCAGGAACGACTCCGAGGTCATCAGCGGCGACTTTACAAAAATCAACCGTTCCGAGCCCACTTGCAGCGCCATCGCCTTGATCGTCATCTTGCTGTAGAAGCCGCGCGTCGCCTTGGATGCGTCGCTCCAGGCGCTGTGCAAGCCGGTGTCGCGGCCGCCGTAGCCGGCCATCGAGACGCCGACGGGGCTGTCCAGGTAGCCCTGCGCCAGACCAGCAGACAGCGGGCCAGACGCGGGGGTCGCCTGTGTATTCGGCCACTTGCGTGTCTGATCCCAGACGGCGGGTACATCGGCCGTCGCATCCGCAGTCGCGGTGACATCGGCGCCGATCGCCGCATCGGTCCCGCTGGCATCGTCAACGCTCGCCGCGTCAGCCGTGTCCGTCGCCTTGGTGCCGCACGCCGCAAACAAGCCCATCGCCGTGAGCAAAGTCGCCAATCGCAAAGTCATTTTCCATCCCCTTTTGGCCCCCTCGGGCCCGCACACGTTAGTGGCTGGCGCGGGCCTTGGCAAGCGCGAGACAAAACCGGCGTCGATCCGCCCTGTGCAGCGCCCGATTCTGCGTCGCGTTGCCACGACCGGCCCGTGCGCATTCCCCACGCGCTGCCGGTGACCGGCGCGGATGTCGTCGGCAGAGGGTGTCCAGCCGCTTCGCGGTGTTGGCTTTCGCAGGGTCAGACGCGTTCGAGGATCGTCGCGATGCCCTGGCCGCCGCCGATGCACAGCGTCACGAGCGCGGTCGCCTTGCCGGTGCGCTCCAGCTCATCCAGCGCCGTGCCGATCAGCATCGCGCCCGTTGCGCCCAGCGGATGGCCCAGCGCGATCGCCCCGCCGTTCACGTTCACGCGCTCGGGATCCAAGCCCAGCTTGCGTGCGGTCTGCAGCACGACCGCCGCGAACGCTTCATTGATCTCCCACAAGTCAATGTCGCTCGCCTGCATACCCGCAAGTTTCAAGGCTTTTTCGGACACGGGTGCCGGCGCCGTCAGCATCAGCACAGGCTCGGTGCCGATCGTCGCCAGCGCGCGGATGCGGGCGCGTGGCTTCAAACCGCGGCTCGCGACAAAGGCTTCCGACGCAACGAGCACAGCCGCCGCGCCATCCACGATGCCGGACGAATTGCCGGCCGTGTGCAGGTGCTGGACCGCGCCCGCCTGCGGGTACGCGCGCAGCGCCAGCTCGTCCAGCGTCTCGCCGTTCGGGCCGATCGCCGCCGCACCCATCGCCGCAAATGCCGCGGGCAGCTTCGCCAGCGATTCCGCCGTGGTCTCCGCGCGCGGGTACTCGTCGCGGTCCAGCGCGCGCTGGCCGGTCACCGGATCCACGACGGGGAACAGGCTGCGGGCAAACCGCCCCTCGGCCTGCGCGATCGCGGCGCGCTGCTGCGATCGCAGCGCCCAGGCGTCCAGCTCTTCGCGAGAAAAGCCCTCCAGCGTCGCCAGCAGATCCGCGCTGATGCCCTGCGGCACTTGGAAAAACCGCTCGCGCAGGTGCAGGTTGTCGCCGTCAATGCCGCCGCCGTCCGCGCCCATCGCCACACGCGACATACTCTCCACGCCGCCGCCGACGACAAGCTGCTGCGCGCCCGAGCCCACGCCCATCGCCGCAAAGTTGACCGCCTGCGCACCCGAGCCGCAGAACCGGTTGAGCGTCGTCGCGCCGACCTGCAGCGGCCAGCCCGCGGTCAGCACCGCGTTGCGCGCCAGGTTCGCGCCTTGCTCACCGGCATGGGACACGCAGCCAGCGACCACGTCGTCCACGTCCGCCGGGTCCAGCGCGTTGCGCAACACAAGCTGCTGCAGCGCCTGGGCGAACAGCTCCTGCGGGTGGATGCCGGAAAGCGCGCCCTTGCCAGCGCGACCGCGACCGCGGGGTGTGCGAACTGCGTCCAGGATATAGCCGAAACTCATGGGAAATCCTCCGTTGCGGGGCAAAATCGAGCAACCGCGGATGTCGCGGCGGCGTCAGTCTACGGCGAGAGCACGCGGCGATCCAGCACGACGCCGACCGGGCAGTGGTCCGAGCCCGCCACGTCGGCCCAAATGAACGCGTCGCGCAGGTGTGGCATCGCGCCCGGCGACGCGAGCACGTAGTCGATCCGCCAGCCGACATTCTTGGCGCGCACGCCGAAACGCTGGCTCCACCAGCTGTACGCGCCGGTCTGGTCGGGGTGAAAATGCCGGAAAGTGTCGACCCAACCGGCGCGCAGCCAGCGATCCAGTTCCTCGCGCTCCTCAGGGCGAAAGCCCGACGTCTCCCGGTTGTCCTTGGGCCGCGCCAGATCGATGTCGCGGTGCGCCGTGTTGAAATCGCCAAGCACGAGCACCGGCTCGCCCGCGGCAAACTGCGGCGCCATCCGATCAAAAACGTGGCGGTAGAAGTCCAGCTTGTACGGAATCCGCGAATTGTCGCGCTCCTTGCCGTTGCCGTTGGGAAAATAGCCGTTGACGATCCAGAGCTTGCCAAACCGCGCGATCTGCAGACGGCCTTCCACGTCAAATTCGTCGCGGCCGGTCGCGGTCGTCAGTTCGTCCCACGGCGTCCGGGCAAAAAGCCCCACGCCGCTGTAGCCCAGGCGCTGCGCCGGGTGCACGTGCACGTGCCAGCCCGCAGGCGCGCGCACGGGGTCGGGCAGCTGTTCCGGCAGCGCGCGGGTCTCCTGCAGCGCCACGATGTCGCCGGGCTTTTGCGCCAGCCATTCGCCAAAGCCCTTGCTGGCCGCCGCGCGCAAGCCATTGACATTCCAAGAAATCACCGTCAGGGACATGGCGGCTCGCTCTGCGCGTCGGGGCGCGGTCTGCAATGCCGTGTAGCCGCAGGCGAACCGCTTGGCAAGCTTGCATCCGCGCCGCGATCGCGCTACTGCCACGACCGCGCGCCTTTGCGCCAGGAGTTCACCATGCAGTACCGCAACCTGGGTCGATCCGGAGTCAAAGTTTCCACGCTGTGCCTGGGCGGCATGACTTTTGGCGAAGCGGACGCGTCGAGCATGATGCACGGCGCCTCGAGCTCGCAGCGGGAAGCCCACGCGGTGTTGAATCACGCGCTGGCCGCGGGCGTGAATTTCATCGACGTGGCGGACGTCTACGGCCAGGACGGCTTGGCGGAGCGCGTGCTGGGCGACTGGCTCGCCGCGTCGAAAAAGCGCGACGAGCTGGTGCTCGCGACGAAATTTCGCTTCCGCATGGGACCGGGGCTCAACGAGACGGGCGCCTCGCGTTATCGCATCGTGCGCTGCGTGGAAGACAGCCTGCGGCGGCTGCGCACCGACCGCATCGACCTGTACCAAATCCATGCGCAGGACCTGGAGGTGCCCGAAGACGAGACGCTGCGCGCGCTGGACGACCTGGTGCGCGCCGGCAAGGTGCTCTACATCGGCTGCAGCAACTACACCGCGTACCGGCTTGTCGAGTCGCTGTTCACGTCCGAGCAGCAGCGGCTGGAGCGGTTTGTGACCTTGCAGGCCCAGTACAGCCTGACGGTGCGCGATCTGGAGCGCGAGCACGTGCCCGCGTGCGTGCGCCACGGCCTGGGCATCCTGACGTGGTCGCCGCTGGCGGGCGGCTTTTTGTCGGGCAAATACCGCAAGGACCAGCCGCCGCCGCCGGGCTCGCGCTACGAGACGGAGCGCTGGCGCAAGAGCCTCGCGCGCTTTGACAACCCGCGGAACTGGCAGATCCTCGCGGCGCTGGACGAAACAGCGGCGGAGACCGGCCAAGCGGTTGCAGCGGTCGCGCTGGCGTGGCTGACGCAAAAAACCGCGGTGACGAGCGTGATTTTCGGCGCGCGCACCGTGGCGCAACTGCAGGACAACCTGAACGCCGCAGATCTGGTGCTGACGCCGGCGCAGGTGGCGCGGCTGGACAGCGCTAGCGCGTTCGATGTCGGCTATCCCTATGAATTTCTTGGACGAATGACGGGCGGCAAGTGGTAGCCGGCGCTACACGCCCATCACCTTGGCGATAATCGCGAACCACAGGCGCTCCGGCAGCAGCTTGCGGCCCCACGTCTGGATGCGCGCGTCCACGCCGACCAGCACCTGCAGCGGCGGCTTGCGCGCGTCGATCGCGTCGCAGATGACGTCCGACACCTTGTGCGGATCTTCGCCGTCCTTGGCTGCCCGCTCGTCGACAAACGCGCTGATTTTGTTTGACATCTCAAAATACGGACTCGACTCCGACAGCGCCGCTTGCGCCGACCGCCGCTTCTCGAACACGTCGGTCTTGAAGACGCCGGGCAGCACGGTCGTGACGTGGACGCCAAACGGCTCGGTCTCAAAGCGCAGCGCCTCGCTGAGGCCTTCCAGCGCGCGCTTGGACGCGTTGTAAGCGCCCGTGCCCGGCGCGGAATGCAGCGCCGCCACCGACGTGACGTTGATGATAAGTCCTGATTTTCGCTGGAGCATCGCCGGCAGCACCTCCTTGGTCAGCGCGACGGCGCCAAAGAAATTGGTCTCCATCTGCGCCCGCAGCTCGGCCATCGTCAGGTCGTGGATGGCGCCACCCATGCCGAAACCGGCGTTGTTCACAAGCACGTCGATCGCGCCGTAGCGCGCCTGAACGTCGGCCACGCAGGCGTGCATCGAGGCCGCGTCATCCACGTCGCATGGCTGCACATCCACGGTAACATTGGCTTTTTGCGCCGCTGCATCCAACGCAGCGCGCTTGGCCACATTGCGCATCGTCGCGACGACCTTGTGGCCACGCCGCGCCGCCTCCACCGCCGCAAGCAGCCCAAAACCCGACGAACACCCGGTAATCAGCACGACTTTTTGCGCCACGGCGAACTCCTCTGGCACACTCGGCGCCACGCGTGCGACGGAGGATAGCGGGTGGCGAGCGAACTACAAGGCATCACGGACGATTTGACCCGCGACCTGGCGCACCTGCGCTTTGCCGCGCCGGTGACACACGTCTACAACCCGCTGACCTACGCGCGACCGGCGTGGGACGCGTATTGCCGAAAATACGGCCAAGGGCAGCGGCGTGTGCTGTTTTTGGGGATGAATCCGGGGCCGTACGGCATGGCGCAAGTCGGCGTTCCGTTTGGCGAAGTCGCGATGGTGCGCGACTGGCTCGGCATCGAGGCGCCCATCGGCCAGCCCGAGGTGGTGCATCCCAAGCGGCCAATTCAGGGCTTTGCCTGCCCGCGCAGCGAAGTCAGCGGTCAGCGCTTCTGGAGCTGGGCACGCGACACGTTTGGCACACCGCAGCGGTTCTTCGCGGAATTCTTCGTGACGAACTACTGCCCGCTGTGCTTCATGGCGGCGAGCGGCGCCAACGTGACGCCGGACAAGCTGCCAGCAGCTGAGCGCGCCGCACTTTTTGCCGCATGCGACCGCGCGCTGCTGCGGACGGTTGAGGTGCTGCAGCCAGAATTCGCCATTG
>CAIYWC010000082.1 GCA_903929795.1 uncultured Myxococcales bacterium | reverse complement strand
GCCACCCTGACAGGCGTCGGGGGACGTGCAGACGCTGCCGTCCGAGCACGGGCTGCCGGTCAACGCCGCGTGGACGCAGCCGGTCGCCGGGTCGCAGCTGTCCGCGGTGCAAATCTGGCCGTCGTCGCAGCTCGGGGCGGTGCCGGGCGCGCAGACGCCGCCGGAACAGATGTCGCCGACCGTGCAGGCGTTGCCATCCGAGCACGCGCCACCCGTCAACGCCGCGTGGACGCAGCCGGTCGCCGGGTCGCAGCTGTCCGCGGTGCAGACGTCGCTGTCGTCGCAGCTCGTGGCGGCGCCGGGCGCGCAGACGCCGCCGGCACACGCGTCGCCGACCGTGCAGGCGTTGCCATCGTCGCATGGCGCACCGTCCGGGCACACCGGCCCGACATCCGGGCCGGTATCCGCAGTGTCGGGAGCGGTATCCGCAGCGTCTGGGCCGGTATCCGCAGCGTCGGGAGCCGTGTCCGCAACGTCGGGAGCAGTGTCCGCTGTGTCGGGAGCCGTATCCGCAATGTCGGGAGCCGTATCCGCTGTGTCGGGAGCCGTATCCGCTGAGTCGGGAGCCGTATCCGCTGAGTCGGGAGCCGTATCCGCTGAGTCGGGAGCCGTATCCGCAGTGTCCGGGCCGGTATCCGCAATGTCGGGAGCCGTATCCGCTGTGTCGGGAGCCGTATCCGCAATGTCGGGAGCCGTATCCGCAGTGTCGGGAGCCGTATCCGCAGTGTCGGGAGCGGCATCCGCAGCGTCGGAAGCGGCATCCGCAGCATCCGGGCCGGTATCCGCGGCGTTCGGCACATCGCCCAGCTCCGCGTCACTGCCTGTGCCTACGTCGACTGCGTCCGGTGCACCCGCGTCGGTCGCGACATCTGCGCCTGCCTCTCCGCCACCACCGGCCGCGGCGACCTGCGTGCAGGCACAAAGCAACATCAGGGCACACCAGGGCACGGGGTTGCGCATGCAAACACCTCGGAAGGACAAAATTGGGGACGGAACGATGGGCGCACGCGGCAGCCGCAGCCACCGCGCCCTTTCACTGTCCAAATCACCCGGAACCGCGTCAAGCCGAGCGTCAGACTTGCACACAAATGCTCAAGACTCGTGAAATGATAGGTAAATCCGACGCGTTGCGTCGCGCGAATCGCTGATTCAGGCCAGCCGCGCTACCCAACGCAGCGGCAACCAGCGCATCGCCCAGCCGACAATCGCCCACGGCCACTCCGGCACGCACGCCTTGGCCGGCTCCCGCTCAATCGCGGCGAACAGCTTGCGGCAGCCCGTCGCGGCGTCGACGACGAACGGCAGGCCTTTGGCGCCGGCGTTCAGCTCCGTCGAGATGTAGCCCGGATAGATCGTGCTCACGCGGATCGGCGTGTCCAGCAGCTCCGCGCGAATGCCCTCGGTCAGCGTCGCGAGCCCCGCCTTGGTCGCCGCGTACGTCGTCAGGTGCTTGGGCAGCCCCCGCATCGCGCTCATCGACGAAATCGTGACCAGATGCCCGTGCTTCTGGCGCCGGAAGATCGCCACCGCCGCTTCGCACTGCGCCAGCGCCGCGATGAAGTTGGTCTGGGCCGTCTGCACGTTGGTGGCGAAATGCCCGGTCCCGATGCGCCGGCCGTTGCCCACGCCGGCGTTGACGATGATGCGATCCAGCGCGCCGAATTCCGCGGCGAAGGCCTCGAAAACCGCAAAAACCGCAGCGTGATCATTCACATCCAGCGCGCGGACCGAAATCCTGACGCCCGGATGCTTGGCCTGCAGCTCGGTGCGCAGCGCGTCCAGCCGCTCCGTTCGCCGCGCGCACAGCGCCAGATCGCGCCCGTGCGCCGCGTGCTCGCGCGCGAGGCCCTCGCCCAGGCCGGAGCTCGCGCCCGTAATGAGGATGGTTTTGCGCATGGTGAATCCCCGCTAGCGATAGGTCAGCATTGCCCGACTGTCGCGTTCAAAGTGGCTGTGATCATTCCAGGTTGCCAGATACGTGCCGTTGTCACTGTACAGCACTTTGGTCACGGACGCATTGACGAGCGTGCGGTTCATGCCAAAGACGCGGTCATCGGGCACGCCGAGCAGGTCCTGGGCGATCGCGCTGATCGGTCCGCCGGACGTGAAAACCAGCGCCGTTTTTGACGGACCAGCCGCGCGAATGACGTCCTGCAGCGCGGCGACGCACCGGGCGCGAAAGACCGGCCACGTCTCGCGGTAATCCGCGTCGTGCGCCCCGCTGAGCCAACGCGCCGCTGCGGCATCGAACGCCGCCTGGAACGCCTTGCGCGGCTGGAGCGTGCGCGCCATGTCCGCCATCAGCAAAATCCGATTGGCATACGCTGGCTTGTAACGCGCCAGCACCTCGCCATGGTCGAATTCGTCAAACCCCGCGTGAACCTGCAGCGGCGGCGCGTCGGGCCACTGGGCCAGCACGGGCTCGGCGGTCTGCCGGTGGCGCAGCATCGCGCCCACGTAGGCGGCGTCCACGCGCGGCAGCCGCGGCCACAGCGCCTGCCCCAGCACGCGGGATTGCGCCTCGCCCAGCGCGGAAAGCTGATCGTAATTCGCCGCGCCAAAGGACGCCTGCGCGTGGCGGATCAGGTAAACCACGCCCATCAGCTGTGGCCTTTGGCGATGACGTCGCGGCAGCGCCAGTGCAAATAGTGCACGATCATCCAGAAGTTGCGAAACGCCGGGTTGCGCGTCTGCTTGTGGTGGTAGCGATAATAGATCTGCTGGGCGATGACGGCGAGGCGAAACAGGCCATAGACCTCGTAAAACGCCCAGTTCGGCGCCGACCGCCCGGTCTTTTCCAGATAGCGCGCCACGACCTCCCGCCGCGTCAGCATCCCGGGCAGGTGCGACGGCTGGCGGCGGGTCGAGCGCATGAAGTAGCCGTCGTCCGCCTGCACCCAGTACGCCAGCGCGTTGCCCAGGTCCATCAGCGGATCGCCCAACGTCGCCATCTCCCAGTCCAGCACGCCAATAATCCGTGTCGGATCCATGGGATCCAGCACAACGTTGTCCAGCCGCCAGTCGCCGTGAATCACGCAGGTCGCCGCGTCCGCGGGCGTGTGCGCGCGCAGCCAGGAGCGCACGCCGGCGTACGACGGCACGTTCCAGGTCCGCGCTTTCTCGTAGCGATCCGACCAGCCAGCGATCTGCCGCTCGCAATAACCCGCGCCCTTGCCCAGCGCTGCCAGCCCCGGCGTCGCCGCATCCACCGCGTGCAATTCCGCGAGCTTGTCCACCCAGTTCAGGCACAGCTGCCGGGCCTGCTCCGGCGTCAGGGTCAGGCCGCGCGGCATCTTCGCGCGCAGGATCAGCCCTGAGATGCGCTCCATCACGTAAAAATCCACGCCCACGACGCGCTCGTCCTGGCACAGCGCGACCAGGTTCGGCACCCACGGGAACACGGGCTTGAGCGCCTGCTGCACGCGGAATTCCCGCGCCATGTCGTGCGCGGACTTGGCGCGCGTCCCCGCTGGCGGCCGGCGCAGGATCAGGTCGTGGTTGGGATAGCGCAGGCGATACGTCCAGTTGGACGCGCCACCAGCGTACTGCGTCACTTCCGGTAGCCCGGTGAGGTCCGGCAGGTACTGCAGCAGCCAGGCCGTCACCGGCGCGGCATCCAGCGTTTCGCCCGGTCGCACCGGGCCACCTTGATCGGTCAAGTCAGGCATCCGCAGCGTCTCCCGTGGCGGTCAGGCCGGCAGCACCAGCGCGGTGACGATGAAAAAGTGACAGATCGCCGCGGCGATGACCAGCGCGTGGAAGATCTCGTGGTAGCCAAACGTCGCGGGGAGCGGGTCGGGCCGTTTGAGCGCGTAGACGACCGCGCCGCCGGTGTACATCGCGCCGCCGATGAACAACAGCCACGCGCCGCGATCGCCGATGCTCGCGTGCACAGCCGGCCATTCGCCCATGACGGCCCAGGCGAACGCGACGCAGAGCAGCGCGAAGAACCACTTGGGCGCGTTGACCCAGACGACCGACTTGATGATGCCGAGCGCCGCGCCGATCCACACCGCGATGAGGAGGTGTTCGCCCGCAACGCCCCGGACAGCCAGCAGGCAGACCGGCGTGTAGGTGCCTGCGATCATGAGGAAAATCCCGGCGTGATCGAGGCGGCGCATCCACTGCCGTGCAGCTGGCGACCACGTCGGGCGGTGGTACGCGCTGCTGATGCCGAACAGCGCGGCGAGGCAAATGCTGTAGACGAGCGCGCACCACGTCGGCGGGCCTGGCTTGGCGAGCGCCGTCAGCGCAGCGCCCGCGACCAGCGCGAAATAAAAGGCGATTTGGTGCGAGACGCCGCGCAGAAGCGGCTTGACGCGGTCGCTGAGCGGCCGGGCGGATGAGAGGGCTGCGGACATCGACGACTCCAGAGCGTACCGGTGCGAACCTTGCCCGTTCGTCGCGCTTGCGTCTACACATGCTGACCCAAAATGGACATCAAGCTGACGGCGGCAAACCGGATGCATTTTGGACTGGGACCGCGAGCGCGCGCCTTCGGTGGCACGCCGCGGTTCGAAAAGGTTTGATCTCGAACTTCGGTCGGAGTGTGCGGTGGCACGCCGCGCTGCTGGGGCCTGTGACGCTCGAATTCGGTCAGCGCGTGTGGCGCGCGCCGGCGGATTGACAGGCCAAGCCGCGCCCGCTATCTCGCCAGCCACGCCACAGGGAGACGCCGATGCCCGCCAAGCCCGCCACCGAACTGGATTTCTCGATGCTGACCGCGGAATGGCCCGACATCGCGCTGGAGACGCTGGGCCGACTCGATACGCCATGGAAAATTCAGGTCTTTCTGGACGAGACGCCCTACTCCACCGAGCCGATCTACCGCTCGCCGCTGTCCGTGCTCCGCGATCGCCGCGCGCATTGTTTTGACGGCGCGCTGTTCGCCGCGGCCGCGCTGCGCCGTTTGGGCCATGCGCCGCTGATCCTGGACATGCGCGCCCACAACGACGACGACCACGTGATCGCGCTGTTTCGCGCCGACGGGCACTGGGGCGCGATCGCCAAGTCCAATACGACGGTGCTGCGCTTTCGCGAACCGGTGTACCGCTCGTTGCGCGAACTGGTGATGACCTACTTCGATTTCTACTACAATTTGAACGGCGACAAGGCGTTACGCGAATTTTCCGGCGCGATCGACCTGCGCAAGTTTGATCAGCTCGGCTGGATGTCCGAGGATGCCGGGCTGGAGCGGATCGCGCTCCACCTGGACGCCGTGAAACACGCGCAGATCCTGACGCCGGCGATGATCGCGCGGCTGTCGCCGGTGGACAAGAAGCTGTACGACGCGGGGCTGCTGGGCTCGGACGCGGACGGACTGTACAAGCCGACGTGACGGCTATTTCAGGCCCATGTACGCGCGCGCCACGGCCTCGAGGCCCTCGGGCGGATAGCCTTTGGGCCCCTGGTAGCGCAGCCCGTTGATGAACACGCTCGGCGTGCCCGATACGCCCGCCTGGCGGCCTTCATTGGCGTCGCGCGAGATGAGGTCGCGGCCGACGCCCTTGGCCAAATCTGCTTTGAATTTCGCCACATCCAGCCCGGCCTGCTGCGCGTAAGTCTCCAGGTTGCTGGAGTCGAGCGCGCTCTGGTTGGCAAACAAAATGTCGTGATATTCCCAGAACTTGCCCTGCGCCGCGGCGGCCATCGACGCTTCCGCCGCCTGCTGTGCGTGATCGTGGATGTCGGTCAGCGGCATGTGCTTGTAGACAATGCGCACGTCGTTCGGGAATCGCTTCTGGAACTCCTTGATACTTGGCGCAATTTTCGAGCAGAACGGGCACTGGAAGTCCTCAAACACTTCGACCTCGACCTTGGCGGACGGGCTGCCGAGCATCGGGCTGCCGTCCGTGGCGATTTTGACCGCGGGACCCGCCGTTTGCTCAAAGAACTTGCCGCCTTTGATCGCCTCGTCGTAGATTTTCGCCGCCGGCGTCCCCGATTTCACCGCCGCTTCAGCCTTCTTCAGCTGCTCCTCGATCAACGGCTTCAGATGCTCCCACGTCTTGGGCGGCGCGAGGCGGACGCCGTTGACCATGATGTTCGGGTAGCTGTGCGCCGCCACTTCGTTGGCCAGCAGGCTGTCCTTGAGCGCCTGACCGCGCCATTTGCCGCTCGCCAGATCCGCGTTCAGCTTCGCCACATCGCACCCGGCAGCCTTCGCCGCATCTTCCACGGTCGAACGGCTGATCGCCGTCGTCTTGATCGCCGCTTGGAAAAACGCCCAGAACTTGCCCTGCGCCTGGCACGCCAGCGACGCCTCGGCCGCCATCTGTGCGTCCGGGTGCGGCGCAGGAATGACTTTTTGCTTGAAGCGAATTTGCACCTTGTCGCCAAAAGTCTTGAGAACATCGTTCAGCGTCGGGGCAAAATCCACCGTCTCTTGATTGCCAAAGGCGCCAAACACAACGACTTTCACCAACGCCGAGTCTGGGCCCTTGCGGCCATCCGCCGGATCGATCGCGACCCGCCAAATCTGGTTCGGGTCCGCGGGCGCGTTGTTCTGCGCCGGCTGGGCAGCAGGCGCGGGCGCAGCGGCAGGTGCGGACGGGGGCGGCGACGCAGGCGCGGGCGCAGGCTCCGCAGCAGCCGGTGGTGGGGACACCGAGCCAGGCACCGCCGTCGCTTCTGCGGCAGCCAGGGCGGCCCCCGCCGGACTCGACTTGATCGCCTGCCGACCCCACACGTAACCGGCAATGAAGGCCGCCATCAGCGTAATGATGACTTGTTCCTTCTTCATGAGCAGCCTCCTGAAACGTCAAAAGTGCGCCGCTGAACCGCGGGGCGCGACGCGAGAAGTAAGCATAAATCCCGCTGCGCGCAAGTGCCGCGACGCGGACTGGCGCACTTCGCGCACAACTTCTCAGAACGACAAACCATTCCCAACCCCGTTGTGCGAGGTCTGCGGCCGGGCTGCACCCAATCGCCCGGAAGCTGCCGGACTGAATTTGGGATGCGTCCCAGGTCGGCATGTTTACATGCGTTCGCGCCCAGATTAGCGTTCGGCGGCGCCCGTTGCCCATGCGAGAGGTTGTCCTGGACAAGTTGCTTTTCACCCATGAAGCGGCCGTTACTGGCGTAATCCTCGCATTTGCAGCGATTTTCGCGGCGATGGCGCTCCTGCCAACCGCCGAGCGTTCGCGGCTCCGGGCGCCGGCGTTCCTGCTCACCGGCTATTTTGTCCTGGCTGGCCTGAACGCGCTGGCCAGCCCGTACCTGCCGATCGGGCCGCTGCGCACCGCGTCGATCTTCTTTCTCTGGGCGGCAGCGGCACACGCGACCGCGATGGCGGTGCTGGACGGGCTGCTGGCCCGCAAGCTCAAGCTGCCGATCCCGCGGATCTTTCGGGATATCCTGCAGGTCGCACTGTATTTTCTCGTGCTGTTCGTGACGGCGCGGACCGCCGGCGTGGAACTCAGCTCGCTGCTGGCGGGCTCGGCGCTGATCACGGCCGTGATCGGCCTGTCGCTTCAGGACACGCTGGGTAACGTTTTTGCCGGCCTGTCGATCCAGGCGCAGCGGCCGTTTGAGGTCGGCGATTTCGTGCAACTTGCTGATTCCAATGAGCCGCTGGGCAAGGTCATCGAGATCAACTGGCGCGCGACCAAGCTGCTGACCAATGACGGGATCGAGATCATCGTGCCCAACGGCGTGCTGGCCAAGACCTCGATTCGCAACCTGTCCAAGCCGCATCCGTGGGTGCGCCGGAGCATCCGCGTTCACGCCGCATACGAATTCTCGCCGAGCCACGTGCGCGAGACGCTGCTCAAGGCGATCGTCGAGGCGCCGGGCGTGCGAACGGACATGCCGCCCTCGGTGATCATTGATGAATTTGACCCGGATGGCGCGAGCTACCGGCTGCGCTATTTCGCCGACATGGACGAGCACATCCACACCAAGGACAGCGTCGTGCGCGAGCGGATTTGGTACGCGTTTCGCCGTGCTGGCATCGACATTCCGTACGCGCAGCGCGACGTGCACCTCTACCCACGCGAAGTGGACGACAAGGAGACCGTGCGCGCGACCCACGTGGCGCGGCGCCAGCGCGATCTGCGGCGCGTGGACATCCTGGACGTGCTGAGCGACGAGTTGCTGCTTGAGCTGGCCGAAAAGGTGAACACGCGGCGCTATGCCGCCGGCGAGCGGATCCTCAAACAGGGCGAGGAAGGCGACCAGCTGTTCATCGTCGAGCACGGCGAAGTGGCGGTGGTGCTGGAGCCCGAGGGCGGTGCGCCGATCGAGCTGGCGCGGCTGGGCAAGGGCAAATTCTTTGGCGAAATGTCGCTGATGACCGGCGCGCACCGGACCGCGAGTGTGCGGGCGACGCGCGAGTGTGCCGTGCTGGTCGTCGGCAAGGGCGAATTCCAGGAGACGCTGCACCGCGCGCCGGAGCTGGCCGAGAAGATCAGCGCGATCCTCGCAGCCCGGCAGGCCCAGCTCGCGACGACGCACACGGGCGCGCCGAACACCGCGAATGTGACATCGCAGACCACGTTGATTCTCGGCAAGATTCGCGATTTCTTTGGCCTGCGGGACTGAGCCCGGCCGCTCAGCTCGCGCGCCGCTTCAGTCCGCGCTGCGCTTGGCCGAGGATGGCGCGCGTCGACTCCCGCACATCGCCGCCCACCCGCAGCCACACCGGCTCATTGGCCAGCTCCCGCGCGGTGCGCTCCAGCCGTGCGGCCAGCATGTACGGTTCAATGCGCGCCTGGTCCGGCAGATTGGCGTCCGCCCACGCACGCAGCGCCTTGGCTTCATTGAGCAATCCGACGATGGCGTTGTTGCGCGTCGACGACATGACCATTCCACGCGGCAAACCCGCACTATTTCGACGCTGCGGCGGGACATTTGATGACATCGGCTACAGCTCCACGGCCACCTGGAAGGCGAATTGGACCAGCAGGCGGGAGACGCGCAGCAGCGCGGATTCACTCGGCGCTGCGACCGTGACGTCCTGCAGCGCGACCGACGGACGGACAGCCAAGCCGATCCGCAGCATGCGCGCGAGCCGCAGCGTCACTTGGCCTTCGGCTTCAACCGCCAGATCGAGGTCGTAATCCTCATGCAGCGCGAGCGTTTGCAGGTGTGAAAGCCACGCCCGCTCGCGCAGCCCGAGGCCCGCGGACAGCCCCAGCTGGCCGAGCTGCCAGCGCCAACCGACGTGAACGGCAGCCTCCAGCACGCTGTACTGGTACTTGCCCAGAGCGTTCGCGCCACTGCCAAAGCCCTCGAATCCCACCGAACCGGCCAGCCACAAGTGGTCCAGGAATCGCCAATTGACGCCAATTTCCGAGCCGCCGACTGCCACCTGCGGCGCAAACGTGCCGGTCGGTGCCAGCCAGAGCCGCAGGTGCAGCTCCGACGACGGCTGCGGCTGGCGGATCGGCTGGCCGAGCAGCAGCAGCGCGTTCACGCAAAGCGCCTCCGCCACCGCGAAGGTGCCCATGCCGGCGTGCGAGTCGACCGCGAGCGATTCCGTCGCCTGGCCGGGGAGTTGGACCTCGACGGTGTACCGCACTTCCGGGACGCGATGCCCGAGGAACCGCACCCGGGTCGCACCTGTGCAATCCTGCGGTGTCGTGCCAAAGCGCCAGGCCCGCGACGATGTGACGATCAGCGGCACCGCGGCGCGCAAGGCGCGGTCGATCTCCGGATCCGGCTGCCCCGCCTCGTCGCGCACCGGCTCGAGGCAGACCGGACCGTCGGTCGGCTCGGCGGCGTGGGCGAACGTCGGCAAAAGCAGGGTCGCGAGGACAGTTACCGTCGCGGCAAGACGTTCAGCGCGGGCGACAGCGCTCCAGGACTGCGGCGGCTGTAGGCTCCTGACCAAATCGCGCGGCGAGACCGCGGCGGGCTTGTTCAACGGCGCCATCGGCGCGGCCACAGCCGAGTTCGACTTGCCGCACAAGCGCCTCGCGCACGTACAGGCCATCGGGAAACCGCACGAGGTACTCGTCCCAGGTCGCGCGCTCCGCGTCCGTGCGATCCGCGTCCCGGTGCAAAACCGCCAGCACTGCCAGCGCATTTTGCCTTGCATAGACCGGACCATCGCCATCAGCCACCGCGCGATAGAGGCGCGCTGCCTCCGCGAAATGTCCAGTCCTACTCAGAATGCCGCCCAAGCGCAACTGTACATCATCCACGTCCTGGCCGTCTGGCCCGGCGACGGTGAGATAGCGTTGGGCTTTCTCCTGCGCCAGCTCCAGCCGCCCGGCCGCCAGCGCGTCGTCCAGCTCAGCGACCTGACGCCGCAAGTACGCGTCAACACTCTCAATGCGCCGACTCTCGCCGGCGTGCACGAACACGGTCTCGCGGCCGACCTGCGGCTCGCGGCCATGCCCCGCTGCATCGACTTGCACGACGCCCTCGAACACTTCAACCGTCGTCCAGTCCTTGTTGCGCTTGTCGACCGCAAAGGCCGTCCCCTTGACCTGCACCGTTGCGTCGGCCGTCCGCACGACCAGCTTGCCACCGGGCGGCAGCTTGGGCACGCGCACGACGACGCGCCCATCTTCCAGCTCCATCTCCGCGTCCGCCGGCAGGTTGTGGACCAGCGTCGCATTCGCTTCCGTCAGATCGACCACCGCGCCGCACGCCAGCAGCGCCTGACCCGGCGTCGCCGCCACGCTGCCCGCAGCCGAAGCAACGTGGTGCCAGCCACGCACGTGCCGCGGTGCGACAACGGGCAAGTCCGCGGCGCCCACCGCCAAACTGGCCGCAGGCAGCGCCCCTTCCCCGGGCGGCTGGGCCGTCGTTGCAATCGTCGATCGCGGCGGCGAAACCGCGCTGGGCACTGCATTTTCGGCCGGTTCCAGCACCGTGTTGGTTGCCAAATCGGCCGCCACGGTGGGCGCAGGTTCGGCCACGCCGGATTCCTCCGACACCACGTCCGGGCCCAGTACCGCGAACAGGATTGCCACCAGCACGCCCGTCCACGCCAGGCGCGGCAGCCAGACGCGCCAGCCCCGCGCGCCATCGCTTGGCCACGCCAGCTCCAGCACTTCCAGCGGCCGCCGCCCCAGCAGTTCCCGCCACGCCGCGCGCTTGCGGGCCCGCGCACTCGCTTGTTCAACGGCCGGCGCCAGCGCCTGCCACAGCCGCGCGTCCAGCTCCAGTTCAACGTTCTGCCGCAGCGCGGGGCTCTGGGCCACGACCGCTTGCGCCGCCGCGAAGTGCGCCTGACAGGTGGCGCAGGTTCGCACATGCGCCCGCACTTCCGCCGCGCGGGCGACCGCCATCTGGCCGTCGGCCAGGTCAAAAAGTTCAGCGCCTGGACAGGTCACGGCTGACCTCCCGCTTTCTCCGGCAGAGCCGTCGGCCAACGCGCCAGCAGGTCCTCGCGGGTCCGCTGCAGACGCTTGAGCACCGTGCCGCGCTGCTCGCCCAGCACCATGCCGATCTCGGCCGCCGTCAGACCTTCCACGTGGTGCAGAAAAAACGTCGTGCGTTTCACGGGATCCAGGCTGTCCAACAGCGCTTGCAGGTGCTGGCTGGATTGCTTGAGCGCAAAATCTGCTTCGACATCGCGGCCGTCATCGACCTCGTCCGCTTGGTCGTCGTGCCGTGCGCGCCACGTCCCGCGCTGGCGCAGCTCCGAGAGACAGACGTTGGTCGCGATGCGGTGCACCCAGGTCGTCAGGCGGCTATCCCCTCGAAAATTATGGATATTGCGAAAGATGCGCAGGAACGTGTCCTGAACCGCGTCATCCACACCGACGTCGCGCAGCAGCATCCGGCACAGGCTGGCCACCTTGGGCAGGTAGAGCCGGTACAGCGCGCGAAACGCATCGGGAGCGCCCGTGCGCAGGCCTTCCAGCAGCCGCTCTTCGTCGACCAGCTCGGGAGGCAGGAGGTGAATGCTCGCGTCAGCCATGGGAAAATTGCGCGCTCCTCGCGCTGCGATTCAAAGGGTTTGACGCGGCACCCGCTGATTTGATGACTTCGCGATCGCCAACTTCTGGGCGAGCCGGGGTGATTTTCCCGACCCGCACGGGCATTTTCATACACTCCGACCGAAATTTGACATCAAACGTCCGTTATCCGCGGCGCGCCGCCGAAGGTGCACGCTCGCGGATCCAGTCCGAAATGCAACAGGTCTGGCCGGAAAAGTTCGGAGTTGGACATCGGTCAGCATGTCTACAGATCGTCGATCGGTTCCACGGTCTTGCCGTCGCGGATCTGCCCGCGCGGCGCCGCGATGCCCGGACGCGACAGCCCTTCCTCACGCCGCTGCAGCTCGCGATCCCACATCGAGCGCTGGACCTGGAACCGCGCGACGAGGTTCTGCGCCTTGAAGCGCGCCTGCGCCGTCACGAAGCCGGATTGCTGGAGCTCGCGGACCTCACGTTTGAGCGACTCGAATTCCGTGAGCGGAGGCGTACGGTCAAAACCATTGAAATACATCTGGAATTTGCGGCGCAGGTGCTCGATGCGGCTCTCGATCGCCGCCATCTGCTGGCCAGCCCGATCCGAACCAAGCGGCCCCTTGCTGTTGACTGTCGCCATCGCGATCCCCCGCCGCTCCGGATGTTGCCATCCTCTCTGATTGTACTACCATCCGCGGCACCGCGGCGCAACGTCTGGTGACGAAATGTGCCGCCCATTCTGCGGCTTGTGGCCGGGGCGTCTTCTGCGTAACGACTTGGGTTCTGGCTGACATGCTCAGCGGTTTTTGGAGGTATCACCATGGCTTCTCGTTCCCGCCATCTGACTTCACCGGCGCTCCGCGCCTGGATCGCACGCACGAGCTTGACGGTCGTCTGCGTCGGCGCGGCGTTGCAGCTCACGGGTTGCGGCAAGGGCGACCCGGACGAGAATTTCCGCCTCTGGAGCAACAACGAGGCGGGCTGGGAAGAGATGGCCGCGTTTGTCGCGGACAAGGGCAACGACGTGAAATCGCGGGCCCGCGCCCTGGAAATCCTGACGGATGAAGGCGGGCATCCGGCAGAAGCCGTGCGTATCGCCCAGAAGGCGCCGGACAAGGTCGAGGTCATGCTGGCGCTGCAGCCCGCGCTGCAAAAGATGCTGGAAAACCCGAACACCAAGAAGCAGGGCTACGGCAAGCGCGTGCTCTTCGACATGATGGCGGTGCTGCCCGACGACAAGAAGGCGGCGACGCAGGAGATTTTGGCGAAGTGGGCGTTTGGCGACCTGAAGCCGGACGACTCGCCGGCGCGCATCAAGGAAAAGCTGGAACAGCGGATTCGCGCTGAGGAAATTGAGGGTCTGGGCAACGCTGGCGTGCGCGGCGCGGAAATCATGCTCTCCAAGGGAATCAGCCGCGACGGCGTGATGGCGTACCTGTTGGGTCTGAACACGCCAGAGGCGCACGCGGCGTTGATCAACGGCCTGCGCCGGTACCACGCGATCAAGAACGTGAAGGTCAGCGAAGGCGATCTGGCGGCGATCCAAAAGGCCGACTGCATCGAGGGTTTCCTGTACTGGATCGAGCTGTACCAGAAGCTGAGCGGCAGCCAGCACCCGGACGACAAGGCGGCGGCTTCGCAGTCGATCGTTGTGGCGATTCAGTGGTCGGAGAAGGAGCTGAACAAGGCGAAAATCAAGGCAGCTTGGGCCACACAGGTCAAGCCGATGGTGGACAAGCTGCTGACAGGCGCGAACTGCGACGATCGCTGGTGGGCTTCGGAGCTGCTGGTGCAATACGCGGGCGTGGACGGTCTGAAGGAAATTCTGGCGCAGCTACCGGATGACAAGAACTATGGCCAGCAAGAATTCGCCAACAATGACGTGAAGATGCAGATGACCGACCTGTGCAAGAACGAGATCAAGGGCCTGGGCGCGGACGTCGCCCGGCCGCTGCTGATCGCGGGGCTGAAGACCAATCGGCTGATCGAAAAGATCCTGGCGGTGCGCTGCCTGGCGGGCTTGGGCGATGACGCGTCGCTGGCGGCGCTGCGCGGCGTGGACAAGAAGGAAAACCTGATTGTGGATGCGGTGATCGTGCCGCAGGACGCCGAGAAGGTGACCGTGTATGACCTGGCGCAGGCCGCGGCGGACGTCGTGGAATTCGTGCGGACGGTGGACAAACAGGCGGCGGAAGGGACGATTGACCAGGCGACGGCCAAGGCGCGGACGTTCTACGCAACGTACAGCTTCGAGCGGCAGGGCAAAAAGCTGACGACGTATGCGGAATCGCGCGCTGCGGAGAAGGTCGCCAAGGACAAGGCCAAAGAAGACAAGGCCAAGGGCGGCGATGGCAAGGCGGCGGCTCCGGCGGCGCCTGCTCCGGAGGCTGCGCCCAAGGGCGCGCACAAAGCCAAGGGCAAGCACAAGAAGGGCCACTGAGCGGCGATGACGGCCTCCCGCGCGCGGGGCGCGACCGGGCTGCTGCTGGCGCTTGTGTGCGCAGCGGCGTGCGCGGACGCCAAACCGGTGCGGGACGTCCAGCCATGGCCTGAGCTCGACGCGCTGTTTCGCCAGGACCCGCGCTGGATCGGCGGCGACGGCGCCTACTCCTGCGACCTCGGCAACAACCGCGTGCTCTGGTTGTTCGGCGACAGCCTGATCGCGAAGGACGCCAGCCGCGACCGCAGCACCGCGTATTTCATCCGCAATTCCGCAGCTATCCAGACCGGCTACGACCCGGCGCGCGCGTTTCTGGCGTTCTTCTGGGGCGCGATCGACGGCCACCCCGGCTCGTTCATCCCCGAGCGCGGCGACCGCTGGTTCTGGCCCGGCACATGCGCGCGCGTCGGCAAAGGCCTCGTGATCTTTGGCCAATGGCTCATCCAACAGAGCACCGGTCAATGGGGCTTCGCCGCCGTCGATTCAGCCGGGCTTGTTGTCGATGACGCGGACGGCGATCCGGCGACGTGGCAGCCACGCGACGCCAACCTTGGCGATTTTGGCGCGGATGCGATCCTCGGCACTGCTGGCGTCCAGAGCGGCGATTTCCTCTATGTTTACGGGACAAAAGGCACGACGCACGACTACATTTTGGCGCGATTTGCCCTGGCCGACGCGCAAAATGGCGACTTGTCGCGCGGCGCGTATTTTTCCGACGGCGGCTGGTACACGCGCAGCGACCTGAGCGGCTTGCCCGCCGCGATCTTCACCAACGGCGCGCCGGAGTCGTCCGTGCACTTTGACGCCGGCAGCCAAAAGTTCATGCTGTTCCAGTCCGAAGGGTTCGGCGCCACGACGCTCGCGATGCGCACGGCGACCGACCCGCAAGGCCCGTGGAGTGCGCCCGTGTCATTCTACCGTCCGCCGGAGTCTTTCGACGAAAATGCGTTTGTTTACGCGGGCAAAGCCCACCCCGAGATCGCCGGCGGCGGCCTCGCCGTCAGCTACGTCCCCAGCCGCTTCGACGACGACCCACGGCCCAGCCCGTCGGACTTCTACTACCCACATTTCGTCCGCGTGAGCTTCTGATGGCGCACATCATCCCGTTTTTACTGCTGTTTTTGGCGCTGCCGGCGCACGCGGCGTGGCTGGTCGGGCTGGCCGACGACGCGACCCGGGTCGATCTGGCGTCCCGCGACGTGCCGACCAACCAGTTGGATTACGACGGCCGCGCGCACGGCGCCATCGGCGGCACTTTCGTGGTCTGGCAGCGCGACACGCCGTGGCCGAAGTGGTGGGACGTGCAGTGGCAGGTCTTTGCGCTGGCCGCTGCGGACAACGGCACGGCGCGCGGACCGTGGCCGACCGAGCTCGCGCGCTGGCAGGCGGGCACGCGCGTGACCGTGACGCTGCCGGAGCTGCGCAGCCGCTACCGGTACATCGTCGACGTCGCGGTGCTGCGGCAGGTGGCGGCGACGCTGGGCAGCTACGCGCTGCCAGAAGGTCCGCCGACGGGCGGCATCGCGTTTGGCGGCGGTGGCTACGTGCTGGACCTGGGCTTCGGCAGCCGGCGCGATTACGGGCCGTTCCAGATGGCAGCGCGCATCGGCGATCGCCTCCATCTGCCTGGATTATTGGCACTTTTTTGCCAGCGCGTCGCGGCTGACACGGTGGGCGACGCGCTGGGCGACAACGTGCTGCACCAGCTGCAGGGCGACCTGGCGGTGACGGTCACGGCGTGGCCGAGCTGGCAGCCGCTGTTTGCCTGCCACGTCGACGTGCTTGTGCCGCTGGATGCCTCCGGGCGTGGGCAGGCGGTGACGCGCTTTGTGCTGGGCGCGCTGCACCCGCTGGAGCGCGGCGGGCTGCTGCCGTTCGCGTCGCTGGACGTCGGCGCGGGGCCGGGGCTGCTGGTGAATCGCGACGAGCTGCGGTTCGGCCTGGGGGTGCGCTATGTGCCGCAGTAGCGCGATCAGCCTGTGCCTGTGGCTCGCCGGCTGCACGTTGCCGCTCGACAGCGGTGGCACCGACGTGGACGCGGCCAGCGCCCCGGACAGCATCTCCGGCTGCGCGCTTTTTGCCGCCGCCGCGTTTCAGCCCGGCACCGGCCAATCCGTCACCTTGCCCAGCGGCGCGACGCTCTGGACGTTTGACGCCGCGCTCACCACGGGCGGGCGCATGGACGGCGTCGCCGCGCTGGCTCAGATCGTGCCCGGCAGCTGCGCCGGCACGCTCGCCGACACCACGGTCGCACTCCCGCCCAGCGGCACGGACACGGATTTCGCCAAGCCGCTGGACCTCGTGCGCGTCGGCAGCGACGTCTGGCAGTTCTACGAGACCTGGCGCCTGGCCGCCGGCGCGCCGTTCGGCGTCAAGACCACCGGCCGCGGCGTCGCCAAGTGGGACAGCGCGAGCGGCCAATTCACCCGCGCTTCCAGCCTGTTGTGGACCGCGGACCGCCCGGCGTACGGCCAAAGCGCGCTCGTCGACGGCGCCTGGGTCTACGCGTATGGCTGCCTCGCCGCCGCCGATGGCTGGACCCGCGATTGCTACGTCGCCCGCGCGCCGTCCAGCCAGCTCGCCGACGTGAACGCCTGGCAATACGCCACGGCAGTCGGCGAATTCACGGCGAATCCCGACGGCGCGCTGCCGATCCTCATCGGCGTGGGCGACGTGTCCGTGCGGCGCCATGCGTCCGGGCGGCTGCTGGCGAGCTACCTCGAGCCGCTGGACACCGTGCTGCAGGTGCGCGCGCTGCTGGGACCGACCGGGCCGTTCTCGGCGCCACATCCGGTGGGCCAATGCGCGGCGCCGCCGGACACGTTCTGCGTCGGGGCGGTGCAGCATCCGGAGCTGGATCCGGACGCGGCGACGCTGGCCGTGACGTTTGCCCGCGCCTCGTTTGACCCGCTGACCGATGACGTGCGGTGGCCGCGCCTGGCCTACCTGCCGCTGCCGGACGCGCTGCCGTGACTTGCGCAGCTGGGCGCCATCTGCGACGCTGCGCCGACCATGCCCAACGCCGCGCACCTCGGCACTGACCCGCCACTGGACACGGTCCGGTCTTTTCCCACGCCCGAACACATCGCCTTTCGCCACCGCACGGCTGGCCCGCTCGTGCGCGCGTCCGCGTGGCTGCTCGACGTGCTTGTGCGCAGCCTGGCGTTGGTGGCGATTTTCGTGCCGATCGCGCTGCTCGGCATGGATTTTGGCGTCGGGCTATGGCTTATCGCTTGGTTTCTCGCGGATTGGCTGTTTGGTGCGCTGGCGGAATGGCGCTGGAAAGGGCTGACGCCGGGCAAGCGCCTGTGCCACATCCGCGTCGTGGCCATCGACGGTCAGCCGCCGTCGCTCGCGGCCTGCCTGTTGCGCAATGTGCTGCGGTTCGCCGACGCGCTGCCCACTCCGGCGACCGGGCTGGCCGCGATGGTGCTGTCCGGCGATTTCCAGCGACTGGGCGATCTGGCCGCCGGCACGCTTGTCGTGTACGACGAGCGACCGCAGCCCGCTCGCGTGGCGCAGGAGTTGGAGCCCGCCGCGGCGCGTCTGGCCCCGCTGCTGCCGCGCGGCGAGGTGGCGCTGCTCAGCGGTGAGACCGCGCGGGCAATCCACAGCTTTGTCGCGGAGCGGCGGCGGTTTCATCCGGAACGGCGGCGGGAAATGGCGGAGCGGCTCGGCGAGGCGCTGCGAGTGCGCTGGGATCTGCCGCCGACGACCGACCCGGATGCCCTGCTCTGCGCGGTTCACGCCCTGCTTTTTGGCACCGCGGTGGACGAGGCGGCGGCGCTGACGGGCGGCGTGGCGGCCCGGGCCCTGGCCTACCTCGAGCAGCGGCAGCCGGCGTGGCGGACGCTGGAAACCTGGCTGACCCGCGTCGATGCAACCCCGCCGCACGGCAAGCCGGCGGAGTTGAGCGCACTGTACCGCGCGGCATGTGCTGATCTCGCGCTGGCGGACGCCTACCACCTGCCGACGGCCACGCAGGGCTACCTGCACCACTTGGTCGCGCGCAGCCACGCGCGCTTTTACCGTCCGGCGCCGCTCGCGTGGGCGCGGTGGCGCGATCGCGTGCTTGTCGAGGTGCCGGGCCGCCTCTACGCCGACCCCAGCCTGCGCGTCGCGCTGCTGGCATTCTACGGCACGTTTGCGCTGTGCGCGGCGCTCAGCACGTGGCATCCGGAGCTTGCGGTGCGCGCGCTGGGCCAGGACGGCATCGACAGCCTGCGCGAAATGTACGCCCACGGCTTTGACCGCAAGCCCGACGAGGGCGTGCTCATGGGCGGCTTCTACATCCACCACAACATCGGCATCGCGCTGTCGTGTTTTGCCAGCGGCATCTTTGCCGGCATCGGCTCGCTGGTCTGGCTGACGTTCAACGGCATCGCGCTGGGCTGCAGCTTCGGCGCGATGATCGCGGCGGACACGGAGACGCGCGGGCACTTCTTCACGTTCGTCCTTGCCCACAGCCCGTTTGAGCTGACCGGCATCACGCTGGCTGGGGCGGCGGGTTTTCGGCTCGGCGTGGGCCTGGTCGAGACGCGTGGGCTGCTGTGGCGTGACAGCTTGCGGCTGGCGGCTGGCGAATCTGTCCCAACGCTGGGCACTGCTGCGGTCCTGGTCGCTTGCGCCGCGCCGATCGAGGCCTTTGTCAGTCCGGCCGACCTGCCCATCTGGTTCAAGGCGGGTGTCGGCCTCGGGTGCGCGCTGCTGCTCGCGCTGTGGCTCGGCGTGCTGGGCCGCCGCGGCGCTCGCATCCTCCAGGAGCGCGCCGCATGAACCTCGACCAGATGACCATCGCGGTGCGCCGTCGCGCGATCGCGGAGCTGTACGACCTCGCGCTGCTGGTCCTGCGGCGACATTTCATGCCGCTGTTCGCGCTGGCCGTGCTGGGCGCGCTGCCGTGGGTGCTGCTGGACCGCTGGCTGCTGGAGGGTGAACCAGGCCTGCCGATCTCATGGTATTTGCTGATGATTCTCGCGCTGTCGCAGGCGCCGCTGGCCACCGCCGCGCTGACCGCCTACCTGGGCGAGGCGATGTTCAGCCCCCAACCGTCCATGCGGCGCGCGCTGGCGACGGCGGTCGGGCGCTGGCGGCCGCTGGTGCTGATCGGCGCGCTGTACGGCCTGCTGGCGTGGCTGCCGCTGCTGTTTTTCCTGGCGCCGCCGCACGCGGTGGCCGTCGTCGTGCTGGAGAACCAGACCGGTCGCGCCGCCTGGACCCGCGCGCAGACGCTGCGGCTGGCGTGGGCAAATGGCTGGCCGTCGCATCTGGTGCTGGCGGGCGGCGTGATCGTCGCGACGCTGGTGATGCTGGTCGGCACGCTGGATGCGCTCCGCCACGTGCTGACGGCCGGCCGCGCGCTGCCGGACTGGCTGGAGCTGTTGCCGCAGCTGGATCCGGGCCAAAGCGTGCTGCCGATGGTCGGCGTGTTCGGCGCGCTGGCGTACCTGGCGGTCGTGCATTTTCTGACCTACCTGGACTTGCGCACGGACCGCGAAGGCTGGGACATCGATCTGGCGCTGCGGCACGTGGCGCAACGGCTGGAGGAGGCGCCATGACGCGGTGGTTTTTCGCCCTGTGCGCCGCCGCGGTTGGCCTGCTGGGTGCCCAGAACGCGCGCGCCGCGGAGGATCCGGTCCGCGAGCGCCTCCAAGCGCTGCATGCGGATTGGTATGACGCCGCGCACGACGCTTGGCGCGCAGTCGACGTGCGGGCGCCCACGCCGCCGAGGGTGCAGAATCCGGTGCTGCCCGGCGGTTCGCCGCTGGTGACGGCGGTCGCTTGGCTGCTGGCGGCGCTGCTTTTGGCCGCGCTGGCGTGGCTGATGTGGCAGGTGATTGCGCGCGAAGTGCCGCTCGCGCTCCCTGACCGGCAGCCGATTCAGCCGGTGCGGGCAGGCCAGGCGGCGCTGCGGGCGCTGGACGTGGACGCGGCGGACGATCCGGAGGCGGCGCTGCTGGCAGCCAAGCAGACCGAGGATTGGTCGCGCGCGGTGGTGTGGCTGTACGCGATCCTGCTGCTGCGGCTGGATCGCGCGGGCGTCGTGCGTGTGCGGCGCGGGGCGACGAACCAGCGCTACCGGCTGGAGGTGGCCGATTGGACCGATTCCGGCCGCGCGCTGCAGCAAAGCGCGGTGACGCTGATGCCGACGGTGGACGCGGCGATCGGCGCCTTTGAGCGCGTCTATTTTGGTCGGCAGCCCGCCGATCGCGAACTGGTTACCGCGCTGGAGACCGCCATCCGCGCGACGCTGATCGCGCTGCCGGGTGAGGAGGCTCGATGACGCGCGTTGGGCAAGTTGTCGCTTCGCTTGCGCTTTTGCTGGCGGCGTGCGGCGATCTGGACACGGCATACGGCGTGCGGACCGGCGAAAGCCTGAACGGTGTGCGCGTGCTGCACGACGCGCTGGCGGCGCGGACTTCCCTGCGCGATGCGTGGTTGCTGACGCCGGCGCTGGACGACGCGGATCTGCTGGTTTACGTCGCGACGGACCACGCGCTGCCCGATGCCGAGGCGAGCCTGTGGCTGCAGGATTGGCTGGCGGCGGCCAAGTCGCCGCGCCAAGTGCTGATTGTCGTGCGGGACGGCAACGTGACGGGTCAGGTGTGCCGGCGCTGGGCGGCCGAGAAGCGCCGGTCGGGCCAGGCGGAGGCGGCCGCCCGGCTGGAGGCGCGCGCGCGTGCGGAGCAGGACGACCACGTGGAAGTGCCTGAAATTGCGACAGATACCGACCTGTTCCTGATGGTGACGCAGGAGGTGGCGCCGGTGACCAAGCTCGATGGTCTGGGGCTGGCGGACGCGCCGACGACGCTGACGCTGGGCGCCTGGCTGGACCCGGAGGACGACGGCGAGGTGCTGATCCGCGCCGACGGCAAGCCGTTTGCAGTGTCGTGGCCGATCGGCGACCAAGGCGAGCTGCTGGTCGTGGCGAATGCGACCGGGCTGGTCGACGGCGCGCTTCCCGATCCGCGCGCCCGCCAGCTGCTGCAGGCGCTGCTGGACGAGGTCCTGCGCTACCAGCCGCAGCCGACGCCCAACGCCGTGTGGCTGGGCTCGCTGCGCGTGCGCGACGCGGAACCGCCGGAGCTGAACATGCTGAGTTTCCTGACGATGTCGCCGTTTGCCTGGCCGTTGTGGCACCTGCTGGTGCTGCTGCTGGTCGTGGTGCTGGCGCGCGCCGCGTGGCTGGGACGGCGTGAGGCGCGGCAGAATCTTGAGATCGCCCGGTTTTCCCGGCATGTCGACGCGCTGGCCGGGCACATGGCGCGGGCGGCGGCGCACGATCCGACCGTCGCGCACGATGCCGCCACAGCCCTGGCAGCCGCGACGGGCCGCGCCCCGCCTCCGGACGAGTTGCCAACTGCGGACGCCGCCGTCGCCTGGCTTCACACGCTGGCCGAGGTTCGCGATCAAGCGTCCAACATCCACGGCGTGCCTCCGAAGGAGCACGCTCGCGGTCCAGTCCGGAATGCGCCAGGGCCAACGCCAGGTAGTTTGGTTTCGCGCAAAGGTGATGATGTATAGCCCAACCCCCTGCAACACCTGGAGAAAAACCCGATGAATGAGCCAACTTTGCAACCGGAAGACGTGGCAGCCGCCCAGGCCACGCTGGAGCGACTGCGGGCGTCGCTGGCGACACTTTTTGTCGGTCAGCGCGGACTGGTCGACGGCGTGCTGGCGGCGGTGGTTGCCAACGGCCACGTGCTTGTCGAGTCGCTGCCTGGCTTGGGAAAGACATTGCTGGTCAAGGCGTTGGCGCGGCTGCTGGGGCTGCGGGCCAACCGCATCCAGTTCACGCCGGACCTGATGCCGTCGGACATCACGGGCAGCCACGTGTTCGATCTGGCCGAGCGGCGCTTCGTTTTCCATCCCGGGCCGGTGTTCACGCAGTTCCTGCTGGCGGACGAGTTCAACCGCGCGCCGGCCAAGACCCACGCCGCGCTGCTGGAAGTGATGCAGGAGCGCCAGGTCACGCTGGACGGGCGCCACCACGCGCTGGATCTGCCGTTTCTGGTGATGGCAACGGCGAATCCCATTGAAAATGAAGGCACTTACGCGCTGCCGGAGGCACAGCTGGATCGGTTCCTGTTCAAGCTGGTTCTGGCGTATCCGGGCGAGCTGGAGGAGCAGCAGATCCTGACGCTGCACCTGGCTGGGACGTCGCCCGAGCAGCAGCTGGCGACGCTGGCGCCGGTGACCGACGCGGCGGGCGTGCTCGCGCTGCAGGCGATGGCCACCCGCGTGGCGGTGGAGCCGACGATTGTGCAGTACATCACCGCACTTGTGCGGCGGACGCGGTCGTGGCCGGGGCTGCACCTGGGCGCGAGCCCGCGCGCGGGCGTGTCCATGCTGGCGGCCGCGCGGGCGATCGCGCTGCTGCGCGGGCGGACCTTCGTGGTGCCGGATGACGTCGCGGAGGTGGCGCTGCCGGCACTGCGGCATCGCGTCATCCTGAGCCCCGAGGCGGAAGTGGAAGGCCGGAGCGCGGATGCGATCCTCGGCGAAATCCTCAAATCCGTTGAAGTTCCGCGCGGCGTCTGAACATGCTGACCGATGTCGAACACGCCATGCTTGCGATCAGACCTGCCACATCCCGGACGGGCACCGCGCGTGTATTTCGAAAGTGGAGCGTGTGATGCTGTACCCGACCCGACTCCTGACGCGCGCTGTGGCGCTGCCGGCGGTGGCGTCCCTGCTGCTGTTGCTGGATGCCACGCCGTGGCCGGCGCTGGTCGCGGTGGACGCGGTCGTCGTGCTGGTGGCGCTCCTGGACGCGCTGGCGGGATGGCGGCGCGTGCGGCTGTTGCACGCCGAGGTGACGACGCCGGGCGTGTGGTCGCTGAGCCGCAAGGAGGCGCTGACCGCGACGTTGGACTGGCGCGGACGACGGCCGGTGCAGGTGCAGCTGGCGCCGGACGTGCCCGTGGGCGTGCGCGTGGATGGCGCGCCGGTGACGCAGCTGCTGGCGCCGATGTCCCGGCTGGAGCTGGGCTTTTGGGCGACGGCGAACGCGCGCGGCTCCTGGCAGCTGGGCGGCCTGCACGTCGCGCTCTCGAGCCCGCTGGGCCTGTGGCGACGGCACGTGCGGCTGGGCGCGCCGCAGGCGGTGCACACGTATCCAAATCTCAAACAGCTGTCTGATTACGCGCTGTTGGCGCGGACGGACCGGCTGGGACTGATCGGCGTGCGGCGGTCGCGGCGCGTGGGCGGCGACACGGAGTTCGAGCGGCTGCGCGATTACCACTCGGACGACGCGCTTAACCGCATGGACTGGAAGGCGACGGCGCGGCGCGATGCGCTCACCGTGCGCGATTACCAGACCAGCCAGAGCCAGCGTGTGCTGCTGCTGGTGGACGCGGGGCGGATGCTGACGTCGACGGCGGTCGGTGCAGACGGCGTGACGCGCACGCTGCTGGACCACGCGATCGACGGCGCGCTGCTGCTGGCGTGGGTGGCGTCCCGCCAGGGCGATCGGGTGGGGCTGTTGGCCTATGCGGACGGCGTCAAGCGCTGGCTGCCGCCACGCGCAGGGCCGCGCCAGGTGACGGCCATGATCCACGCGCTGCACGACCTGCAAGCCGAGCTGGTGGAGTCGCGCCACGAGGACGCCTTCTTGCTGCTGGAGCGACGCGAGCGCAAGCGGTCGCTGGTTATCGTGCTGACGCACGTGCTGGACGACGTCAACGCGGACCACCTGGAGCGCCATGCGCGGCGGGTGGCGGGGCGGCATCTGCCGCTGTTCGTGTTGCTGCGCGACCCGGATTTGCACGGCTCTTTGGCGGCCCAACCGGCGAACGCTGCGGAGTTCTGGCGCGCGGGCGCGGCGGCGACGCTGGTGCAATGGCGCGCGGGCGTCATCGAGCGGCTGCGGGCGGCGGGCGCGCTGGTCATCGACTGCGAGCCGCTGCGGCTGTCAGCCGAGGTCGTCAGCCGGTATCTGGAGGTCAAGGCGCGGCATTTACTGTGAACAAACGAGCAGTTATGCCGTTTTCTTGGTTTTTGGCACCCACGCCCAGATCGCCTCGACGAGGATCGGCGGATTGCCGGACTCATCGGTCACCGTCACCTGGACGGGCAAATCGGCTTTTTCCTTGGAAAACAGCGCCTTTTGCTCCGGCGTCAGCCGTGCCGTCGCGGTGATCGCGCCCTTGGAACGCTTGATGAATTTGGTGTTCAGCGCCTTGATCAGCGGCAGGCTGTCGTCCGACACGTTCATGCCCACGACAAGCCCGGACGCCGACTCCGCCACCAGGATCATCGCTGCGGCGTGCACTTGGCCGATGTGGTTGCGCGTCTTGGGCCGATTCTTGACGCGGATCGTCACAACATCATCAGTCATTTCAAGCACTTCAAGACCAGACGAGCCGACGTACGGGATCATCCGCCCCACCGCCAGCGTGAGCAACCGCAGGCCAAGCGGCATCGACCGCAGTTTGTGGACCATCTTGGCGATTTTATTGGGCTGGCTCATGGGCTGACTCTCGGGCTGGGGTTGAAGGAGCGGCGACGCGCGCGGCGGTATCCTGTGCCAGACACGCGCCGTTGTCGACGGCATGCCACGCGCTTGACGCCCGCGGACTGGTCCCGCATCCTCAAAAAAGCGCGATGCGGGATCGCGGACCCGGTTCGGATCGCGCTGCAAGGACTATCCCATGGCGTTCGCTGGCCGCATCCGACCGTTGCTCGCCGTCTGGCTCGCCTCGGCGGGGCTCGCGGCGTGTTCCAGCCACACCAGCGCAACGGGCACCGACCCGGCGGGCGCAATCACCGTCACGATCGCGTTGCCCAAGGCGAATTCTGACGGCACCGCGCCGCTCATCACCGGCGCCATTGACGTCACCGGAACGCTCAGCTTTGCCCCCCACGTCGCGCTGGACTCGCCCGTTGTGCTCGCAATCGTCGGCGTCGCGGGCAGCGCCAGCGACTGCAGCGTGGTCGGCAGCGCGTTCCTGTGCCACTTCGACAGCTCGGCGCAGCTCAATGGCCAGCCGTCCGTCGCATGCAATGACACTGCGACGCTGCAAGTGCGGGCCTCGGGCACGCTGGACGGCGAAGCGGTGTCCGGGACGGCAGAAGTGGACGCCGTCGTTGATAACTGCCCGCCCACCATCGCGATTGACGCGCCCGCCGATGGTGAACCGTTTATCGGGACGCTGACCGTCATCGCGCACCTGGCGGACCCGGCGCTCGCGGAGGCGCACATCACGGTCACGGATGCCGCGGGGCAATCGGTGCTGGCGCAGCCCGCGGACCTGCCGCCAGGGACGACGACGTGGAACGCCAAAGTGCAAGTCGACCTGAGCGCGACCAAGCTGACCCAGGACTTGACGATTACGCTGACGGCGCGCGACGCGGTGGGACTGAAGACGCAATTGCTCCGGACGGTGACGTCGGTGAAACCGCCGTTCTTTTTGGGCAGTGACCAGGGCGCGGACCGTTTTGACCCCGGTCTGGACAGCCTGTCGCAGCCGGTGGACCTGCAGATCACCGATTTCGCCCTGGGCAAGCTGGTACCGTTCGCGGACACGCCGCCGCTGGCGACGGACAACCTGGTGGACGCGGTGCTGGGGACAACCAACGGCCTGGTGATTCGCGCGGGCTTGCCGGTGCGCGATGCCCTGGGCGTGGCGACGGGCGCGCCGAAGTACCAGCCGAGCGGCCGTTTTGACAACCCGATGCTGGACCCGGCGCTGGCGCCGCTGCGGGTGATCCAGGACAGCCCGCACGCAGTCGCGATTGCGCGGGTGTTCCTGCTGGATCTCGACGGCGACGGTGATGAGGACATCGTGGCGGTGGGCACGAACTGGGAATACGCCGGCGTGGCCTGGGCGGTGCTGAACCTGGCCAAGCACGTGCCGGGCGCGCCGCCGGTGCCGGCGTTCAAGCTGGTCGCGACCCACGCGCTGCCGGCGCCGCCGCTGAGCGCCGCGCTGGGCGACCTGAATGCGGACGGACAGCCCGATCTGCTGGTAGGCGCAGCGACGGCGGACGTCGGGCTGATGACGCTGCTGGTGCAAAAGGCGCCGATGTGCACACCAACAGACGGCAGCGCGCCCAAGCTGTGCGCGCAGTTCACGGACGTGGATCTGGTCAAAAGTGCGACGGTGTTTCCGGCGGATGCGGCGACGACGCTGCACAAGGGCGTGACGGGCGTGACCTCGATCGCCGTCGCGGATTTTTACAAGGATGACAAGCAGTTGAACGACGTCTGCGTCGGCGAATCGGCGCGGGGCATCGTGTCGTGTTACCGCAACGTCGCCGGCGACGGCACGCTGGCCCAAGCGCAGGACAGCTACACGTTCGGCGACGCCCAGGACACGCACGCGATCGTGGCAGCCAAATTCTCGGCCGGCGGCGGCCCGGACCTGATTGTCCAGAGCACGAGCGGCAAATTCGTGCGCTGGCTGACCGGCGACCACAACGGCGGCTTCCAATTCGTCGAGAACAACACGCCGTCGCGCAACATCTACGGCCTGGGCTGCAGCACGCTGGGCGTCGGCCAAGTCGGACCGGCGGGCTTGGGCGGCAAGCCGTACCTCACCGCGATCAGCGACACGCGCAAGGTCACGATCGTGCCGACCCAGCTGGACGACCAGAGCTACGCGCTGCAGTGTTTTCGCGCCTGGGTGCTGGGCGGTCAGCTGACCAAGGTCGAGGCCACCGATCTGGACGGCGACAACGCGCCGGATCTCGTGGCGCTGGACGTCGCCGAGCCCGGGCTGGCCGTGGCGTTTGGCCAGCTGGACAAGGACGGCGTGTTCAACGGCAACTTCATCGCGCCGGACGCGCATCACGTCTGCGCCCAGGACCGGACGCCGGACGGCTATGGCGTGTACGAGATCGGCGAGGCGCTCTTGAGCGACTACGACGGCGACAACCGCAAGGATCTCACAGTCTTGAGCATCCAGGGCGGCACCACCACCGGCGCGCATTGCGACGGCGCCAAGACGCTGGATCCGGTCTGGACGTTCGCGGTTTTTCTCAACACGGTCGACGGCGTGGTCAATCCGCAGCCGCGCATGGGCGAATTCGCGCCGTTCGCCGACGCCGACAGCGGGCTCGGTCACTGCTCCGACGCCATCGGCAGCGTGCACGCCGCGCGGGCGGGCGACGTCGACGGAGACGGCATCCCGGACCTCGTCACCGTCCGGCACGGCGCGCCTTATTTCCTCTTCAGCGAGTCCTGCGGCGTCATGGAGACCGCGGAGGTCGACAACTTTCTGGGCCCCGTCTCGCCGCCACCGCCGCCAGCCGCGCCGGGCTGCCCGACAACCACAGGTGCAAAATGTCGAAATTACAGCGAAAATGACGAGTGCTTTGCCAAGCCGCTCCAAGGCTACGGCGGCGGTGCACCGCTGCTGCGCGCCAGCGCCGGCGTCTTCTTGTCCAGCCCGACCGGCCCGCTGGGCATGGCCGCGTCGTGCGCCGTCGGCAACGTCTGCCACGTCTCGCCCGGGTTCGCGTTCAGCGCCGGTCTCGACCCGCAAGGTCTTGTGCTCGCCGACCTGAACCACGATGGCGCGCTGGACGTCGCGACGGCGATGGAGGCCAATGGCAACGCGTGCTCGGATCCGCACGCGCTGTATCTGGCGCCGCGGGTACGGGTGTTCCAGGGCGACGGCACGGGCACCTTCACCGTCGCGCCGCTGGGCCTGCCCAAGGACGAAATCCTCCTGAAACCGTGTGACGCGCCAGACGAAACGCCGACGCCGTTCGCCGTCAGCTACCGCCAGACCGTCGCAGGAATCGGCGACCTGCAGGCGGGCATCTGGCCCAACCCATCGTCGGGCAAATTCGACCTCGCGCTGTTCATTCTCGGTCAGGCCAACGGCCAGGTGTCGTGGCTGGCACATACGAGCGCGCTCGCGTTTACGCCCGCGCAGACGTTCGCGCTCGGCACCGACGTCAAGGCTTTTGCCGTGCGCGACGTCAACTTTGACCCGCACATGCAGGTTGATGTGCTGGCGCTCCTCGGCGTCGACCTGAGCTACCTGCCGGGCGCGGTGCTGGCCGACGGCAAGACCGGGTTCTTTGGCACAAAAGTGACGCTGGCGGAAGGTGCGCAGGCCGCGGATTGGCTGGACGCAGGCGACGTGAACGACGACACGTTCCAGGATTTTGTCCTGCTGAACAAGACGACGTCGACGCTGGAGCTCTGGCTGGGCGTCGGTCGGAGTCCGACGCCGCTGAGCGCGCAATTCGTGCATTATCCCGGAACATTGCGTGCGGCGATGGACGCCCAGGACACCGAGATCGCCGACATGGACGGCGATGGCTGCGTGGATATCATCGTGCGGTCCAAGCGGGCGGTCACGGTGCTGCACAATGAAGGCGTCGGCTGTAGCGGCGCGCTGCACAAATAGGCGAGGCAAAGATGAAGCGATGGATCGCGGCGGCAGTGGTCGCTCTGGGAACAACGTGGGCGTGGACACCTGAGGCGCGGGCCTGAGGCTGCAGCGTGCCTGCCGGTCCGGCGGGAATCGAACCTGACGCGCAAACCCGTGATGCATCCGTGCGCCAAGCTGCGGGCGTCGCCGCCAGCGTGATGCGCGCGCAGCTGAACATGGGCGACCTCGGCCGCGCCACGCTCGATCGCCAGCAGGTCGCCGCGTGGTACGGCCGCACATTCGGCGCCTGGGTGGGACGCATCGTCGCGGGCGGCGTCATCGGCGGCAGCTGGCACACAGGCAGCACGGAAATCGCCTTGCGTCCTGGCTGGTTGGCTGGCGCCGGCTTGTCGCGTCAATGGCTCGCCCAGGACGGCTGGCGGCCGTTCCTGCGCAACAGCTTCACCCTTGCGGCGTCGGGCGGCGGGGATACGGGCGGCGGCGCCATGCTCGCGCTGGACCTGCGCGCGGGCGTGGACAGCGGCTGGCACCTGGGCGCCGGCTTCGAAGCGTTCGCCGTCGGCCGCGTCTTCGGCGGCCCCGTCTGGTGGTGGCGCCCCGGCCAGGCGACGCAGCTCGGCGGCGACGCGTGGCACGTCCAGCTCGGCGCGGGCGCTGCGTGGAGCTTGCCCGGCAGCGCGCGCGTGCGGCCGAGCCTCGTGGCCGAGGTCATCGCGCTCGGCGAGATTGGCGCCAGCCTCGGATTTTCACTGGCATTCTAGCGCCCGACGGCAAACTGTCGACGCGGCCCTTGCCAAGCGCGGACGCCGGGCTAGCTTGGCGATTGCGGTCGTGTGGATGCGCGCCGGAGGTTTTGCCATGCCCACCGTCTTGGTCACTGGCGCCAGTCGCGGCATCGGCCGGGAGTTCGTGCGCCAGTATGCCGCGGATGGCTGGCACGTCATCGCGGTGGCCCGGCAGGACGCGGGCTTGAGCGCCTTGTCGCCGCGGGTCGAGCTCCACGCGCTCGACGTCACGGATCGCGCCGCCGTCCTCGGCCTCGCCCAGGCGCTGCGCGGCCGGGCGATCGACGTGCTGATCGCCAACGCTGGGATTTATGGCACCGCGCCCGGAGGCTTGGGCCAGATCGACTACGCGTCGTGGGAGGACGTGCTGCGCACCAACGTGCTTGCGCCGGCCAGCTTTGCGGAAGCCTTTGCCGACAACTTGGCCTGCAGCGAGCGCCGTGTTTTCGCAGTCATTTCATCGGGCATGGGCTCGATCGCGGAGACAACGGGCGGCGCCTACGCGTACCGCAGCAGCAAAGCCGCGGTCAACATGGTGATCCGCAACCTCGCGATAGACTGGCAGCCCCGCGGCATCCGCGCCGTGGCGCTCTGCCCGGGCTGGGTCCGGACGGACATGGGCGGGCCCAACGCGGAATTGCAGCCAGAGCAGTCGGTCAGCGGCCTGCGCCGGGTGATCGACAGCATCGACGACGCCCGCTCCGGCGCGTACTTGAGTTGGTCCGGCGCGGAAGTACCGTGGTAATCAGGCTTCGCTGGCGGGCTTGATCTCCAGCCGCAGCAAGGTCGAACCGATGAGCACCTCGTCACCGCGGGTCAGCGCGACCGGCGTCTGCGTCAGGCGGACGAACGTGCCGTTCAGGCTGCCGACATCGGTCAACGTCAACCCGCCGTCGGCCGCGAGGTCGATGCGCAAGTGGCGGCCCGACATGAAGCGATCCTGCGGGAACGAGAGGTCGCAGCCTTCGCGGCCAACTGTCAGCTGATCGCGATCGGTGGAGACCACGCGCCCCGGCAGACCACCGGCCAGCAGCTGCGTCACATGCACGCGCGGCGCGGGCAGCGGCGTGCCAAAGGTCTCCGGCGGCGCGTAGGCGCTCGGCGGATCCGTGGGAATGTCCTGGCCGGTTCGCACAAGCAGGTACTGCTCGCCGGCGAAGATGACCTCGCCTGAAAGCACCTGTGTCGGCTCGCGGATCCGCAGGAACACGCCGCCCGAGCCGGTGATCTCGTCCAGCTTGACTTGTTCGCCAAAGCGCTCGACCGCGACATGGCGCGGCGCCATCAGGGAATCGGCTGACATCGCCAGATCGCCCGACCGGCCAATGTGCACCCGGCCTTCGGGTAAATCGAACGCGGTGCCTTCCAGCACCGGACCGCGCAGCACGACAAGACGCACGACGGACGCGTCCGGGTAGGAGATCTGCGCGCCCGGCGGATCATCAAACAGCAGGCCGCCTGACGGCTCTTTGGGCGCTGGACCGAAAGGCGGCGGCGGCGGAATGAACGGCAATTGCTCGGAGATCGTCATGGACGAACCGCACCGACCGCAGAACTGATAGCCGGCAGGCCAGGACGTACCGCAGCTGGAACAGGTCACTTGCGCCATGGACTCAACCCGCGTTTCTGGCGGGCAATGCCGCCGCGCGCAGGATTCCAGAATGGGCGGCGCGGCGCAACTGCCAGCTGATGCCAACGCAGAATCTCGCGCCGTGCCGGCAAACGGCTACACTGCGCGCCCATGGCCCAGCGTCCCGAATCCAAGCCTGTGTCCGCCAAGACCGCTCCGCCGCGCAACACGCGCGGCAGCGCGGCGGCGAAACCGGCCAAGCGCGGCTGCTTGGCACGGCTTTTGGCGCTGGGCGTCGCGGCGCTTTTTGCCACCATCGGCGTAGGTGCCGCGACGTGGTACTGGCTGGACGCGACGCTGCCGGACGTCTTCACGTTCGACGCCTACCGGCAGATCGCCAAGGAATCGTCGCGGGTCGTCGCGGCGAGCGGCGAGGTCGTTGCGGTTTTTGGCGATGAAATTCGCACAGTTGTACCGCCAGAGCGGATCCCGCCCGTGATGCGCGGCGCGATGGTGTGCGCAGAGGACGCGGCGTTTTATTCGCACCCGGGCCTGGACCTGCTTGGCGTGGCGCGGGCGATCTGGACCGACATCGTCCGCGGCCGCTATGCCCAGGGCGCGTCGACGATCACCCAACAGCTGGCCAAGACGCGCTTTTTGGACCGCACCAAGACCGTGACGCGCAAGCTGAAGGAGCTGGTGCTGGCGCGCAAGCTGGAGCAAAAGCTGAGCAAAGACGAGATCTTGTCGCTTTACCTCAATGAAGTCTATTTTGGCCACGGCCGCTATGGCGCGGAAGAAGCGGCGCGGTTCTATTTTGGCAAGTCGATCAGCCAGGTCGACGTGGCAGAGGCCGCGCTGCTGGCCGGCGTGGTGAACAGCCCGGCGCGATTCTCGCCGCTCAAGCACCCGGACGCGGCCCGGGAGCGACGGCAGTACGTGCTGGGGCAGATGCTCAAGCATGGCTACATTGACCAGCCGGCGTTTGATCGCGCCAACGCGGCGCCGATGCCGCTGATCGCCCACGACAATCCGCTGGACGTCGGGCCCTGGTATGCGGAGGCCGTGCGGCGGTTCGTGCTGACCAAGACCGATCGCGCGACGCTGGCGTCCGCGGGGCTGCGCATTGAGGTCGCGATGGACGTCGCGACGCAGCGGGCGGCGGAGCTGGCGGTGCAAAATGGCCTGGGCCGGATCGACCGCGGCTACAAGACGCTGGTGCCGACCAAGCACTACGACGACGACGCGGCGCTGGCGGATGGACGCGCGAAGCTGACGGCGCAGCAGGACAAGCTGGTGGTGCCGGGGCGGACGCTGCTGGGTGTGGTGCTGGCGAGCGACGCAGCGGCGAAGGCCTACACGCTGGCGCTCGGCACGCGCGAAGGGACGCTGCCGTGGGCGGCGCTGGCGCGCTACGGACGACCGCCGGAGCCGGACAAGCCGGGCGGAACGCCGCTGGCGAACGACGCGCTGGGCAAGCTGTTTGCGCGCGGCGATCTGGTGCGCGTGTCGGTGCTGGAGAAGTCCGAGCAGCGCATCGTGCTGTCGCCGGAGATGGGGCCACAAGCGGCGCTGGTGGCGATCGAGCAGGAGACACGGCTGGTGCGGGCGATTGTCGGCGGCGACGATTTTGCCCTGCATCCGTTTGATCGGGCGACCCAGGCGCGGCGGCAGCCTGGCTCGACGTTCAAGACTTTTGTCTATGGAGCCGCGCTGGAAGCGGGCTTGATCACACCGGAAACCGAGATTACCGACGAGGCGCGCAGCTTCCCGACCGGGCATAAAACGTGGACGCCGCGCAATTTCAGCGGCCGGTATGACGGCCAGAGCCACACGATGCGGGACGCGCTGGCGCAGTCGATCAACTCGATCGCGGTGGCGGTGGCGGACAAGGTGGGCCCGGAGCGCGTCGCGGATTTTGCCAAGCGCGCGGGTATCCAGAGCGAGCTGGACCCGCGGCTGCCGCTGGCGCTGGGCGCGTCGTCCGTGGCGCCGCTGGAGCTGGCCAACGCATACGCGACGATCGCCAACGGCGGCAAGGTGGCGGAGCCGATCCTGGTGACGCGCATCGTCGATCGCGCCGGCAAGGACCTGTATTTGGCCAAGCGCGAGCCGGGGCAGCAGCTGCTGCGCGAGGAGACGACGCGGCAGCTGACGGACATGCTGGGCGACGTCGTGCGGCGCGGTTCGGGCAAGGAGGCGCAAAAGGCCGGGCGGCCGGTGGTCGGCAAGACCGGAACGTCCAATGGCGGACGGGACGTGTGGTTCGCCGGCTTTTCCGCGGATCTCTGCGCGGTGGTGTGGATCGGCTACGACGACCGCAAGCCGATGCCCAAGGCGACCGGCGGAACGCTGGCGGTGCCGCTGTGGACGGAATTCATGCGGATCGCGCTCGAGCGCGTGCCCGTGCGCCCGCTGCCGCGCCTGCCGCACCTGTTTGACGCCGCCCTGCCGCTGGCTACGGGCCTGGCGGCGCCCGATCCGGAGCCGAGCAACGCGCCGGCCGATGAAGCGCTGGAGGACCCGCATCCGCCGCCGCCGCCGTCGCTCCCAAAGCTGGAGCGGCGCATCGAGCCTTGACGCGGTTTGATGAACAAATGTGAAGAAAAGAATCGAGCCAAAACCCGCGTTCAGATCCTCGCTTGCCGCGGAGGCCGCGGATGCGTAGGATGGACGATGTGGCAATTTTGCCGCGTCCGCCCCCACGCGAGTGCACCCGTGACTGAAAAAACCAGCATGATTCGTCGGATTTCATGGGTGTGTTGCATCGCAGCGATCGCGGGCTGCAGCAACGCTGTCACCAACGGCGGCGGCGGCGGCTTATACAAGCTCCCGGACGCGGGCAAGACGGCCTTGGACGGCGTGAGCAGCGTGAGCGATCTCGGCGCGACGACCGGCACGGGCGACGGCAACGACCAGTCGTGCGCCACCGCGTGCCCGACGGCCGCCAACGCCGACACGACCTGCACCAAGGGCGTCTGCGGCTTTTCCTGCCACACCGGCTTTCTCGATTGCGACGGCAACGCGACCAACGGCTGCGAAATCGACAGCACGACGCATCCGTCCCACTGCGGCACCTGCGACACGGTCTGCGGCGCCGTCCCGAACGGCACTCCTTCCTGCGTGGCGTCCGTCTGCGCCGCGGCGTGCGACCCGGGCTGGCAGGTGTGCAAGACCGACCCGCTCGTCTGCGACACCAACACCGACTCCGACGCATCCCACTGCGGCGATTGCAACACGGAATGCCCCGGCGGGCCCAACTCCGCGCCGCGCTGCGTCAGCGGTTCGTGCACGCTCAAATGCGACCCCGGCTTCGCGGACTGCAACAAAATCGTTGACGATGGCTGCGAAATCAACACGACCAACGACGCGAACCACTGCGGCACCTGCGGCCTGACGTGCGGCGGCACGACCTGCATCAACAGCGCTTGCGAGTGCGCGTCCAGCAGCCAAACGGCGACGCTCACGCCGTTGGACATCTTCATCATGATGGACCAGTCGGGCTCGATGACGGACACCACCGGTACGGGCGCAACCAAGTGGGACGCCGTCACGCAAGCCGTGACCGGCTTTGTCCAGGACCCGGCATCGGCGGGCATTGGCGTGGGCATCCAGTACTTTCCGCTGCCCGACAACGGCAGCAGCGGCGGATGCCCGAGCGACTGCAGTGGCGCGGCGAACAAGTACGCGTGCGAGAACGGCGGCGGCCTGTGCTTGGGCAGCACGTGTATCCTGTGCCTCGGCGGCGGCGGCGGCGGCGATTCCTGCACGTCAGGCGACTACCAGAAGCCGGAAGTCGCGATCTCGGCGCTGCCGGGCGTGGCGCCGGCGATCATGAAGTCGATGGCTGCGCACGCGCCGACCAACTCGACGCCGACCCAGGCCGCGCTGCAAGGTGCGATTGATTATGCGAAATCCTTCGCGGTGGCCAATCCGACGCACACCGTCGTCGTGCTGCTGGCAACCGATGGCGACCCGACCGAGTGCGCGGTTCAGGATCCAGTGCAGATCGGCACGACAATCGCCGCGCCGGCTGCGGCTGGCAACCCGAAGATCCTGACTTTCGTCATCGGCGTCGGCACGTCCTTGAGCGCGCTGAACGCGATCGCGTCGTCCGGCGGCACAGGCCAGGCGTTCGTCGTCGACACCGGCGGCAACGTGCTGCAACAGTTTGAGGCGGCGCTCAAGGCGATTCAGGGCAAGGCGATCGGCTGTCAGTACACCATCCCGGTGCCGGCCAACGGCCAAGCGGTCGATCCGACCAAGGTGAACGTGCAGTTCACGCTGACAGGCGGCACCGCGCAACCGCTGAAATACGTGGACGATGAGTCCAAGTGCGACCCGACGACGGGCGGCTGGCACTACGACAACGCGCTGACGCCGACCAAGATCCTGCTGTGCGCCAAGACGTGCACAAAAGTTTCAGCGGACGCGGCGGCAAAGGTCGACATCCTGCTGGGCTGCGCGCGGCAGTGACCGCCGACGCTTAAGGCAGCACGCCGGTGTGCAGCGGCCAACCCTGTGATTTCCAGTATAAAATCCCTTCGTCCAGCACCTTGACGGTCGTGTATCCGCTCGCCAATAGCGTGTCCGCGGCCTGGCCCGACTCGGCGTGCGGGCAGGCGCAATACGTCACGATTTGCACGTCCGTGGGAAGTTGCGCCAGGTAGTCCGCCACGGCGTAGAATGGCGTCGAAACGGCGCCGGGGAGATGGAAATTCGGATAGTCCGCCGGCGGCCGCGCGTCCAGAATGACAAGCCGCGCGCCCGCATCCAGCGCCGCTTTCAGATCCGCCGCCGCGACGTAGCGGCCCGTTTGACTGGCAAAAACTGGCGGCGGGCCCTGCGGATTCTGCACGACCTGGCCGAGGTTCTGCGTCGGCAGCTGGCTTGGCCCCTCGATGGTCGACTGCTGCCAACTGCGGATGAGCACGACGAGATCGTCGATGCCCTGGTCGGTCTCAGCGGTCGCGTAGGCCGGCATCGGCGTGCCCGGGCGCCCGTGCAGGATCGCGGCGCGCAGGTAGGCGTCGCTGGCCGTCGCGAGGAATTCCGGATTGGCAATGCCCATGTACGGCTTGCCGGCGCCCTGAGCGTTGTGACAGCCGACGCACTCGACGTCGTAAATCGCCTGCCCGCGCGGCGCCGAGCCCGCGCCCACGTGCACGTCCGCGAGCGCGAACGGCGGCGCGGTCTGGTACGAACGGAGAAATGCCAGAATTTGCGTCACTTGCGCATCAGCCAGCGGCCCACCCAGCGCGGCGCCCCACGGCGACATCGGCGTTCCTGGGCGACCTCGGACGATCGCCGCCCGCAGAAAATCGTCGCTCGCGGCGGCCAGAAAATAGGGATTTGTCAATGCATTCGCGGCATCCGCGACGTAACCTTGACCGGCATCGCCGTGGCACAGCGCACAGTAGCGCAGATACGCGTCGCGGCCCGCCGTGACCTGGGGATTCTCGGGCGCCGCGCTGCCGCAAGCCATCAGAAACAGCAACAGAATCAGCGGCTTCACGGCTGCTTGGTCGTCGCGGCGATGATCGCGTCTTTCAAGTTCGCGTAGCCCTCGTGCGTGGAGAGCGCCGTCACGCGATCGCCGCCATAAGGCAAATAATCCGCGACCTTGCCATCGGCGCCGTAGAGTATGAAGTCGTCTTTTTGCCCGCCCATCTGGCCCCAGGCGTTCACCGCGTCCGAATCCTGCAGCAGCGGGAACGCGCACTGGTCGATCAGCGCCTGCTGGTTGGCCACCGCGTCGGCCTTGTTCACCGTCAGAAACTCCAGGTCATAGCCGGCTTTTTGCAGCTCCAGCCGCAGCTCCTCCAGCTTGCCGGACTGCGTGACGCAATAGCCGCACCAACCGGCGAACAGCGCGACAACGGTGACTTTGCCGTGCGCGACCGGCAGGCCATACGTCGCGCCGAAACCACAGCTTTGCGGCTGGAAATCCGGCAGCGCGAACGCGGGTTCGGCGGCACCGACCGTCGGCGCCGTCGTCGCCGTCACAGCTTGCGGTCCCGCCACGGCCGTCCACGCCGATGTGGGGGGCTTGACGCCGATGCATTGGCCCAGCGCGCCGTCGCCGCCAGCGTCCGCCGCGGTCAACGCCGCGGACGAGGATGTCGCATCGCAGGCGGCCAGCAGCGCCAACGGCAGCAGCCGGGAAATCGTGTTCTGACGCCAACCTGTCCGCATGGGCACCCCCTCCGAGAGGCCGCGATTGTACGACGAAACGCCCGCCGGGGACCGCCAGCCGGGCGGCAATTGTCATGCGGAAGTCACAGGTCAGGGGGGCAACGGCCTTTGCCTACCTTGAATTTGCCAGAAACGTGCCGTAAGCTCGCGGCCCCTCGCAGGCGGCGTCGGGCACACCCGCGGGACGCACATCCAAGCCCGATCTTGTACGCCAACTCACGTTGCGCCTGCCTGCCGGACGCCGCTGTTCAACTGCACGAGGAACTCATGACAACGCCAACCACCAACCAGAAGCTGCTCAATTGGGTCGATGAAGTCGTCCGGATGGTCAAGCCCGCGCACATCGAATGGTGCGACGGCTCGCGTTCCGAGTACGACCAGATGATTGCGCAGACCATCGAGGAAGGGCTGGCGACGCCGCTGAACCATGCCAAGCGGCCCAACAGCTACCTGTTTCGCTCCGATCCGTCGGACGTGGCGCGCGTGGAAAACCGCACGTACATCGCCAGCGTGAGCCAGGACGACGCCGGACCGACCAACAATTGGATGGACCCGGACGCGCTGAAGCTGGAGATGCGCGCGCTGTATGACGGCTGCATGGCCGGCCGCACGCTGTACGTGATCCCGTTCTCGATGGGCCCGGTCGGCTCGCCGATCGCCAAGATCGGCGTGGAGATCACCGATAGCCCCTATGTTGTCGCGAACATGCACCTCATGACCCGGGTCGGGACGCACGTGCTGGAAGTGCTGGGCGAACACGGCGAGTTCGTGCCGTGCCTGCACTCGGTCGGCAAGCCGCTGGCGCCGGGCGAGGTGGACAACGGCGTGTGGCCGTGCGCGCCGCTGGACAAGAAGTACATCTCGCACTTTCCCGAAGAGCGGCTGATCTGGTCCTACGGCTCCGGCTACGGCGGCAACGCGCTGCTGGGCAAGAAGTGCCTCGCGCTGCGCATCGCGTCGGTGCAAGCGCGCGATGAAGGCTGGCTGGCCGAACACATGCTCATCTTGAAGCTGACGAGCCCCAAGGGCGTCGTCAAGTTCGTCTGCGCCGCGTTTCCGAGCGCCTGCGGCAAGACCAACCTCGCGATGCTGGTGCCGACGATCCCCGGCTGGAAAGTCGAGACGGTCGGCGATGACATCGCGTGGATGAAATTCGGCAAGGACGGCCAACTCTATGCGATCAATCCGGAATACGGCTTCTTCGGCGTCGCGCCCGGCACCTCCAAGGTCAGCAATCCCAACGCGATGACCGCGTGCGAGGCCAACACCATCTTCACCAACGTCGCGCTGACCAGCGACGGCGACGTGTGGTGGGAAGGCATCGGCTACGATCCGCCCGAGGGCCAGGTCATCGACTGGAAGGGCCGGATTTGGGACAAGAAAGAGCCCGCCGCGCATCCGAACTCGCGCTTCACCACGCCCGCCAGCCAGTGCCCGGCGATCGCCGACGAATGGCAGGACCCGGCCGGCGTGCCCATCAGCGCGATCCTCTTCGGCGGCCGCCGTCCCAGCACCATTCCGCTTGTCCACCAGGCGCGCAGCTGGAACCACGGCGTGTTCCTCGGCTCGATCGTCGGCTCGGAAGTGACCGCCGCCGCGCTGGATCTCAAGGCCGGCACCGTGCGCCGCGACCCGTTCGCGATGCTGCCGTTTTGCGGCTACCACATGGGCGACTACTTCCAGCACTGGATCAAGCTGGGCCAAAAGCAGGGCGCCAAGCTGCCGAAGATCTTTTTCGTCAACTGGTTCCGCAAGACCCAGGAGGGCCGCTGGCTGTGGCCGGGCTATGGCGAGAACAGCCGCGTGCTCAAGTGGATCTTCGAGCAGTGCGAAGGCACCGGCAAGTTCGTCGAGACCGACATCGGCATCATGCCCAGCGTCGACGATTTTGACCGCCCGGCCAGCGTGTCCAAGGAAGACCTGGCGGAGCTGCTCAAGGTCGACCACGAGGGCTGGGTCAAGGAGATCGCGGACGTGCGCGCGGAGCACTATCCGAAGTTCGGCGCCAAGCTGCCCAAGGAGCTGTGGCAGGAGCTGGAAGGGCTGGAAGCGCGGCTGCGGGGGTAGCCCCGGCGGCGGTCACGGACGCGGAGTCTCCGCGGCCTTGCGCGCCGTGATGTCGCGCGACGACGTGTACAACACGCGCTTGCCGTCGAGCTCCAGCGAGATCGCGCTGACTTCGACGTCGAACACGGACCCGTCCTTGCGGCGGTGGCGCGTCTCGAACTGCGAGCGCGTGAGCTTCGCCGCCTGCGCGCGGATGGCGGCGTGCAGCTCCTCCGCGGAGCGGTTGGCGTCCCAAGTGGCGACGTTCATGCCGATGATCTCGGCGCGATCGTAGCCCAGCATTGCGCAAAAGGAATCGCTGGCTTCCAGGATGTTGCCGTCGCTGTCCATGATGTGGATGCCATCGCTGGCGTTGTGCAGCAGCGCGAGGTAACGCTCATTCTCGCGTTGCAGCGTCTGCTCCGCCAGCTTGCGCGCGGTGATGTCCTTGATCGTGCCGACGATCCGGAGCGGCGCGCCATCCGCAGCGCGTTTGACCGCGCAGCCGCGCACCTGCAGCCAGCGGGTCTTGCCGCCGCGGGGGAGGAGGCGGTATTCAAACTCGATCGCGCTCGACCTGCCCTTCACGTAGGCGTCGATCGCGGCCATGACATGCGGCAGATCCTCGGAAAACACGGTGTTCCGGAAGAAGTCGCCGTGCGACATGGAATCGTCCGGGCGGCGGCCGACGACCTCGTAAAAGCGCGGCGAACGGTAGGCCTCATCGGTCGCGACGTCCCAGTCCCACACGCCGTCGCTTGTCGCGTCGAGCGCAAAGCGCAGGCGCTCCTCGCTGAGGCGCAGGGCATGCTCCATGGTCGTGCGCTCTGTGATGTCGCGCGAGATGCCGAACAGTCCGACGATGTCGCCGGCCGCGTCGCGCACCGGACCTTTGGTCACCAGGAAGTCGCGGGCCACGCCGCTGCGCGCGATCACATGCTCCTCGCGCGTTTGCGTCTCGCCGGCCGCGAGGATCGCCTGATCCAGCGCCCGCAGCTCCGCAGCCGTCATGTCCTGGGCGAGGACCAGGTCGTCGCGGCCCACGAGCTCCGCCGGAGTCAGCTCCATGAACGCTGCACAAGCCGGGTTGGCCATGACGAACTTGCCGGCCAGATCCTTGACAAAAACCGCGTCCGGCGTGCCTGAAATGACGGTGTCGAGCAGGCGCCGGTTGCGCTCCATGGCGGCGAGCGAGCGGCGCAGCGCCTCGGTCAGGCCGCTGACCGCCACGCCGTTGAGGATGAGAAACGCCCATTGGACGCGGTCGAGCGGGCGCGCGATGCGCAGACTGTGCAGCGGCTCAAAGGCCGTGTAAGCCAAGCCGATTGCCGCGATCGCCGTCGCCGTCAGGCCCGGACCGAGGCCACCAATCACCGCGCTGAGGATAATGGGCAGCATGAACAGGATCAGCATGGGCCGGAATTCGCCGGGCGCCACGATCGCCTCGCGGACCATCAGCATCGCCAGCGTCAGCGTGACGGCGAACGTGTACTTCAGCGCCCGCCACCGCAGATCCGCCTGGCCACCCACGGTGATCGCCTCCAGCACTGATTGATGCGCGGCGGGCGGCGCACTCGGCACGATCCGCAGCGCGACAAAGAACGCGCCAGCGGAGGCCAGCACAAACAATACACCTTTGACAGTGGAGAGCCACACCACGGATGCGACGTCGCCGAAGACGCGAAGCAGCTGATCCGAGAGGAAGATCCATGACAACGCCGCCACGACATAGCTGATCGTGGCGATCAGAACAAAGCGGTCACGGGCCGTGAAGGTCATTGCACCTCGAATTCGCTTGCCGATGCCGTGGAAGCTCGACAGGATCAGCTGGCGCGCTATGCCGCTCCAGCGACCCGTAGCGAGTCTGCGCCGGCGGACGGTGCCCGTCAATATCGTCTGTTTTCCGTTATTTCATGCGTCGGACTCTGCCCAAGCGCGTTTCAGGGGGCAGTTCCAGCGACGATGGCAGATTCGTGACAGTCCGGATTGCGTCTTGCGCGCAGCCGTCGCAAGCTTGCCGGGTGGCCGTTGTGCCCATCATTCGCGAGGTTTGCCCATGCCCAGTCGATCCCGCATACTGCTGGCAGTTCTGCCGGCGCTGCTCGCCTGCAGCGGCCAAAAATCAACAGCGGCGGTCGATGACGCGACCGCTGGCGATGCTGACGTCTCTGCCGACGCGGCACTTGCCGTGACCGTCTACACGGCCGCCGCGCTGGCGCCGGGCGTGTCGCCAGCAGTCGATGACTTGATCGGCGATCTGCAGCACCTCGGCGTCGCGACCATCGCGCGCGCGAGCCTGCCCGCACCCGCGTGTACGGACGGCCATCTGGACCTGCTGGTGCAGGGTTTTGACGGCCAGACGGACCTGGCGGCGCAGGAAATCGACGTCAAGGAGACGCTGTGCGGCGCAACCGGTCGCCAAGTGACGCTGCGCGGTGGCGGGATCTTCGCGGCGCAGTGGGCCATTTATGCCTGGCTGGAACATCTGGGCATTCGCTACTTGCACCCTGAGCAGACGCTTTATCCCGACAAAATGACGCTGACCGCGGAGGCGTGGAGCTATCGCGACAAGCCGGTGTGGCCGGCGCGCTCGATTCACGCGCACCGCACGCATCCCATCGACCTGTCGCCACCGCTGGACGCGACCGCGACCGGGCTCGACATGGCCGGCTATCACCGCCGTTGGGTCGGCTGGAATGTCAAGATGCGCCAGACGGCCGTCGACGGCTGGGATTACGACAAGATTGGCAACTACGCGTATGATCGCGGTTTTCAGCGCGGCGGCGGCTTTTCCCTGGACGACACGCAGCAAGGATCAACGCCACTTGTCGATCCAAGCAGTCCACTCACGGTGCACCAGCAATTGGCGGCGGCGATCGACGCGCAAATGCAGCATGTCGACGGCCAACCCGACATCACGACTTTCGGATTTACTTATGGATCCAATGAGTTTGCCAAGGACGACCCCGTCAAGTCGCTGGATGAGATCACCTACATTACCAGCTACATCACCCAAACGTACCCGGGAATTCAAGTTTCCACCATCAACCATGGCACGCACATGGACCCGGAACCACCGTACAACGTGCGGTATTATGACCTGTCCGGTTTGGCGCCACCCGAGTTGGAAGTATCCGTGCATATGCTGATGTTTTACGACCTGACCCGCAGCGCGTGCGGTGTTTATGGCAACCCGGATTACACGCCGCTGCGCGAGTTTATTCTCGCGCAAAAGGATCATCGCCGCATCGAGTATTATCCAGAGACATCCTGGTGGCTGACCTTTGATTTGCCCGTGCCGCTGTACCTCGCGCCCGTGTCTTTGGATGCGCGCGAGGCGGATTTCAAGCTGTTGGCGCCGTTCATCAACAGCGATCCGAAAGCGAAAACTGGGCTGATTTCCCACCACGTATTTTCCAGCGGCCAGGAGTGGGGCTATTGGCTCATCGACTATTGCACAGCCAAGATGACCTGGGACGGCAATCCAAGTGCTGATAGCTGTATTCGCAGCGCTTTTGATCAATTCATCGGCGGCAACGATGTGGCGGACGTGTTGAAGGAAGTGAACGCGGCGCAGGTCGTGGACATGCGGGATCCAGAAATCGTGCGTTTTTTGGTGGGAACCGACGATCCGACGGAAACGGCATACCAAGCTGGGATCGTGTTCCATCCGCTGCCGCCGGCGCTGACCGATGTGCTCGCCTACACTGATCAGCAAGTCACTGACATGACAACAAACAGCCTGAACAAGTTGGACTTGATCGCCAAGGAATACGCCGATTGGGCGACGCGGGTGGACGGCGTCGTGCAAAAGCAGGATGCACAACACGCGCCTTGGATGCGGGAAGTGCGCGATGGGCTGGCGATGTTCGGCCTTCGGGCGGCGCATGCTTCCGCGGTGTACCGGACCGTGCTGGCGCTGCGATCGGCGGTCAAGCAGGGCAATGCCGCGGCCATTCAAGCGGCGGCGGCGGGCGTGGATCAAGCCAAGGCGGTGACGAATCAGGCGCGTCAGGTTGTGACGGCGCGCGAGGCGGATTACCGCTATCCGCCAGCGCTGACGATTGCGGGAGACGAACCGGGAACGCCGGGCGCCGTGCCGAATGAGACCATTTATCCCTACCGCTACCTGTCGCGCGTCCACCGTTTGTATTATTGGACGCGGCCGGATGCTCAGCTCGCTGCGCTGTTTGGCGCGGGCTTGCCGGTGCTCGATGTGCCGGAGCGTATCTTGATCCTCGGCGAGACTTTTGCGCCAAAATTGCTGATTGACGCGACTTCGCTGTCGCTGGATTGGGGCGATGGCGTCGTTGAAACCGCCGTGAAACCACATACCTATGCGGCGGAAGGATTTTATGATTGGAAGCTCTCCGCGTTGCAAAAGACCGGTGCAGTAAATCATGTGGACAAGGCGGCCGTGATGGAGCGGCGAATCGTCTTTCCGAAAGGCAGCTTTCAGGTGGTCCTACCCAAAGGCGGCGACATCGTCGCGTCGTTCTTGCCGGGCTTTGTCGTCGGCATTGGCAAAGACGCGGGCGGCGATTGCTTTGCGTTGGGACGAATCGACGGCAAAGTGGCACAGACTGCGGAAGGCGGACTACAGCGCGTGGCGCGCACGGGCATGGTGTACGGGCCAGGCAATTTCGACGTGAGCCTGGGTTCGGCGGGCACCATCACGCTCCAGCAGGCAACCGTGACCTACGACGACGGCACGGGCAAGGCCGCGCGCTCCTTGACCATCGCGGGCAAGCTGCCGACCGATGCGCTGGTGCAGGCGCTCGTCGCCATCGGTGGCTTTGCCGTCGACGGAGCGCGGAGCATGATCGCGATTACGCTGGGCTACACGCCCGACACGCTTCCCGTGCTGCTGGATTTCCAACTCGTCGGGACCGGGACCGAGGGGTAGGCGCGGCATTTCGACGCACTTCGGGCTTTCGCGCCGGGCCTCCACGCGGCCGGCAAAATGCCTCCCCCACCGGCGTTCAGCTTGCGCTGGACGCACCACCACCATAGCGGTCCCGCGGCTGATTGCCGCGCCCGCCCCTCCGAGGTTGGCAGCGCGTCTATCGGGCTGCCGTCCCGCGAGCTTGGTTGTGGGTCCGCGCGTTCCACGCCCGTACGTGCGCTTCGTTCGCGGACAAGGGCCCAGCTCGACCCTCGACTTGGTATTCGCACGGACGCGAAATCTGCCGCGACGCGTCGGCAAGAAAGTCACAGACCGGCAAAGACGCGGCATGGCACGCCCAGCGCGCGAACCTGCGCGGCGATCGACTCCGCAACGCCCAGCGGCACCAGTTCCAGCGCCCGGTCGATCGGCTTTCGGTCCAGCGTGTACAGGTCAACGCGCTTGGGCTGAATCCGCCGGATCCGCGCGAGCCATGCGGCCACTTCGGCTTCGGTCGTGTTGTCCACGCGCCCACGCACGAGGATTGTCTGCACCGCGACACCCTCCAGTTGGGCGGCGCTCTCCGTCAGCGTATCCAGTTGCAGCGGCTGCCACGGCATGTCCAGCTGGGCAAAAACAGCCTGCGTGCCTGCGTCCAGCTTGACCGCAACCTCATCCACGTGCCGCAGCGCCACGCGCACATCGGGACGGTGCAGTTCCGTCCCCGCCGTCAGCACGACGATCGCGCGACCAGGCAGGTGCGCGTCGCGCAGGCCCGCCAACAGGGCGAGCGCGGCCTCCAGCTGTGGATGCAGGGTCGGCTCGCCGTTGCCGGAGACCACCAGCGCGTCGATCGCCGGCTGCGCCAGGAGCGCCACCGTGACCTCCCGCGCCAGCGTCGCCAGATCGGGAAAGGTGTGCGGCGCGGAGTGGTGTTTTTCCGGGCCAAGCTGGCAATAGGTGCAGCGAAATGTGCAGTGCTTGTCGCCCAACGGCAGCAGGTTGATGCCCAGCGTCACGCCGTACCGCCGCGACGGCACCGGACCGTAAACCGTGTGCGGAGCCAGTTCACTGTGCGCGCTGTGCTGAGGTTCCATCGCTTGCTCCGACCCGCCAGACAATAGCGGTAGCACATGCCGCGGGCAAAACGCCAGCGCCGCGCGATAAAGCTGTGACCAAGGCCGCCACGCCACCGGCACCAGCCCGTGGCGCGCCATCGCTTCCTTGACGGCCGCCGTGTCGGACAGACCGCCTGCGTTCATCCCTTGCGCCATGTCGCGGCAGAGAGCCGGACCAAAATTGCCTTTGGAAACAGAAGAATAGACCGCTTTTCGGCAGACGGCTGCGCTTGGCGCGCATCGCCGTATTGCTGTGGATCGACAAGAAATTTCGCGCCGTCGGCCTGCACGATTGGCATCGGGCGCACGGTTCGATTCTGCTGCAGGTCCGTTTTGAGAGCGCTTGTTTGTCGGCATCCGCGACGATCCGTGACCCTGCCGGCCATGGGCGGGCTGGTCGACGGTCTGGAAGCGCGGGCTGCGTGGAGCGGATGCACAATCCACACGACCGGCGCGCGCGGATCGTGCGATTGACCGAGCGCAGCTGCGCCGTTACGCGATCACACGCGGCATCGCGCTGAAGGTCGAGGCGGAATTCGCCGCGCACAGGGGCGCCCACCGCGTGGGATTGTGCGGGAGCTGCTACGCGAAGTCGTCCACGCGCGTTGACCGCTACTGCGCCGTGGGAACCGCCACGTAAACAGTGTGCCGCCGCCCGCCTTTGCCCGGATGGTGCACCTGAACGTGAAAGCCGTTCGCGGTCAGGCGTTTGACAAACGGCGGGTCAAAGTCCTCCGCCCAAACGGTGAAGATGCCGCCCGGACGCAGCGCCGCGAGCGTCCGCTGCAACGCCGCCTTGCCCCAGAACGGGTCATGAGGCCCCTGTGTCGCCTCGTGCGGCCCCTCGTACAGGTCGAGCACGATCGCGTCCCAATCCGCCGGCCCTTTGCTCGCCGCGATCAGCACCGCCACATCGCCCACGTGCAGCCGCGTGCGCGGGTCGTGCAACGCGTCATCGGTCAGCGCGGCGAGCGGCCCCTCGCACCACTGCACCACCCGCGGATTCAGCTCGGCGACGGTCACCTCCGCATCCCCGGGCAGCGCGTCCAGCGCCGCACGCAGCGTGTAGCCCATCCCCAAGCCGCCGATCAGCACCCGCGGTTTCACGCGCCCAATCAGTGGCTTGCACGCCAGGTCGGCGACAGCCAACTCGGAGCGAAACGCCGTCGAGCTCATCAACACCCGCCCGCCGACCAGGATCAGGAAATCCTTCGGTCCTCGCTGGCGCAGCTCCAGGTCGCCCTCGGGCGTTGACCATGTGTCCAGAACTGTCCAAGGTTGTGCCATTGGTGACTCCCGGTTCGTGGAGCCCGCCCGCATAAGTGGGTGGGCCGATATTGTCGCGTTCCGCCCACTTTTGCCGCGGCTGCGAGGAAAATGTCACACGCGGCGCCACACCGGCAAGCGCCCCGACCGGGCATGTGGCAGCCGATTTCTCTCGCAGGCCGCCTTCCACGTCTGACAGGGCTGACACCAGCAAGCCCGCCGGTCGCCGAATCCTTGCAGGCGACAAGCGCGAAGCGCTCCCGGCGGGCGCGGTAGCGTGTTGGGATCATGACATCTTCCAGGTCTGACAGGGCTGACACCAGCAAGCCCCCCGGTCGCCGAATCCGTGCAGGCTACCCGCGCGCAGCGCTCCCGGCGGGCGCGGTAGCGTTTTGGGATCATGACATCTTCCACGTCTGACAGGGCTGACACCAGCAAGCCCGCCG
>CAIYWC010000081.1 GCA_903929795.1 uncultured Myxococcales bacterium | reverse complement strand
GTGGATAAGCGCTCCAAGCACGTCTGCTGTCCGAACTTCCCGACCACATCCGACCTCCGCCATAGCCGACCTCGCCCAAACGCACCGCCAAGGTCGAGTCTACGCCGCCCGATCAGCGCGTCAAGCGCTCAGATCGGGCGATTTTGCTGCAAAACTTCGAGGCTTGGCATCCGCGGCCGGCTTCTCGCCAGTCCACACGTCTGCTCGCGCTTGCGCCTGAGCGCGCACCCGGTGACTGCCGCGCCTGACTCGATGTCGCCTGCAGTATTCGGCGACGGTCAGGCTTGCCCGTCGTCAAAGAACGGCAGATCCTCACTGGGGTCGTCATCGACGTAGTCGTCGTTGCCCGCGAGCATCGCCTCCACGAACGGGTCCCACGGTGGCGCGCGGATCGGCAGGAAGCCTTGGGCGTCCACGGGAAGCTTCAAGTGGGCGAGGATGCGCGTCGCGATGTCACCTTCTGGAATCAAGGCGATGACTTCGCGTCGGCCGTCACAGCGGTCGCAGTGCAGGACGTCCAGCTTGAAGGTCCGCTTCATCGCCTCCGACCACGTGAGCCGCGAGACTGCATGGCCCGGCTGGATGTCGTCGGGCTTGGGTGCCTGCTTGTCGTGCGCGCACGTCTCTTCCGGTTGTACTTCCTTCTGGCGCCTTGGCGGCTTCGGCCGACGCACGACCTCGCGGCGCCACTTCGCGCCCGGGGCGAACACGCCAAAGTAGCGGATCTGCTTCTTCATGGGCGCCGGAATCAGCGCCAGCAGCCGCATCACGAAGTCTGGCGCCGGCATGTGGACGTGCGTCGTCCCGTCCCGCCATGGTGACTTCAGTCGGAGGCGGACGGTCTCGTCGTTGTCCAGTAGCTCTACCCGTTCGGTCGCCAGGGCGGGCCGGCACAGGTAGCGAATCATCGACTCCAAGCCTGTCCGCGATTGGGCCAGAATCCGCGAGTTCGCATGGAGCGTGAATTGGTTGAGCGCTTCGCAGTTCTTGCCGTGCGTGTGCTTGGCCAGGATGCGCGGTCCTTCGGCGTGGATCGGCGGCTGGCTCGCTTCCTCGCTCAGCAGGTTCTTGCCGAAGAGCGATGCCTGGAGGATCGCCGCCATGGCTGGGTTCTTCTCGGCGAAGGTGTCCGGCGGTGGCTGACCGTCGGGCGTTTCGTGCAGCAGGCCACGGCGCTTGAGGAGCTTCATCACGCGGCGCTCGACGTGCGCGAGGACTGCGGGAACGTCAGCGGATGCGAGCGCGTCCGCGGGCAGGAAGCGCACGCGCCCCGGCGCCCCCTTGCGCCCGCGCGTGCGGATGAACACGCCGTCGGCGAGCAGGAGGTGCCAGTGCACGTCGACCTTGAGCGCAGAGTCGAAGCGATGTTCGACGGCGATGCCGCCACACTTGGCGAGCTTCTGGCCGGCGCGACGCACGTAGAACTGCTGGGTGCAGTCGGTCACGATGCGCTGGATGGCGTCGCGAAGCGAGATGTTCCACGCCATCACGTAGCGGAGCCAGAACGGAAAGGTGAAGACCCATTGGCGGTACGGCGCGATCGGCAGGACTTCATCGACGAGGTGCGCGGCTTCATCGACCATCCGCCGACCATCGCACGACGGGCATAGACCGCGCACCTTGCAAGAGAAAGCGACCAATCGATCGTCGCCGCAGGATGTGCAGCGTACCCGGACAAAGCCGTTGGCGAGCTGGCCACAGTCGACGTACCGCTCGACCGCCTGCGTCTGGAACTTGGCGAGCTTGGCGCGCGGGCCGAAGCGCTCGCGGAGCATGCCGGGAATCGACGGGAACCAGGTGCGGACGAGGCGATGGAGATCCGTCTTCTCCGGCTCCCGGCGCTTGTAGGTGAAGGTCTTGGCGGCCACGGCGCGCTCCCGACAGCACACCGGCCGTCAGGAGGTATTCGGCGT
>CAIYWC010000080.1 GCA_903929795.1 uncultured Myxococcales bacterium | reverse complement strand
GGTCGACGTCGTGTAGTTCACGTCGAGCAGGAAGCTGCCGGTGAAGTACTTGCTGTCGAGCAACGCCGTTTTCTGGCGGTTGTTGCCGTTCAGCCAAGTAAAGTCGCCAAAGGCGAACGGTTCTGCCGGCGTGACGTCGGCGGCAAGCGGCGCTTCCTCAGCGTGGCTGAGGCAGGGCACAAACAAAAGAGCGAGGCAGATGAAGTAGCGCATTGCAGTTTCCCTGCGGGGAGCGTCCCCGCAACGGTTGGCAGGATAAGTTGGCGAACGTCAGCCGGGCGCAAAGTCCGCGGCCCTGGGTATCAAGAGAACGTCAAGGCCCGCTGGCGCCAGGCGGGCTTTTCCGCCCTGCTCAGCGCGCGCCGGTCCGGTCTGGTCACGGAACTTCCGCGGCCGGGGCAGCCTTGGCAACTGGTTTGTTGCAGTCGGTGCGCTTGTTCGCCCACGCCTGGGCGCGCGTCAGGACTTCCTGGGCCAGGTCCGGATTGTCGGCCTCCAGACGTACGACCAGCGTGCCGCCTTTGGCGTAGGCGGCGACTGCCACCCAGTCCGTCGGCAGGACCACCGGATCCGCGTCCGCAGCCTCGCCGCGGCCCAGCACCACGTCGGCTTCATGGCAGGTCAGCGTCCGTTGCAGCCACGCGGGACTGACGCCCTCCGGCGCTGGCAGCACAAGTAGCGCACCGTTGGCGACTTGCCGGCTGGCGAACTTGGCATAGCTGATGTGCCGAATGAGCGGCTCGACCGCCAATGGCTGCGGCAGCCGGTTGAGGACAGCAAGCCGGTCTTTGGCCGTCGCATCGGCACAGAAACCGGAAGGCAGGGCGTGGGCTGTGTCGCGTGCCGTTGCGTGGTTCGAATCCCGTGCCGCCTGCGGACTGGCACAGCTGCAGCCGAGCAAAAACCCGCTGGCCACCGCGACGGAACGGACAAAAACGTGCCACATGGCGCCTCCTTGACGTCAAGCGGCGCATTGGCTCCCTCCGCGGGAGTCGCACGTGCTCCATCGCCGCTGACCCGAGAAAGCTAGCAGCGTGCTCATCAAGTTTTTGTAAGGAACGGGCAGGTCGGCATCAGAACGCCATCATCGACGGGCTGCAGGCTCACGGCGCCTGGGTCTTGCTCCGCACGGCCAGCCAGCGCTCGGCAAATCGCGCGATCACCGCCAGGCCGCGGCCCGTCCGCGTCCGGACGTCTGGCTGCGCCAGATAGGCCAGCGCTGCGTCGGGCTTGCCGCGCGCCAGCAGCGCCTGCGCGTGGGTCGCCGCCTGCTGGTCGTCCAGCGTCGCCAGCGCCGGCGCTTGCGGATCCGGCCTGCCCAGCGCGCCGTCCATCTTTTCCACCAGCTCCAGCCCGACGATCGCCTGCGGTTCCACGACCAGCGTGCCCGTCGACGCCGCGAACAGGTGTTCCGCCCGGGCCAGGTGTTCCTCGCGATCGTCGCGCGGACCGTGGGCAGCGGCCTCCAGCGCTTGGATGCCGCGGTCGATGCCGTCGTCATCGTGGCGCCTGCCGCTGACCGCTTGCGCCAGCACGACGGCGCACGCCAACGCCAGCAGCACGGCGAAACCGACCTTGCGCTGCGTTTGCGGTGAATTTTCAGCCATGTGCGCCTACTTGCGCATGAACGCCGGCCGGTCCATCTCCGCGCCGTCTTCGCTCGCGAATGGATTGCCGACGATCGGCTCGCGCTTGGCCAGCGGGTTCTGGTTCAGCGACTGCTGCACCTGCGCGTGGCTCGTCCCGTAGGACGGCGTGCGGCGCGTGTAGGCCGGCTCGTCCAGGTCAATCGGCAGGCCGTCGTTGCCTTGGCGGCGCGCGGACGGCATCGGCACCGGCATCGGCGGCGGCGCGGCGTTCGCCATCTGCAGCACGTCGCCGCGGCCCGCGCTCGCGTACACGCGCACGTCCTGCACGCCCGTCAGTTCCAGCGGCGCGGTCACACGCAGCGACGACGCGGTCGGCGGCGGCGGCGGCGGCACGTTCAGCTGGCGCTCGCGCGGGGACAGCTGCTGCACCATCTCCAGCGAGCGGATCTGCTGCATCCGGTCAAAACCCGTGGCCACGACCGTGACCTTGATGTCGTCGCCCAACGTCTCGTCGATGATGGCGCCAAAAATCGTGTTGGTCTCCGCCGCCGCCGATTCCTGGATGAGCGTCATCGCGTCGTTGATATCGGCCAAGCTCAGGTCCGCGCCGGCGATCGCCACCAGCAAGCCCGTCGCGCCTTCCACCCGCGCGTCTTCCAGCAGCGGGCTGGAGATCGCCTGGCGCGCCGCCGCGCGCGCGCGATCGTCGCCAGAAGCGCGACCGGTGCCCATGAGCGCCATGCCCTTGCCTTTCATGATGGCCACGACGTCGGCGAAGTCGACGTTGACCAAGCCCGGCGTCAGGATGATGTCCGAGATGCCGCGCACGGCCTCCACGACGACCGCGTCGACCATCTTGAACGCGTCCTTGAAGCTGATCTTGCGATCCGCGACGCTGAGAATGCGGTCGTTCGGGATCACGATCAGCGTGTCGACATGCTCCGCCAGTTCGCGCAGGCCGTCTTCCGCCTGCTTGCCGCGGTTGATGCCCTCGAAGCCGAATGGCCGCGTCACAACCGCCACCGTCAGCGCGCCCGCCGCGCGCGCTGCTTGAGCCACGACCGGCGCCGCGCCCGTGCCCGTGCCGCCGCCCATGCCGGCGGTGTTGAACACCATGTCGGCATCCGCCACGGCCGCCTGCAGCGCTTCCATGTCCTCCAGCGCGGCCTTGTGGCCCATCTCCGGCTTGCCGCCGGCGCCCAGACCGCGCGTCAACAGCTGGCCGAGCTGCAACCGCGTGCCCGCGCGACTGCGGCCCAGCGCCTGCGCGTCGGTGTTGGCGACCAGGTACTCGATGTGGCCGAGATCGGCTTCGATGAGGTTGTTGACGGCGTTGCCGCCGCCGCCGCCGACGCCGATGACCTTGATTTTGGCGCCGAACACCGTCGGGGACTCGATTTGGATGGATTCAAACATGATGGACCTCGTGAAGATTGGGGTGACGTCTTGGCCGCGGCGTTGGGGTCAAAAGACTTCGCTGAGCCAGCCCTTGATGCGTGCGGAAATGCCGTTGCCGGCGGTTTTTGCGGCCTTGGCCGAGGCGCGGCGCGTGCGGCCGGCGTCTTTGGCGGTCTCGTTTTCGTCGTCGCCGCCCTGAAGAACCAGACCTAAGGCTGTTGAAAATACTGGTGAATTGATCATGTCCCGCAGCCCGCCGACCTGGCGCGGATAGCCGACGCGCACCGGCAAACCCAGCACGTCCTCGCCCAATTCCGCGCAGCCGGGCAGCAGCGCCGTGCCGCCGGTAATCACGACGCCAGAACCCAGGACGTCCGCGAAGTTGGACGCCTGGATCTCGCGCTCGATCAGCCGGTAGATCTCCTCCATCCGCGGCTCGACGATGTCGCACAGCAATTTGCGTTTGCGCACAATGGGTTCGCGTCCACCCACGCAGGCGACCTCGATGTTTTCGTCGTCGGTGACCATCGTCGACAGCGCGCAGCCGTGCTGGATCTTGATGCGCTCGGCCTCCGCTTTTGGCGTGCGCAGCCCGACGGCGATGTCGTTGGTGATGTGGTCGCCGCCGACCGGCAACACCGCGGAATGCACGACAAAACCGTTGTGATAGATCGCGATGTCGGTGGTGCCACCGCCGATGTCGACCAGCACCACGCCGAGCTCCTTCTCGTCGTCCTCCAGCACCGCGCGGCCGGAAGCCAGCATTTCCGCAGATGATTTCAGCACATGCAAGCCAGCGCGCTCGGCGCACTGCACCACGTTTTGCACGCCGGAATTCAGCGCCGTGATGATGTGCACGTTGACCTGCAGGCGCACGCCGGAAATGCCGATGGGGTAGCGGATGCCATCGTTGTCGTCGACGAGGAATTCCTGCGGCACCGTGTGGAGAATCGTGCGATCGGCTGGGATCTGCACGGCCTTGGCGTTCTCCAGCACGCGCTGCACGTCGGTCTCCGTGACCTCGCGGTTCTGCACCGCCACGACGCCGCGATTATTAAACGATTTTAGGTCCTTGCCAGAAACTGACACGTAAACCGCGTTGACCGTGCAGCCCGCCATCAGCTCGGCCTCGTGCACCGCGCGCTGGATCGCCTCCATCGTCTCGTTCACGTTGACCACGACACCCTTGCGGATGCCGTTCGACGCCGACGAGCCCACGCCGATGATGTCGATCCCGCCGTCGCTCTTGACCTCGCCGACAATCGCCACGACTTTGTGCGTGCCGACGTCCAACCCCACAATGATCTCTTCTTTCCGCGCCATCTGAATCCCCCGTTTTGCTTGCATTTTCAAACTGTGAACCCGTTTGCTGTCGTCTCTTTGCGCCCGTCGCTAATCGTCCTGGTTGTCTTCACCCGGCAGCTTGACCGTCGCTGCCTTGGCTGGCATCGCGTTTTTGTCCACCGGCGCCGCGGCCTTGGGCACGCCCGCCGCCGCCGGCGCACCGACCTGGGCCGTCGCGCCTGCTTGGGTCAACTCGTCGCCCGGCTTTTGCGGCAGCGGGACGGCGCGCACGACCGCGCGATCCTGCCGCACGTCGTCGTCGATCAGCGCGTACTGCAGCCACTCGCTGCGGTGATCGATCCGGTCCAGCAGCCGCCCGACCAGCGAAAACGCCCGGCCGAGATCCGTTTCCAGCGCGTGGCCCAAGCGGATCTCTGCGCCATCGTTGGCGGAAATCAGCGTCGTGCCCAGCACGGGATCCCAGTGCACCTCGGACAGCGGAAAACGTGCGGCCAGCGGGCTCGTCGTGTGCGCGTCGATCAGCCGCAGCAGGTCGGTCAGCCGGCGCTGGGTCGGCGTCTCCTTGGCGGTCAGCGGCGCGTTGTCCTTGGCGGCGCGCTGGTCCACGACCGGCACGTCGCGCGACAGCCCGGCGCTCAGGCCGGTGACAATCGGCAGGTCAATGGCCTCGCCGGCATCGGCTTCCTTGAACACAAAACCGCCGCGGTCGACCAGCAGCAGCTTGCCGGATTCGCTCAGCAGCAGCGCGAACGGCTGGTACTCGGACACGCGAATCACCAGCGTCGACGGCAGCTGCGCCTCCACGCGCGCGGTCCGCACCCACGGCAGCGCTTCCACGGTCCGCTGGACGACCACCGGGTCCAATGACGTCAGGGACGCGCCGGGCTTGACGCCGGAAGCGTCGATAATTGCCTGACGATCCACGCGTTTTTGGCCGGTCACCTCGAACTTGGCGACGTGAAAATTCTGCGTCCGCTGGATGTAGGTCTCAAAGCTGCCGGCCGCGTAGACCAGCTGCGCCACGCACGCCACCGCCGCCAGCACGCCGAGGATCTTGACCCACGGCACGCGCGGAAGCGCAATCTCGTCAGGTACTTTCGCGCGTTCCACCCGCTTGGCGCGCCACGCCTTCCAGGACGCTTGCATGCCGCCGACGCGCTCGCGCCACGAGACGTGCCGCGCGTTGCGCACGTTGCGCACCTTGGTCTGTCGCTTGATGTAATTGCGCGTTTCCACAGCTTTTTCGCCGGCCTTTCAGCCGCGCGCCCCCAGCCATTCCTGGCAATCTTCCACCACCGCCAACGCGGCATCGCGCCCGGCCATTACCCGCGCAGCTTGCGAAGCCGCTTGCCACTTCATTGGATTAGTCAGCAATTCCTTGAGGTTCTGCGCCAACCGCGCCTCGTTCCACTCCGCCTGCCGCACCCACGCACCCGCGCCTGCGGTGGCAAAAGCCTTGGCGTTTGCCGCCTGATGGTCGCCCGCCGCGTGCGGAAACGGCACCAGCAGCGCCGGCAGCCCGGCCGCCGCGAGCTCCGCGACCGTGCCCGAGCCCGAGCGCGTGATCGCAAAGTCCGCCCAGGCGTACGCTGCGGCCATGTCGTCGATGAACGGCTCCACGGCGTGCGCCAGGCCGTGATCGGTGTAGCGCGCGTCCACCGCAGCGCCATCCAGCTTGCCGACCTGGTGGCGCACTTCAACCGTCACGCCCAGCTCGTGCAGTGCCGCCAGCAATCCGGGCACATGTTCATTCAGGAATTCAGAGCCTTGCGATCCACCAACAACGAGCACGTGCGGCGCGTGTTCCACCAGCGCTTCGCGACCGCGCTGGCCGCCGACCAGGCGAATTTCCGGACGCACGGGATTGCCAGAAACGACGGCAGAATCGCGGGGAAACTCGCCGCGGGCCGCGGCAAAACCGAGGTAGACGCGGTCGACGAACAGGCCCAGGACGCGGTTGGTCAGCCCGGGGACCGCGTTGGACTCGTGCACCGCGGTCGGGATGCCCAGGCTGCGCGCCGCCAGCAGCGCCGCGCCCGACGCGTAGCCGCCGACGCCGATGACCAGCGACGGTTTCTCGCGTTTGAGGATCGCGCGCGCCGCCAGAATGCCCTGTACGAGGTTGCGCACGCCGCGCAGCTTGGCCAGCAGCCCGCCGCCGACCAGCCGCGAACCCGGCACCGTCTCGATGCGCCAGCCGCGCTTGGGCACCAGCGTCGCTTCCATGCCTTGCGGCGTGCCAATGAACAGCACTTCGCACGCCGGAATCTGCGCGCGAAACGCGTCCGCCAGCGCCAGCGCGGGCGTGACATGCCCGCCCGTACCGCCACCGGCCAGCACGATCTTCTGCAGTTGGCTCAGCACGTTGGTCATCAGCGCACGCCCTCCGCGGTGCTGGCCCGGCTGGACGCGCGCTGGGGGCTCACGATGACGCGGGTGTTGCCGCTGCGGCTCGCTTTTTCCTCGCGGCGCAACCAGCGCGGCAGGCGCGGCAACGTCCAGTCGGCGTCCGGGTTGCCGCCGCGGCCGACGTTGAGCAGCACGCCCGCCGCCAGCGCCAGCACGATGATTGACGAGCCGCCGTACGAGACGAACGGCAGGGTCAGGCCCTTGGTGGGCAAAGTGCCCATGACGACTCCGAAATTCACCGCCGCTTGCGTGCCAAACAGGATCGTGATGCCGGACGCCAACAGCCGGCCAAATTCGTCGCGTGCCCGCAGCGCGATGCGCAGGCCACGGCGGATGAAGAAGATGAACGCCAGCGCGACGAGCGCCACGCCGATCAGGCCAAATTCCTCAGCGATAATCGAGAGAACCCAGTCGGTGTGGCATTCCGGCACAAAGCCCAGCTTCTGCTCGGACAGGCCCAGACCTTTGCCGAACAGCCCGCCGGCCGCGACGGCGAGGTGGCCGTTGAACCACTGGTAGGACGCGCCGCGGATCATCTCCTGCGGCAGCGCCTCCATGCCCATGACTGACAGCAGCTGGTGCATGTACGCGTTGATACGGGCAAAACGCATCGGATTGTGGGCGATAAACACGCCCAGCGCGCCGACGCCAATGCCGCCGAGCGCGAGGATGTAGCTGAAATTCGTCCCGGCGATGAACGTCATCGCGAACAGCAGGATCGCCAGCACGATGCCGCTGCCGAGGTCAGGTTCCTTCATCAGCAGGCCAAAAGCCACCATCCACACCACGGCGTGCGGCAGGAAGCCGACCGAGAATTTATGAGCGTTTTTGCGGGAAATCTGCTTGGTCAGCGCGTGCGCCAGGTAGATGACGAACGCCAGCTTGGCCAGTTCCGCGACCTGAAACGGCCCCAGCCAGCGCCGGGAATTGTTGACCACGCGGCCAAACATCAGCACCAGCACCAGGCCGACCATGGACAGGCCCAGCAGCGGGTACGCGATCTTGCGGTAGAGCTGGTACGGCGTGCGGATCGCGATGAGCAGCAAGAAGATCCCGACGCCCAGGTGCGCCATGTGTTTGTGCAAGAAGTGCGCGTCGTCGCCGTTGAAGTTGTGCAGGCCCAGCCAGACCGACGCGGAATAGGCCATGATGAGCCCGACGGTCATCAGGCTGATAATCGTGGCAAAAAGCGGCCAGTCCATGCCCACGGGCACCGGCACCAGCGCGGCTTCGCCCTTGGGCATCGCGCTCGGCGGCTGGATGCGCGTCTGCTCGGCCAACGACGCGTCGTCGCCGTCAAAGCCTTCCAGCAGTTCCAGTTCGTCGTCGCTGGCAATCGCAGCGCTTGTCAGAGTCGCGGGCGCCATGGCTTACCTCAACTTCAAGCTGGCCAACGCGACCAGCGACAACATGACGGAGATGATCCAGAAGCGAATCGTGACGCGCGGTTCCGGCCAGCCCAACTTCTCGAAATGATGGTGGATCGGCGCCATGCGCAGGATCCGCCGACCGGTGCGGCGGTACCAGGTGCGCTGCAGCGCGACGCTGGCGGCTTCCACGACGAACAGGCCATTGACGATGAGCGACAGCAGCTCGTTCTTGGAGAACACCGCGACCATGCCCAGCGTACCGCCGACGGCGAGCGCGCCGACGTCGCCCATGAAGACCAGCGCGGGGTAGGTGTTGTACCAAAGAAATCCAATACCTGCGCCGATGACGGCGGACAATACAATCGTCAGCTCGTGCGCTTCGGGCACTTCTGGCAGCAGCAGGTATTGGGCGACGTCGAAATGGCCGAACTTGGCGCCGACGAGATAGCACAACACCGCGAAAGTAAACGAGGAAATCATGACCGGACCGATGGCCAGGCCATCCAGGCCGTCGGTCAAGTTCACGGCGTTGGAATAGCCGGCGACAGTCAGGCACGCGAAGATTGTGTAGGCGATGGGCCCGATATTCCACGCGAAATGCTTGACGCTGGCGAAAGGCAGGTACAGCCGCGAATCGGCCAGCTCCTTGCCAAACCAGCCCGTGTACAGCAGGCCAAAGACCAGCGCTGTCGTGGCAAACTGCGTGATAAGCTTCTGTTTTTCCGTTACGCCTTTGGAGTTGCGGTCGCGGATCTTCAGGAAGTCGTCGATGAAGCCCAGGACACCAAAAACCAGCGTCACCACCAGCGTCAGCCAGACAAAGACGTTTTGGAGGTCGCCCCACAGCAGCGTCGCCAGGAACATCGCCATCAGCAGCAGGACGCCGCCCATGGTCGGCGTGCCCTTTTTGGAAAAGTGTGACTGCGGGCCGTCATCGCGCACGACTTGGCCGATCTGTTTTTCCTGCAGTAGGCGAATGAACCATGGAAACAGCCACATGGCGATCATCAGCGCGGTGGCCATCGCGCCGATGGAGCGAAACGTGACGTAGCGGAACACGTTGAGTGGCCCGAAATCGCCGCGAAAATGTTGGGACAACCAGAGGAACACTTCAGGACCTCGCAGCGGCCGCTTGCGCGGGGAGAAGGGGATTCAGGTCGCGCATCGCCGCAATCGCGCGCTCCATGCGGGCGCCGCGCGAGCCTTTGACCAGCACCGTCCCGGCCACGGGCAGCTGCTGTGCCAGGATCGCGGCGGCCTCAGCCGGCTCAGCGACGGCGACGGCGGTCAAGCCACCGGACGCCGCACCACGCGCGTATTCAGCGGCCATCGGTCCGACGGCAATCAGCAGGTCTGCGCCGACCGCTGCGGCATGGCGCCCGACGCGCGCATGCAGTTCGCGCTCGTTTGCGCCCAGCTCCAGCATGGAGCCCAGCACTGCCGCGCGTGGCCCCGGCAGCGTCGCCAGCGTGTCCAGCGCGACCTCGACCGAGCGCGGATTGGCGTTGTAGCAATCTTCCAGCACCAGCCACGGGCCGATCCGCGACGGCAACATCCGCTGGCCCACCGGCTCGTAGCGCCCCAGCGCGCGCGCCGCCGCGTGCAGATCCGCGCCCGCCGCCAGCGCGACCGCCAGCGCCGCCAGCGCGTTGTGCGCCAAGTGCACGCCCAGGCCCGGCAGTTCCACAGTCACGTGCGTACCGGCCACGTCGGCCTCAAACTGCTGCGCCAGCCCGCTCACCGTGATCGGCGACGCCAGCTTGACGTCGCCCGCGTGCCGGCCATAGCGCATCACCCGGCACTTCAGGCCCGCGACGACCTCCGCCAGCAGCGGCTCATCCTGGGGCACGATCGCCACGCCGTCGTCCGGAAGTGCGCGCAGGATATCGGCTTTTTCGTGGGCGATCGCGTGCAGGCTGCCCATGCCCAACAGGTGCGCCTCCGCCAGCGACGTGATGACGCCGATGCGCGGGACGCCGATGTGCGCCAACTGCGCGATTTCACCGGGGATCGACATGCCCATTTCCAACACGGCGACGCGATGCGCAGCCGTCAGTCGGGCCAGCGTCAGCGGCAAGCCGATCCGATTGTTGAAGTTGCCCGCGGTCCATAGCACCTCGCCCAGCGGCGACAGCGCCAGCGCGGTCAGTTCCTTGGTCGTCGTCTTGCCATTGGAGCCCGTGATGCCGATCACCAGCGGGTCGAACCGCAGACGGTGGTTGCGCGCCAGCTCGCCCAGCTGCAAGAGCACGTCCTCGACCTCCAGCAGCCACGCGCCCGCCGCGCGCGCCTGATCGGCGAACGGCGCGGCCTTCCCGGTCGCTGCGACAACGCCCACGGCGCCTGCGGCCAGCGCGGCGGCGATGAAATCGGCGCCATCAAAAGTCTCGCCGGGCAGGGCGACAAAGAGCGCACCCGTCGCGAGCTTACGGCTGTCCGTGCACAACGCCGACGTCCAACACGCTGAATCCACGAGCAAATGCCCGCCCGTCGCGGCGCGCGCCGTCTGGCCGTCAAAGGCAAAGCCTGCTGGACGCTGTGCGGTCATCACGCCCCCACCTGTGCCAGGCGCGTCAGTCCCAGGTAGCGTTCCGCCACGGCGGCGTCGTCAAAAGGCCGCTCCTCGTCGCCGATAATCTGCACAGTTTCATGGCCTTTCCCGGCAATCACCAACACGTCGCCCGGCCGGAGCACGCCGATCGCACGGCGAATCGCCTGCTCGCGATCCTCTTCGACCAGATAGCCGCAGCGCCGCGGGCCGTTGTGCAGTTTGGTGAGCGTCGACGGCACGAACCGCTCCAGCCGCTCCGCGCCGGTCATCCGCAGGCCTTCCTCGACGGCGGCCAGGATCGCCTGCGGGTCTTCCGTACGCGGATTATCGCTTGTCAGGACGCACAAATCGGCCAGCCGCGCCGCGACCTGACCCATCAGCGGCCGCTTGCCCGGATCGCGGTCGCCGCCGCAGCCCAGCAGCGCGATCAGCCGACCCTGGGCGCCGACCAGCGGCCGCAGCGTTGTCAGGACCTGTTGCAGCGCGTCCGGCGTGTGCGCATAGTCCACCAGCACCAGCGCGCCCGTGTGGTTGGCGACCGGCTGCAGCCGCCCGCGCGGCGCCTCCAGCCGCTGACAGCCCGCCACCAGCGCGGCGTCCTTGACGCGCAACGCCCGGCAGACCAGCAGCGCCGCGGCCAGGTTCTCGGCGTTGTGGCGACCGATCAGCGGCGCGTGCACGGTCAGCGCGTGGCGGGACTGGCTCTTGAGCACGAACGACAGGCCCTGGGCGGTCAGCTGGAGCTGCTCGACCTGATGCTCTGCGGCGCCGTGCGCACCCAGGCTCCACGCCTGCGCCCGGCCCTGGTGCCACACCTGCGCGGCGGCATCGTCGTCGGCATTCACAAACGCGTGGGGCGCCTTCAGGTCGCCGCCAAACAGCTGGGCCTTCGCCGCGGCGTAGGCTTGCACCGTGCCGTGGTAGTCCAAGTGGTCGCGCGTCAGATTGGTCCAGACCGTCGCGGCAAAGCGCGTTCCGGCCACGCGGTGCTGGTCCAGCGCGTGGGAGCTGACCTCAATCGCCACGTGCGTAAAGCCTTCGTCCCGCAGATCGGCCAGGAGCTGCTGCAGCGTTTCCGCGTCGGGCGTCGTCATGTGCGACGGCCGCGTGCCCTCCGGCGTCCAGATCCCGGTCGTGCCAATCGCTGCGGCGCGCAGGCCGGCGGCGGTCAGCAGCTCGGCGATCAGCACGGTCGTCGTTGTCTTGCCGTTGGTCCCCGTCACGCCGATGACCTGCAGCGCGTGGCTCGGGTGGCTGTGCAGCGCCGACGACAGCGCGCCCAAGGCCTTGCGGCTGTCCGTCACCAGGAGCGCGCCCGCCCCGGGCAGCGCCACCGGCCGATCCGCCACGATCGCGACCGCGCCCGCCGCCAGCGCTTGCGCTGCAAAATCCAGCCCATGCGCGCGCGCTCCCGGCACCGCCACAAAGACCGTCCCGGGCTGCACGCGCCGCGAATCCGCCGTCACAGCGCGCACGTCAGCCGTCAGGTCGGCGTTCTCCGCCACCTCCGCCTGCACACCACTTTGCTGCAACAACTCGAGCAGATTCATTTTCCCCTACAACTTCAATGGCTTGGCCACGGCGTCCGCGGGCTTCACTTCCTCAGAGGGCGGCTCCGGCGGCCGGGCATCGGCCACCTCGCTCATCCGCTTGAACGTCACTTTCACCGGCGTTCCCTCCGCCACGACTTCGCCCGCCGCGGGCACTTGCTCCACGCCGACGCCGCTGCCGCCCGCCGCGAGGCCCAGCTTCGCCGCCGCAAGGCGCTCCCGGACAATCCGCATCGGCAGCCGTAGCACGTCGGGCACGCGCGCCATGCCCTCGGCTACCGGGGACATATCCGCCGCCGGCTTCGCCGGATTTTGCAGCGCCAGCACCGTCGCCGCGGTCTTTTGCGCCAGCGCCTTGCGCTCCGCGTCCTCTTTCTTGGCCTTTTCCGGGTCGTTGCGGTCCAGGTACGGCGCGCCAGGGCTCGGCGGCACGCCCAGATACGGCAGCGTGAACCGCGCGATCTCCCGCACCACCGGCGCCGCCACGATGCCGCCATAGCGCGCGATTTTGCCCAGCTTCGGGTCAAACTTGTTGGGCGTGTCGATCGCGGCGAACACCACCAGCCGCGGGTTCTCAATCGGCGTCACACCGATAAAGCTGCCGACCCAGTGCGTGTCCGAATAGCCGCCGCCCTTGTCGTTCGCCTGCTGCGCCGTGCCGGTCTTGCCGCCGATCGTGTAGTTCGGCAGCCGTGCCGCCGTGCCCGTTCCGCCCAGGCTCTTGCCGTCTGGCGAGCGCGGCTGGCACACCGAGGCCATCGCCTGCAGCACTTTCTCGGTCGTGTCCTTGTCAAAAACCCGCTTGCCCGGGTCGGTCGGCAAGCGCTCTTCTTTGCCATCGGCCGTGTGCACGGCGCGGATCAGCCGCGGCCGCCGGTACGTGCCGCCATTGGCCACCGCGGCAAAGCCCGCCACCATCTGCAGCGGCGTCACGGCAATCCCCTGACCAAACGCGATGTTGGCGTACTGCACCAGCGACCATTTGTCCGACGGCGAGAGCTGCCCCGCGCCTTCGCCGATCATCCCGAGGTCCAGCCGCCGGCCAAAACCCAGCGCGCGCAGGTACTTTTCGTACGTCTCGCGGTGCATCCGCATCGCGATCTTGGCGTTGGCGATGTTGGAGCTGACCTGCAGCGACTGCAGCCCGCTGACCTGCGCGTGCGGGTGGTCGTCCTTGATGACCTTGTTGCCGACGACCAGCGGGCCCAGCGGGATGATTTCCTCCAGAGTTACCGCTTTTTCTTGCAGTCCAATCGCGAGGTTGAATACCTTGAAGGTCGAGCCCGGCTCGTACTGGAATTCCACGGCGATGTTGTGCAAGCCGTATTTCGGCGCGGTTTCGATGTCGTTCGGGTTGAAGCTCGGCCACTGCGCAATCGCCAGCACGTCGCCGGTTTGCACGTCCATCACGACCGCGATGCCGTGCTGCGCCTCGAACTCGCGGACCGCCGCTTCGAGATGATGCTCGGCAACCGCTTGGATTTTCTCATCAATCGTCAGCGTAACGCTCTTGCCGCCGAAGATGCTCGGATCCGGCGCGCCGTCGATGTACAGCGGCGTCGCGCTCGAGTCCTTGTACGTCCAGACCTCCACTTCCTGGCCGCGCAGTAGCTTGTCAAAGCTCGCCTCGATGCTGCCCGTCGTGTTGTCGCGGCCGACCAGCGCGCCCGCCAGCTCGTTGTTGGGATAGTAGCGGATGAAGCGCGGCTCCAGCGTGATGCCGGGCAGCTCACCGTCGGCGATCGCTTCGCGGATCTTCTGGCTCTGTTGGTCCGTCAGCTTGTGCGCCAGATACACGAACGCCGAGCCCTTGTCGGTCGGCTTGCCGTCCTTGCCGACCTCGTGGCGGTTCATCTGCTCGCGGATGTACGCCTCGTCCTTGCCGGTCGCGCCCAGGATCGCCACGATCCGGTCGGTGATCTTCTTGCGAAACGCGGCGCCTTCCGCGCTGTCGAACGGCATCTGCGACGGCGTCGTCGACACCTTCTTCTTCTCGACCTTGATGAACGGCGGCAGCACCCAGCGCGGATTCGCCGACACGGAGTTGGCCGACAGACTGGTCGCCAACGTGACGCCGTTGCGGTCTTCGATGTCGCCACGCCGCGTCTCAATCTTGTTGAGTTTCAGTAGGTTGCCTTTGGCGTACTTCTCCAGGGCCGCCTTGTTCACGACCGTCCAGACTGCCGCGCCGTAGGCAAAAACCAGGTAGACGCCCAGGAGGCCGACGACCAGCTGCACACGGCGCTTGGCGCGGTCCTGCCGGGCCTGCGGCGTCGTGCCCGCGCGGTCAAACAGCTGAAACAGCCGGCTCGGCAGAATTTTGCGTGGCAGATCGCGCACATCCGTTGCCATTACCATGCCCCCATTTGCCGGCCCTCACCGCCGCCCATGCCCTGGCGCGTCCGCGCCTTGCAGCGCCTGCCCAGCGAGGTCTCGCCGCCCAACTCGGCGCATTTGTGAAACTCCGCGTCCGCTTCCGCCAACTGGCCGGCCGCCGCTAAGGCTTCGGCCCGCTGCATGTGCAAGTCCGCAAAATTCGGGCAGCGCGTCGTCGCCTCGGTCATCTGCTCGACGGCGGCCTTGGAATCGTGCTGCTCCATTGCCAGGACTCCTAAATTACGGTATCCATTACAGAATTTCGGATTGAGAAACACCGCAAGCTTCAGGTTCTTGTCCGCCAGCCGCAAGTCGCCCATCTTCAGGTACGCCCAGCCCAGGTTGTTGTAGACGAGGTACTGCGTCGTGTACGTCGGCTCCTTCAGCAGCGGCTCCAGCGTGGCGATCGCGTCGCCCCAGCGCTCCAGCTCCAGGTACGTCGCGCCCAGATGGTTGCGCGCGGCGTAAAAGCGCGGGCGCGTGGCCATTGCCCGCTTGAAATTCTCGGCCGCCTCTTCGTACTGCTTGCGACCAAACTGGATGAAACCATAGAGGTAATGTGAGTCCGCGTGCTCCTCGTCGATCTCCAGCGCGGCGACCAACTCGCGGATCGCGAGGTCGATGTTCTTGGACTGGAAGTAGCCGGCGGCGAGGTTGTAGTGAAAATCCGCTTTCTCTTCGCGGGCTTTGCGCTCGGTCTCGGCGCCGGAGCAGCCGGTCGCAAAAACCGCGCATGTTGCCGTGACTGCCAGGAGCAGTCGGCGAACGCGCGCGGTGGTGGCGAAGTAGACCAGCATGATTATTCGACTTCCACCTGTTCGTCAGCGCCGGGAACCCGCATGTGGTAGACCTCGTTGGCCTCCTTGCGCAGTTCGTTGGGATTCTTCAGACCCGTCAGGTTCGCCTCAGCGTGGCGATTGGCCTCGATCTGCTCGCGCAGCGCGTCGTTCGCCCGCACGAGCTCGTAAGCGGTCCGGATGCCCGACGACGACCGCCGCACTTGCAGCACGCCCAGCGTCGCGACCGCCATGGCGCCCGAGAGGATCGCCACGACGCGCCACCAAAAGAGCCGCTCCGACCGCTCCGACCGCTCCGCATCCGACATCGGCCGCCGCTGCCACCACTGCGAAAGCTGCCGGCCGTCCGCGCGCGCGCCGTCCATCGCGTGGTCCAGACTCTGGCCGGCGCTAACGGAAACCTGGCTGTCGTGTCGCTCGTTCATCGTCTCGCTCCCTCGCCCGCTGCCGTCTGGCCACTTGCAGTTGACATAACCAGTTGACACCCCACGCCGTTATGCGACGTCCGCGGGCGCGGTCAACTATTTGTCAACTTTTCCACAACCCGGCTTTCTTCCTCATGAATCTTCGTCCTCTCCCGTCTCGCCCAGCGGCGCGTCCGGTCGACTGCGCCAGAGCAACCGCAGCCGCGCGCTCCGGGCCCGCGGGTTCTCCTGCACCTCTTCGTCCCCGGCCGCTTGCGGCTTGCCGCGCGTGAATTCTCCATACTTCTTCGGCGCTTGCGCCCGCATCATCTGCTTGACCAGCCGGTCCTCGCCCGAGTGAAAGCTGATGACCGCCAGCACGCCGCCCGCTTGCAGCAGGCCCGGCGCATCGCGCAAAAGCGCTTGCAGTTCATCGAGTTCACCATTCACCCAGATCCGCAGCGCCTGGAACACCAGCGTCGCCGGGTGGACGTTGCGGTCACGCGGCAGGCGGGCAGCCAGGCGTTGCGCCAGCTTCGCCGTCGTGTCCGCGCCCTCTTGCACGGACTGCAGCACGATGCGCGCGGTCCCGATCGACCGACGGATATCACCGTATTCATAGAGAATATCGGCCAGGTCTTCCAGGCTCACCGCTGCCAGGCGCTCCGCCAGCGTCAGGCCGGTGGACGTGTCCATGCGCATGTCCAGCGGCCCCTCGTGGCGCAGTGAAAAGCCGCGCTCGGCCGTATCAAACTGGTGCGAGGAGACGCCGAGATCGGCAATAATTGCCGTAACATCAGGAATGTGTAAATCGCGCAGCACGTCCGCGAGCCGGCCAAACGGCGTGTGCACGGCGCGAAAGCGTGGGCCAAAATGCCCGAGGCGCGCCGACGCTGCGGCAATCGCCGCGAGATCGCGATCCAGACCGATGACCTGCGCGGTTGGCAACGCGGCCAGCACCGCTTCCGCATGACCGCCACCGCCCAGCGTGCAGTCGACGATCACGGGCTCCGCCCGATCGGCTGCAGCCCGCGCCACCGCCGCGGTCACGGCCTCGCGCAGAACCGTCACATGCGAAAATTCCGCCTGTTCAGGGGACGAAGTTGTCAAATCAGCCTCCGATTGCCCACGCGCGGTCGGCAATCGCGTCGCACTCACAGCCCCAGCTCCGCCAGTGCGCGGTTCCACACGCCCAGCGAATCGCCGCTCATCGCGTTCTCGATGTCCCGCTGCGTCGCCGCCCAGGCCTCGCCCGACCACACTTCAAAGCGGCGAACCTGGCCAATCAACACAACTTCTTCCTTGGCTGCGATGCCCGCCCACGCGCGCAGCGCCGGCGCCAGGACGATGCGGCCGTGGCTGTCCGGCTCCACGGCTTGCGCGCTGGCGAATTGGAAATGCAGCAGCTTTTGCACCGCCGGATCGGCAGACGGCAGGCTCATCGCGCGGTCTTCACGGGCTTCCCAATCGCGCGCCGTGTAGGCCTGCAAGCAGCGGTGCAGCGTCGACTTGGCCAACACAAGCTGCGAATCTCCATGCTTTTCAAGTACTTGGCGAAAGCTGGACGGAATGCTCAGTCGGCACTTGTCGTCCACGCGCTGGTTGTGTTCGCCGCGAAATCGCATGGTGTTTCAGTTCGTTCTGCGTCGGGCTGTGCGCGGCCCAGCGTCCGGCGCGCGGGCCGGAGATGCAGGTTTTTGGACCTGGGCTCGAACCTGATGGACCCTTCAGTCCCGGACCGTTGGCACCCGCCTGGATCCGCTTCATCCCATTTCCTCCCACCGAGCGTAGTGGCCCGCGCGGTCTTGTGTCAACGCTCACCCGCGATCGGTGGGCGTTTTTGGCACTGAAATGCCCCAGTTGGACCGCGATCCGTGGCAGCTTGCGTTGGCTGGCCCCCGCGCACCGCGATCGTTTGGGCGATCGAAATCGGCGCCGACGCCGGCAGATCTTCGCAATACTTTGATCGAATTGAGAAAACGCCAAAAATCGTGATCACCAGCGTCAACAGTTGTCGCTGCCGCGGCGCTCGCTACAATGCGGGGCGGAGGTGTCTGATGCAGAGCGCAAAGTTTCTGACCCAATGGATCGTCGCGGTACAACTGGTGGTCGCCGCCTTGGCCTTGGGTGGCGTCGTTGGCTGCGGCAAAACGGCGGCGAGCGGGAGTGATGCAACGACCGATGACAGCATCGCGACCGGCACCGATGACGTCGGTGCGGGCGATGCGCCGGGGCATGACGCGATCGCAGTCAACACCACGCAGGTCGAATCAACGGTCATTTCGCCCGTCATCCAGATCAACGACCAGGGCCAGCAGGACCAGTCGGCGATCAAGGCCACGTTCGTGCGGCCGCTGGACTGCACAGCGACTGCGCCGTGTCCGCTGGTGATTGTCGTCGGCGACTACGATCCGGCGCCGTATCCGCTCTACACCGATCCGGCCAAGAAGCTGGCGGCGCTCGTGCACGCCAACGTGCTGCTGTTCAACCTGCCGGGCACCGGGGATGGCGCGCAGCAGTCCAGCGGGACCAATGATTACGGCGGACTCTGGCACATGACGACGGTCCAGCAGCTGTACAAGACGCAGTCGATCACGCCGGGCGTGGACAAGACCAAGGTCGGCTTCCTGACGATCGGCACCGGCATCGTCGCCGTGACGGCGGCGTTCGACGCGTTTCCGTCGGACCTGGCTTCGGTCAACTTTGTGATCGACGTGGAAGGGCCGGTGGACCGCTGCTCGATGAGCCAGGCGCCGGAAGATGACGCCAAAAAGATCGGTCCGGGCGACGGCGCGGGAGCGTCGGACAGCGCGTGCCACTTCTCGACCGCGCCCCATTCCGCGCAGTACCCGCCGGCACAGGGTGGCAAGCCGGCGAGCATCATCTGTGCGCCCGGCGCCTGGCCGATCACCGCGACCGGCAGCGGCTGCGATGACAATTCCTGGTGGATCGACCGCGAGGCCTACACCAAGCTGCAAAAAGTGGGCGCGCGCTACCAGCGCCTGCAGTTCAAGTACGATCACCGCCTGCCCAGCTACTGGGCGAGCCGCCTGGCGCTCAAGGCGATGGCGTCGTCCGCCTCCCACTATTTTGCGCTGAACAACATGCCGGCGTGCAGCACGATCAACGACGCCGATTGCGCGACGCTGGAGTCCGGCGGCCAGTCCTGCTGGCTGTCCGGTAGCTGGGGTAACGGCTTGGCGTCCGCACCGTACGGCGGCGCAGATTTCCAAGCGATTTCATGGGATTCGCTGTTTTCCGAGGTCCTGCCGACCTACGTCAACGCCATCCTGGACACCACAACCAACCCGAAATGCAAGTGACGCCGCCGATTCGCACCGCTGCGACCGTCGTGCTGCTGCGCGATACCGCCAGCGGTCCGGAGACGTTTTTGGTGCGCCGTCACGGGCAAAGCGGCTTCATGGCCGGCGCGACGGTCTTTCCTGGCGGCAAGCTGGACGATGCAGATGCGCCGGCGCAAACGGGCGGTCTGACGGCGGCGGACTGCGCGGCGCGGCTGGAGCTCGACGACGCCGACCTGGCGTGGCGGATCCACGTCGCGGCGGTGCGCGAGCTGCACGAGGAGGCGCACGTGCTGCTGGCACGCGATGGGCACGGGCGCGTGGTCGACGGCGCGGTTGTCGCGGCGCTGGACGCGGCGCTGGAGGGTGCGCGCGATGGCCACCAGCTGCCGGCGGAGAAGTGGCACCAGGCCGTCCAGGCCGCAGGGCTGACGCTGGCGCTGGACCTGCTGACGCCGTTTGCCCACTGGCTGACGCCGCGCGCCGAACCGCGGCGTTTTGACACCTGGTTTTTCGCGGCGATCCAGCCCGACGGCCAGCAAGCGGCGCTGGATCCGCATGAAGCGAGCGACGCCTTCTGGCGTTCGCCCCAAGCGGCTCTGGCGGAGCACAACGCGGGCGGCGCCATCTTGCTGCCGCCGCCGACGCTGCTGACGATGCTGCAGATGACGCAGCTTCCCGGCGATGCGCGGACGGTGATCGCCGGGCTGGCTCAGGACGGCATCGGGCCGTGCGTGGAGCCGCATTTCGCGGTCGATACGCCCGACGGGCCGGCGATCCTGTTGCCGCAAGACGTCGGCCATCCGGACCATGCCGCGTGGCGCGCGCTGACCGGTCGCGCGGCGCAGCGGAGCCGATTCCTGCTGCTGGACGGGCGTTTTTCGTTCGTGTCGCGCTAGAATTTCCAGCCGAGGTTGACGCGGCCCATCGCGCCGGTCAGCGGTGCTCCGCCGGCGATCGGCCAAAACGTCGTCGCGCCGAGGTTGCCGTGCACGTACATCGCGCCAAAAGTCGTGTGCAGACTTGGTCCAGCCAGCAAGCGCGCACCGCCTTCGGTTTCCTCCGGGTCAAAAATCGCTTCCAGATCTTCACCAACGGCTTCGAGGCCGATCGACGTCTGCGACGTGGCTTGCCACGAGGCGCCAGCGCCGAGGATCACGTCCAGCGCATCGCGGGCGTGCGACACCGGCATCTCAAAGGTGCCGGACACTTGCGCGTTCAGCCGGCCCCAGCTACGACCCAGGAGCACGCGCGCGCGCGGCACGAACACGCCGGTCACGTCCCGATACGCGCCGACGGCGACCTGCAAGTTGACGCCGAATTCCTTTTGCGACAGCACGCGCTGGATGGCCTCCACGCCGATCGCGCCCGCGCGCAGATCCGTCGCGTCCGGTTGCCACACGGCGCCGCCGAAGCCCTCGACCGTCGTCCCTTCCCGGATCTGCAAGCGCACGCGCAGGCCCTGTTCGATGCCCTTGCCGCCCAGCGGTTGCAATTCGCGCGTGCCGACGGTCGTTTGCGACTCGATGGCCAGGCGCTGTTCGCCCTCCAGTCCGCCTTGTTGATAGACGTAGGGCGTCTCGGCCCAGGCCTGCGTCGCGAATCCCAGCAGTGCGATCACGATGAATTGTCGCATCCGTCCCCCCGTGCCACAGCCTAGGCGCCAGCCGGGCCATTGGTCAATCGCGCAATCGCTCAGTCTGGCGGCGAAATGGCAACAACCGCGCGATGAGATTGCCAGCCGCGCCGTACCGCCGTACCGTAGCGCCCGCAGGCAACCTCGGGGAGGGCGCTTGTTGGGGGGCACATGTTGAATTCACGAGTAGTTCTGTCGGTTTTGCTGGCGGCATGCACGGTTCTCACGAGCGCGGGCTGTGGCAACACCGCGGCGACGCCGACCGATGACGCCGCGGCGGATAGCGCTGCGGGCACGGACGCCGCGACGGTCGGTGGGACGGACGCGGCGATCGGCCCGGACGTGTTTGATCAGGACGGCGCGCTCGGCTTCAGCAAGGCGCCGCCGCTGCCGCTGGATACGCTGCCGCAGTCGCGGTTTCAGATCCCGACGACGTTCACGGTCGGGCAGTTCCAGCCTGGCGTGTGGGTGCTGCCCAACGGTCGGCTGCTGACGCCTGCGGGAACGCAAGTGGATTTGAAGAGTTACCCGCTCGGGCTCGTCGTTCACCCCAATGGCAAGTTCGTCTACATTTCCAATGACCGCGAAGACCAGTCGAGCCTGCAGGTTTATGACGTCGCGCAGCAAAAGCTGGTCCAGACCGTGGATCGCCCGGCGCTGTACCGCTTCTTGCTCGTGTCGCCCGACGGCCAGTATTTGTACGCCTCAGGCGGTCCGGAATCGCCGGCGTACCGCATGAAGATCGCCGCCAACGGCACGCTCACCGAGGATCGCACGTACGCCGCCGACTCAGGCTTTTTCGCGATCGGCCTGTCGCCCGACGGCAAAACACTTTACGGCGTCTCGACTTTCGCGCTGCCGGCGAACATCGCGATGTCGGGCTTCATCGCGATGGACACGGACACGTCGGTCAAGGCGAAGGTGGTCAGCGTCGCGCCGACTCCGTACGACATGGTGATAGCGCCAGACGGCAAGTTCGCGTATTTGTTGACTTGGGTCGCGGGCAACCTGCAGCGCGTGGACCTGTCGAACACGGTCACGCCGACGGACGCGGACACCCTCGGGCTGGGCTTCAACGCGCAGGGCCTGATCATGTCGCCCGACGGGAAGACGCTGTGGGCTTCGATCGTGGAAGCCGATGAAATTGCTCAGATCGACGTGGCCGCTTGGCAGGTGACCAAGCGTATTCCGGTGAACCTCGCGGCGGTGGATCAGCCGCTGATGGCGCCGCGCGGCCGCGATCCGGGGCTGATGGCGCTCTCGCCCGATGGCGCGCGCTTGTACGTCGTGTGCGCAATGTCCAATGAAGTCATGGTTTTGGACACCGCCAAGGGCGTGGTGGTCGGGGCGATCCCCGTCGGCTGGTACCCGTCTGCGGTCGGCGTGTCGCCTGACGGCAAGACACTTTTTGTCGGCAACGCCAAGGGCACGGGCACGCCGCCGTGGGATGGCACGACGTCCCTGGAGACGTCCTACTTGGGCACGCTAAGCGTCATTCCCGTGCCGGACGACGCGGCGCTGGTCCAGGGCCAAAAAGACGTGCTCGACAACATGATCGGCGTGACCGGCAAGGGCCGGCTGCCGCAGACCGAGGCGTCCAAGGTCGTGATGCCAACCGCGCCCGGCGCTTCCCCGCACATCAAGCACATCGTCTACATCATGCGTGAAAACAAGACGTTTGACGTGGAGCTGGGCGATGTCGCCACGCAGGTCAACGGCGACGTCAAGGCTGAGCCGAAGTACGCGCTGTATGGCGAGGAATTCACGCCGAATTTGCACAAGCTCGCGGCGACCTACTGCCTCCTGGACAACTTCTACACGGACGGCGACTACTCGGCGACCGGCCACGGCTATGCCACCGCGACAAAACCATCGGATTATATTGAAAAATTCTACGGGCTGAGTGGTCGCGGCGCCGATGAGGCATGGAATGTCGGTGCAGATTCGCTGCCCGGGCAGGGCTTCTTGTTCTCCAACCTGCTGGCATGGGGTTATTCCGTCGTCGATTTTGGCGAAATTGTCGGAATGGCTACGGAATTCATGATGAACAACGTCATGCAGACCGACTATCCGGGCTTCGCCTTTACGCTCGAAGTCAAGGACGAGGCGCGCGCGGCATACTTGGAGACCTGGCTGCAGACCCATGATTTGCCTACGTTTTCGTTCATCCTGCTGCCGGTCAACCACACCTGCTGCGGCGGAACGCCCGATCACGTCTCGCCGCGATCGATGGTCGCAGACAATGACGCGGGCACCGGCCGCGTGATCGAGGCGCTGTCCAAGTCGCCGGCGTGGCACGAGACGGTCGCGTTCATCTTCGAGGACGATCCACAAGACGGCGGCGACTCGGTCGCGTATCACCGCTCGCCGCTGATTGTCGTGAGTCCGTGGGTCAAGCACGGCTACGTCGACCACGATCACCATGCGACGGGCTCCATTCACGCGACGCTGGAGCGGATGCTGGACGTGACGCCGCTGACCGAGCTGGATGGCTTCGCCTCGCCGATCTACGGCTGTTTCAACGACACGGCGGACGACGGCCCGTTCGCCCACCTCGCCCGCGTGTATCCCGAGATCACCAACAAGCAGGAAAAGGGCTCGATTTACTGGAGCCAGGACATCGTCGACGCCTGGAACGCCATGACGTTCGATCAGCCCGACGAGAACCGCGGCGTTGGCCGCCTGCTCTGGCGCATGTACAAGGGCACGGAAGCGCCGTGGCCGAATTGGCGGTTCAGCCGCGCTGGGGACAAAGCCGATGCGGACGACTAGCCTCACCTGGCTGCTGCTGCTGGCGTGCTGCCGTCAGGAACCGACGATCGCGCGGGCGCAAGGATCTCCGACGGCCGAGGCGGCCGACTTGCCGGCGGCGGTGACGTCCGCAGCGCGCTCGCAGCGGCCGCCGAGCGTGGTGCGCAAGCCCAACCTGTGGTCGCACGTCCACGATTGGCCCGATCCCGTCGCGGTGGTCGACGGCACGCCGATCGCCCGCAAGGATCTCGTGGCGGATCTGCAAGTCGCGGTCGAGGGCGGTGTGCTGGACGCGGAGGTCGGTGAGGTCATGGGCCTGCGGGCAGCGGCGACGGCGCTTGAGGCGCGGATCGACGCGCTGATCGTCCAGCAGGCCATCGGCAAGGACGCCGCCCAGGCGCAGGCGGGCGTGGACACCGCGCTGGCACGTGAGATCGGTCAGGCCGGAAGTCGCGAGAATTGGCTGAAGATCCTGCTGAAACGCGGAATGACCGCGGAGTCGCACCTGCGCACGCTGACGACCGAGGCGCAGCTGCACGTGCTGGTGGAGCGCGAGACGCCGTTTGCTGTGACCGACGCCGAGCTGCGGGAACGCTATGAAAGTGAAGAGAAAAGCCTGACCGTGCCGGCGGCCGTGCGCGTGTTGGAGGTGGCCGAGGCGCTGCCGGTGACGCCCACGGACGCGCAGGTCGCACAGGCGCAGGCGCGCGTGGCGGCGGCGGTCAAGGCGGGCAAATGGTCAACGCCGGAGCGGGGTTGGCAGACGCAGCGCGAGCTCGGCAAGGAGCGCTGGGCGGCGGTGCAGACGCTGCAGGTCGGCGGGTTGACGCCGCCGGTCCGTACGGGTTTTGGCGTGCACCAGCTCAAGCTGGTCGCCCAGCGCACCGCGCACAAGCCCACGTTTGCCGAGGCAAAACAACAGCTTGCCGCCTATGTCCAGCGCATGAAGTGGGTGCGGCTGGACGCGATCCTGCTGGCCAAGCTGCGCGGCGCCGCGAAAGTGCAGCGGTTCTCGCCCTTTGACCACCCGCCGGGCGGGCTGCCGCTGGCGGGCGCGGTGACGATGGCGGAGTTTGAGGAAGAGGACGACTAAATGCGCATTTTTGCTCTGCTCCTGGCCGCATCGCTGCTGCCCTGCGCGGCCCTAGCCCAGGAGCTGCCGGGGGAAATCACGCTTCTGACCGAGGCCACGCCACCGAAGTTTGTCGATGCGCGCGTGGAGCCGACCGCGCTGCTGCGTACGAGCATCGTCGCGTCCGATCATGGCCCCGTGATGCTGAACGGCGTGGCGGTGGGCGATACGAACCAGCTGGATCCGTCGCAGTTTGGCTATCGCCAAGGTTTTGTCTTGGAAAACGCCCAGTTTGGCCTGCACGGGCGCTTTGACGACTCCGGCATGCTGTACGCCGTCCAGCTGGAGATGGTGCCGCGCGACAAGGCGGGCAACGGGACGACGGACTACGTGCGCGACGCGTACTTGGGCTGGAACCGGTACAACTTCTTGGAGGTCAAGCTCGGCTACCAAAAAGTGCCGTTTTCCCAAGCAAATTTGAAGGCGACGCAGGAGATGTTGCTGCCGTACGCCCCGACTTTTGATACCTTTACGCCGCTGCGCCAGCTGGGCGCGACGGTCGCGGGGCAGGATCCGGGCAAGCACTTCAAGGTGACGCTCGGCGCGTTCGACTCGACCAAGCAGGCGTCGGAGCAGATGATTGACCCCAAGCAGCTGATGCTGGTCGGGCGCGCGGAAGTGAACTTGGACAAGTTTGTCGGTCAAAACAGTGGTTTTACTTGGCGCGTCGCGGCCAACGGCGCTTACACGCAGAAGTATTTTGACGACGGCCAACAGCGGCTGTGGTTCGGCGTCGACACGCGCGCCAAGTGGCGGTTTCTGGAGCTGGAGGCGGAGCTCGTGGAGATGCAGTTCGCGCTCGCCAAGGCCGCGGATGGCTCGCAGCCGGTGCATTCCGGCCAGGGCTGGCATGTCGACCTGACCGGCTGGCTGCTGCCGCAGAAGCTGTCGCTGACCGGGCGTTTTGAGCAGATGGACGGCGACACGACGGTCATCGACGGCCAGAGCCTGCTGCAGGACACGATCGTGCGGCAGAAAAAACAATGGATTACAGTAGGCTTAGGATACAACATCATCCCGCAGAGCCGCTGCGTCCTGGCCTTCATGCACCGGACCGAGTTGGAAGGGCTGAATCTGGCGAATGACAGCGGACAATTGACGTGCCATCTGGCGTTTTGAATGGAATTTTTTTGGGAGGCAGTGATGCGGAAGTTTGCGATTGGACTAGGTTTCTTGACGACTCTCCTGCTCCCAGCCTGTCTGCAGAGCACAGTGGCGACGCCGGCGCAGGACGCGGCGACGACGCAGGACACGGCAGCGGTGGACATTGCGAGCGACGCCACGGTGACGTGGCAGACCGATCCGACCAACACGCCGAAATCATTGCATTTTACCTGGCAGCATGACCCTGCGACGAGCATCAGCGTGCAGTGGACGACGGCGGCGACGGACCTGACCGGCTACACGCCCAAGATCTGGTTTGACAAGGCGGCGAGTGCCGGCGCGGACGGCGCCAAGATGACCTTCAGCGCAGCGACGACCGCGAGCGGAACCGGCGAATATTACTATCAATCGCTGGTCGCGACGGACACGTCCGGCACCCGGTACTTGACCTGGACCGTCGAGGCGACCGGGCTGACGCCTGACACGGACTACGTGCTCCGCGCGGGCACGTGGAGCGACTACCAGGCCGGCGCATTCGTCAAACCCGACCTGACACCGAGCGTCGTGAGTTTCCACACGGCGCCGCTCAAAGGCAAGCGCCAGCCGGTCAAGATCATCCTGGCAGGCGACAGCCGCGGCGGCAACGACAAGATCGCCTTGAATGCCGAGAGGTTGGCGGCACTCGGCGCGGCGTTTTGGGTCTTCAACGGCGACTTCACCGACTTCTGCCAGCAGGACCAATGGGACGGCTGGTTCGACGCCATGCACCCGATCCTGAACACCGCGCCGCTGATGCCGGTGCAGGGCAACCACGAGGTGTTTCCGCCGATGTACTACGGCCAATTCGCGCTGCCGGTCAACGCGGGGGTGCCGGACGGCTACCAGGAGCACGCGTGGTCCATCAACTATGCGAATGTGCACGTGATTGGCCTGGACTCGACGAGTGCGGCGGCGGCCTCGGATCAGGCCGCGTGGCTGGATGCCGATCTGGCGGCGGCGCGCGCGGATCCGGATATCGATTGGATCATCGCCGCGATGCACTATCCGGCGTATTCCGCTTGCACCAACCACGGTTCGACGGCGTGGGTCCAGCAATACTGGGTGCCGCTGTTTGAGAAATACAACGTCGACCTGATCTTTGCCGGCCACGACCACGACTATGAGCGCAGCTGGCCGTGGGTGAACAACAACAAGGTGGCGAAAGGGCCGGTCTACGTTGTCGCGGGCGGCTTCTACGCCGACGGCTACACCAACGGCAGCGCCGCGTGGACCGCGACCTCCTCGCACGGCAACAAGAGCAACTACGTGGTCATGACGGTCGACGGCAAGACGCTCTCGTTCATCGCGTACAGCGGCGACGGCGCGTCCCAGCTGGACACGTATTCGCTGAGCAAGTGAGATTGCCTTTCGCGGCCCTGCTGTCCGTGGCCTGTGGCGCAACGGCGCCCGCGCGCGCACCCGACGCGGACGTGGCACCGGTGGCTGATGTCGCTGCGGCGGCCGATGGGGCTGTCGCCGCGGATGGCGGGGACGGCTCCATCTTCTGCGACCTCAACTGCGACGACGGCAACCCGTGCACCAGCGACGTGTGCTACATCAAGATCGGCTGCACACACATCCCCCACGCCGGCGGCTGCGAGGACGGCAACCCCTGCACCACCGGCGACAACTGCAGCACCGGCGCCTGCGTCGGCAAGCCGATGGACTGCGACGACAGCCAGGCGTGCACCGACGACAGCTGCGTACTTCCCGGGACTTGCACGCACACAAGCCATTGCTGAACGCTGATCACACGCCGTGCATCGCAGCCAAGGCGAACCGGCAACATCTGCGCGGCGATTCCGTTTGTCTGCGACATCGCCGCGATGTTCTGGCAACGAGATCGCCAAGACCGCATGGTCAATGAGCATTGCGCATTACCCTTGGTCAGGCCAGCAGGCTTGGCCGGGAGTGACCGATGCGGATTCTCTACGGTGTGGCGGGCGAGGGGCTGGGGCACGCGATGCGCACGCAGGCGGTGGCGCAGCACCTGCTGGCTCAGGGGCACGACGTGCGCGTGCTGGCGGCGGGGCGCGCGGCGGCGGCTTTGGCGCCCCACCTGCCGTCAGTCCGGCAGATCGAGGGGCTGGAGCTGGCGATCGCCGGCAACAAGATCGATCGCACCGGCACGCTGATGCACAACCTGACGCGTGCGCTGGGCAACGTGCGGCACAACTTTGCGGCATGGCAGGAGTTGCTGCTGGAGCCCGCGGCGCTGACCGTGGAACAGCCCATGCAGCTGGCGGTGAATGCGCCGGCGCCGAGCCTGACCGGCAAGCCGACGCTCCAGCTTGTGGCGGAAAAACCGGCTTTGGCCGCCCACTTCACGCCAGATCTGGTGATCTCGGATTTTGAGACCTGGACCTGGTGCTGCGCGCGGATGCACGGGCTGCCGTTCCTGGCGATCGACAACTGCCAGTCCATCAACCGCCTGGCGCATCCCAAGGCGGTGCGTGCGGGCCAGCGGGCGTCGTTCGAGCTGGCCCGCGCGATCGTCAAGGCGAAGTCGCCTGGTGCGGATCACTATGTGATCACAACGTTTTTCAAGGCGGATGTGATCAAGAAGCGGACGACGACGGTGCCGCCGATCCTGCGTGCCGCGGCGCTGCGGGCGGTGCCGCGCGACGGCGAGCACGTGGTGGTATACCAGTCGGCGGAGGGCTGGGGCGACCTGCCGCAGCTGCTGAAGCGGATTCCCAGCATCGATTTTCACATCTACGGCTACCGGCGCGAGATCACGGCGGACGTGCGCGACGACAACCTGCTGTACCGGCCGATCAGCGAGCACGGCTTCCTCCACGATCTCGCGAGCTGCCGCGCGGTCATCGCGAGCGCGGGCTTCACGCTGATGTCGGAGGCGCTGTGGCTGGGCAAGCCGATGCTGGCTGTGCCGCTCGCGGGCCAGTTCGAGCAGATGCTCAACGCGCGGTGGCTGGACCACCTGGGCTACGGAATGGTGACGGAGTCCTTGGGGCGCAAGGAAATTCTGCGGCTGCTGGAGCGCGGCGACCAGTGTCGGGACAAGATGCGGCGGCACCGGCAGCATGGGAACGCGGAGGCGTTCGAGGTCATTGACCACCAGGTGGCGCGGCTGGCACGCTGACGGCGATGCCGGCGCCGGCAAACAGCACTGCGACACCGCCGCGCACCGGATAAAGCTGCAGCCCATCCGCGCGCAGCAGCCCGGCGTCCAGCGGCTCGCGCACGAGCGTCCCGGTTGCGTCGCGCAACGCGCGCTGCGCCACCGCCGCGTTGACGGTATCGACCAGCGTTTGTGGCGCATTTTCCAGCGGTTGGTGGGTCAGCGGGCAGGCGAGCAGATCGGTCTTCACGCGCGCTACTTCAGGTCCATGGCGCAGCGGAAGCCGACGAACACAAGCGGCGGATCCTGCGGGCCCTTGGCGACGACACGCGCGTCCGAGCGCCCCAGGCAGTTGGCGAAAACCGAGGCAGGCAAGCCGGAATCGCTGGCGGTGACGTACGCGCCGCCGCGGATGATGCGCTTGGTCGCGGCGTTCTTGCCGGTCCAGGACTTGTCGACCGGCAGGTCCTTGGCCGGGTAGCGTGGGCATACGGGTGTGTTGTCGGGCAGATAGCAGCCGGTGCGCTCCATGGTGCCGGTGGGCGAGCCCGGCAGCTGCGTCGGCGGGCTGTCGCCGCAGGAGCAGGTCGCGCACGTCGAGCACGGCGGGTCGCCTTTTTTGACGTTGGCCAGGCACGTCAAACAGTCGTCGCACGTCCACTTTTCGTCCCAGTCGCAGGTCGCGCTGATCGGCTTTGCGGTCGGGCTGGCCTTGGCCTCGTCGGCGTCGCTCGCCGTCCATTCCATCACGTTGCCGGCGAGATCGTAGACCGCCACGCCGCCGACGTTGACCACATCGTCGCTCGAGGTCGTGACCGCCCGCGCGCTCGCGTTGTTGCCTGCGCACGCACCCAGCGCGACGGACTTGTCGCAGCCGCTCGGGATCTTGACGTCCGGGCCTTTTTGCGCGGGCAAAAACGTGTAGAGCAGCTTGTCCGCGCGCGTCTGCGCGGGTCCGCCGGCGACCAGCTCCCACTCAAACTCGGTCGGCAGCCGCTTGCCGCGGAAGTTGCAGTACTCGGCAGCTTGGTTCTGGGTCAGCAAAACCACGGGGAAATTCGCGTATTTCGGGTTCGGATCGCCGTTGAGCGTGTAGTAATAATCGACGATGCCGTTGGGGCCGTTGTAGCCGGACGGCTCCGAACACACTTCCATGTCAACGCAGTAGCGGTACTGATCGACCGTCACCTCGTGGGTGTCGATCGCGAACGCGCCGATCTTGACCTGCACTTCCGGCGCGCCCAAATCCAGTGAAGTGGACGTCGTTGTCGTGATCGTGCACGCCTTGTCGCCCATGCCAAACAGGTAGGTCAGCTGCGTGGGGTCGCGCAGCTCGGCCATCGGCGTGTCCGCGGGCGGCGCCAGACCTGTGGCGCAAGCGGTCGAGGCCGCGGTAGCCAAAAACATCAGCGATTTCAGGACATCGCGCGCGTGCATCTTCATGGCGTCGACTCCGGCGGCGGCAATGGCTTGTCTTCGACGCCATCGTCAAAAGCGGCGCCGGGCACCAGGTCGTCGGAATTCATGCCGGAACGGCTCCAGTCCCAGATGATGAGTCCCAGGCCGAGACCCAGCGCCGCGCCGCCGCTGTAGTAGCCGTAATTCTGCAGCTTTTGCCGCTCCAGAAACAGCGGCGAACCGGCGTATTCTTGGTCAGCATAGGTCTTGGCGACGTAGCCGCCGCCGATCGCCAGCCCGCCCAGCACCACCAGTGGCCAGCCAGTGAACGACCGCCAGGACGCCGGAGGACCCGCAGACGCGCGCTGGTTGAGCCGCACTGTCGTCAGCTTGTCCTCGCTCAGCGTCACCTGCTGGTCCGCGGTCGTGTAGCCCACGCGCGTCAGCGTCACCTGGTGCACGCCCGGCGGCATCGGCAGCACGCCGTTGTACGGCGTCACCGCCACGACCTTGCCGTCGACCGCGACCTGCGCGCCCTTGACGTTGCTGACGATCGCCAAGCCGGAGCGCGTCTGCTTGATCTTCATGGCGATCGCCAAGCTGAGCTTGCCCGACTGCGGCACCTGCAGCTCCGCGCGGTGGTCCACGTGGTTGATCAGCTGCAGCGTCATGCGGTATGTGCCCGGCTTCATGTGCGTCGTCACCGGAGTCGAGCCGATCAGCGCGCCTTTTTCGTTCGGATTGACGTCCGTCGCCAGCTCATCCACGACGCCGATGTACACCTGCGCGCCCGGCGGTACGGAGCTGATGCTCACTTCCGGCAGGGCCTCGAACGCGCGCTGCTTGAAGTCGCGCATCAGGTTTTTGACGTCAGCGGCATTTTGCGGCTCTGCGCCGGCATTTTGCTGCTTGTAGGCGTCGAGATATTTCTCCAGATATTTCGTGGCGTTGTCGTAGTCGGCCAATTTCTCCTTGGCCCGCGCGATGTTGTACAGAAACGCCGGCTTGGTGCTCAGCGCATACGCTTTCTCGAACAAGCCAATCGCGTCTGCGTACCGGCCGCTGCGATACGCGTCGCGGCCTTCTTCGGCGACCTTCTCGCCCTGCGCCGCGGCAGCTTCATCCGCTGGCGCCGCGACGGGCGCGGGCGCTTGCGCGACGGCGGCGGATCCGAACGCGAAGCCAGCAAGCACGGTCACGAGGCGGACGAGGCCGATCGCGGAGCGCGCGTGCGATGCGTTGTGGCGGCGAAAATTCATGGACGGATGCCAACTCTCAACGACGAAGACGAACCGGGGACGACGCGACGACTCACCCAAGAGCCCGCGAACGATACCATGTGAGCCAGTTTGCTGCAAACTCAGCGCTTATCGCTTCACGGTCGTCGCCACGATCACCAGCCGATCGCCCAGCTGCAGCACGTCCAGCGTGCGACCGCCCGGCGCGACGGCGCGCACGGTCGCGTTCATCCCGGGCATCTCCACCCGGTGGCGGACACGCTGCACCTTGTCCGCCGACAGCCCGAGAAACTGGATGATCAGGTCGCCATTGGGCAGCCGCACGGCGCCACGCGCGCCCGTCGTCAAGCTCTGGGTGTCGGTCTTGAGCAGCGCAAACCGCGCGTAGTCACGGTGCAAAGAACGCAGCTCGCGCTCCAGATCGGCCAGCTTGGGGTCGACCATCGGCGCGCCCTTGGTCGCCTCAATCACGCGCACTTCAAAGCTGGCGCGCTCGACGACCTGCGTCGGCACCGGCGGCGTCTGGGCAGCCACCTCGGCAACCGCCGCCAGCAGCAGCACCGCCGGCACCAGCGCGCGCACCAGCTGCTTCTTGCACATCATCGCGCTCATCCTTCGCCTCCCGCACCCTGGGTCGCGCTGTTGTCCTGGAAATGCCAGATGATGGTCGAACCGCCCTGTTCGCGCGGCGGGTGGACCATGACGCCCCCGGATTCGATGTCCATTTCTTCAATGAACACGGGGTTTTCATCCGCACAGCCGTCGCCTTGGCATGGCGGCGCCAGGTTTGTTCCCGGCACCGCGGCAATCTCGGTCTGAACGTCGGCGGCGGGTGCGTCGACCACGGGACCAGCGCGGGCGACCATGAAGGCGACGGCTGCTGCCGCCAGGCCCATGGCAAAGCCGACCTTGCCCAGCCCAAGTCCCTGAATCCACGCGATAAGTCCGAGATCTGTCGGCGGCTCTGCCACCGGATGGAGCGCCTGATCGTCGGGCAGCTTGCGCATGATCTGCCCGGCCACCAAGCTCAGGTCCGTCCGCGCGAGCTTGGCCTGCGCCGGCGCCGCCGCCTCCAGCGCGATGCCGCGCAGCAGTTCGCGCCCCAGCTGCATGTCCTGCCAGACCGCCTGCGCAGCGCGCGACTCCGCCAGCAACTGCTGCACTTGCGCCAAGCGGTCCGCTGGCAGCTCGCCGTCGGCGTGCAGCATCAGCAGCTCAAAGTCCGCGTCTGGCAACGTCATTTTCGTCCTCGTGTCACTCATCCGGGACCTCACTCAATCGCGGTAGTCCGCCAGTTCGGCCTGCAGCTTCTTGCGGGCATAAAACAGCCGGCTCATCACCGTGCCTTTGGGAATGCCCATCTCGTCGGCGATTTCCTGGTACGAATAGCCGTGCACGTCGCACAACAGCACCGCTTGGCGCATGTTTTCCGGCAGTGTCTCCAAGGCCTTGTGCAGCCGGTCGGATAGCTCATGGCGTGCGTGTTCCTGCAGCGGCGAGGCGCGGCCAAAAGTGCTGATCGCCGGCAAGTCGCCCTCGGAGAGCTGGTCGGACGTGACGCGGTCGTCCAGCTCGTCTGCGCGGCGCACGCGGCGGCGGCGGATGCGGTCGATGCAGCCGTTCGCGGCGATGCGGAACAGCCACGCCTTGAAGTTGGTGTCGGGCTGAAACAGCTCGCGCCGGGTCCATGCCTTCAGGAAGGTATCCTGAACGATGTCCATAGCTTCCGCCTCATCCCGCAGGTGCGTCATGCAGACGTTGAAAATCGGCCGCGTGAACTGCTCCACCAGCTGCCGGAACGCGACGCGGTCACCTGCCATCGCCGCGCGTACGACCTGTTGCGTGACCAGTTGTTGCTCCCGTGTATCTGTCACGTGCGCACCGGCCCTCGGTCGTTCAACGCATGAACGGCGGGATGATTCATGGCCAATTTCAGACCAGCTCCGCCAGCATCAGCGCGGGCTGCTCCAGGTATGCCTTCACCGACTGGACAAAGCCGGCGCCAACGTGGCCGTCGATCAGCCGGTGGTCAAAGCTGCAGGACATGTACATCCGGTCGCGGATCACGATCTGGCCGTCGACGACCGCAGGCCGCTGCTCGACCTTGTGCAAGCCGAGGATCGCCGACTCCGGGTAGTTGATGATCGGCGTCGCGAACATGCCGCCGAGCTTGCCCAGGCTGGTGATCGTGAACGTGGAGCCTGACATCTCCTCGGCGAGCAGCGTGCCCGTGCGCGCGCCGTCGCCCACGTGGCGAATGTCCTGAATCAGCTGGCGGATCGACTTTGCGTCGCAATCGCGCACGACCGGCACCACCAGCCCGGCGTCCGTCGCCGCCGCGATGCCGATGTGATAGCGCTTTTTGACGACGATCTCGCCCGCAGCTTCGTCGATCTGTGCGTTCAGATAGGCGAATTCCGGCTTCTGTAGCGACAGCACGACCGCCTTGACGACAAACGGCAGGAAGGTTGTCTTCAGGCCGCTGTGCGCCAGCGCGTCCTGGAGCGCAATAATCGCTGTGAAATCCACTTCATCGACGTACGTGAAGTGCGCCGCGTGGTCCTTGGATTCGCGCATTTTCGCGTAGATCTTGCGGCGCAGCCCCTTCAGTTTCACGCGCTCTTCGTCCGGACCGCGCACCAGCGCCGTCGCCGCTGTGGGCGCCTTGGCTGCCGCCGGTTGTGCCGTCGCTGCGACCGGTGCGTCGGCGATCTGGTGCGCCAGCGCTTCCACGTCGGTCTTCGTCACCCGGCCATGCTCGCCTGAGCCAGCGACCGCCTGCAGATCCACGCCGAGATCGCGGGCCAACTTGCGCGTCGCAGGCGCCGCACGCACGCGCTCACCCGGATCGCGCGCGGGCGCAGCCGTCACAGCAGCCGCCGCAGCTACCGGCGCAGCGGCAACCGGAGCAATCGGCGTTGCAACAGCCGCAGACGCCGCTTTGGCCGCACTGCTTTCCTCAATCGTCACGACGATCGCGCCGACCGGCACCATGTCGCCTTCCGCAAAATGCCGCTTGGCGATTGTGCCCTTGCGCGGCGACGGAATCACGGCGGACACCTTATCGGTCAGTACTTCAAAAAGCGGCGTATCTTCAATAACTTGCTGACCGTCTTGTACCAGCCACTTGGTCAGCTCGCCCTCGACCACGCCCTCACCGATGTCCGGCAGCTTGAATTCGAACGCCATGGCTCTACTCCTAACGGTACGTTGCAGTCTTGCGAAGCGCGCTCAAAACGCGTTGCGGATCAGGCATATACAGATGGTCCAGCGCGTATGGAAACGGTGTATCCCAGCCCGTCACCCGCGCGACCGGCGCTTGCAGCCAGTCGAAACACTCTTCTTGCACCGCGGTGACGAGTTCGGCGGCAAAACCGCACGTGCGCGGCGCCTCGTTGGCGATTACGACGCGGCCGGTACGCTGGCCGGATTGTGCAATCAGTTCCAGATCATACGGAACAATCGTCCGCAGATCGATGAGTTCGACGTCGATGCCTTCCGCCGCCGCGAGCTCCGCGGCCTTCTGGCACGTGTGGACCATCGCGCCGTAGGTGATCAGCGAAACTGCGGTGCCGCTGCCGGAAAGTGCCTTGACAATCGAGCCTTTGCCGATCGGCACCCGGTATTCGCCGGCGGGCACTTCGCCCATCGGGTGCGCGCTCCAGTTGGTGCCGTGGTCCGGGCCGCGGTACACGCGCTTGGGCTCAAAGACGATGACCGGGTCCTCGCTGTCGATGGCGGAGAGCAAAAGACCTTTGGCGTCATAGGGATTGGACGGCGCGACGCAGACCAGGCCGGCGTGGTGGGCGAACACGCTCTCGGGCGACTGGCTATGGTAGTGGCCGCCGCGGATGCCGCCACCAAACGGCGTGCGGATCACCATTGGGCAGGGAAATTCACCGCCGGAGCGGTAGCGGTACTTCGCCAATTCATTGACGATTTGGTCGTACGCCGGAAAAATGAAGTCGCTGAACTGGATCTCCGCCACGGGCTTGAGGCCATAAATCGCCATGCCGATCGCCGTGCCGATGATGCCGCCCTCCGCGAGCGGCGTGTCGATGACGCGGTCGTCGCCGAATTCTGCCTGCAGCCCGACCGTCGCGCGGAAGACGCCGCCGAATTTGCCGACATCTTCGCCCAGGACCACGATTTTCGGATCGCGGCGCATCGCCAAGGTGAGCGCGTCGTTCACCGCCTGGATGATGTTCATTGTCGCCATGCTTCGCCCACAGACTCGCCCAACCGGCGGCGGCGCAAGGGTACACGGCGGCGCGGCGAGTGTCACCCGTCCACGTGCGCGCGGGTGCGCGCTTGGCATCGCCAAAACGTCACAATCCCGACGCATCGCCCGCACATGCGCCCGCGATCCTGCTGCCGGCTGGGACCTCCAGCTTGTCATCCGGTGCGGCCCGCGTTACACCGCCGCCTGCGTCTTGGCCTTCGCCAAACGACCCAAGGGAGCCCACGGATGACGGATACCAAACGCTACTTTGACCCCTGGACCAAGCACACGCACCTGACGTTTACGGTCAAGCAGTTTTACGAGTCGTTTGAGACGCCGTACCAGACGATTGACGTGTTTGAAGCCGAGGATTTTGGCACCGTTCTGGCGCTCGGCGGCGTGACCAATGTGACGGATCGCGACGAGTCGGGCTACCACGAGATGCTGACGCACGTGCCACTGCTGGCGCACCCGAATCCCAAGCGCGTGCTGATTATCGGCGGCGGTGACGGCGGCACGCTGCGCGAGGTCCTGCGGCACCCGGAAGTGGCGCGCGCGGTGCTTGTGGACATCGACGGCGAGGTGATTCGCGTGGCGCGGCAGTACTTTCCGCAGTGCGCGGTCGCGCTGGACGATCCGCGGGCGGAGGTCATCGTGGGCGACGGGCTGGCGTACGTCGAGGTGGCGGCGGCGCAGGGCGAGCATTTTGACGTGATTCTGGTCGATTCGACGGACCCGGTGGACGCGGCCGTGGAGCTGTTTACCGAGACGTTCTACCGGCATTGCGCCAAGCTGCTGGGCGACCACGGGATTTTGGTGCCGCAGAGCGATTCGCCGACGTTTTACCTCAGTCGCGTCACCGACGTTTACCGCAAGCTGTCCGGCATTTTCCGCCATACTTCCCTGTACATGGGCCAAGTGACGGCGTATCCGGGCGGCGTCTGGGCGTACACGGCGGCGAGCCAGACCATCGACGTGCGGTTGAACACGCAGCGCAACGACCGGATTGCCCGGCTTGAGCCGCAACTTCGCTATGCAAATGGCGATTTTATCCAAGCCGCGTTTGCGCTGCCGACGTATGTCAAGCGCGCGCTGGCGGGCGAGCCGGGCCTGAACCTGCCGGCGCTGGGCGATGATCCCACGGAATTTGACGTCTGACCGGCCCGTCGCCGGCAAAGGGAGAACTTCCATGTCCGCGCGAATTCTCATCATTGAAGACGAGGCCGATTTGGCGCGCACCGTCGCGTGGGCGTTGGGCCGCGAAGGGTTCACTGTCGGCCAGGCGCTGACGGGCAAGCAGGGTCTGGAGCGGCTGGAAGAGGAGCCGCCATACGACCTCGTGCTGCTGGACCTGATGCTGCCGGACCTGTCGGGGACGGAAGTGTGCCGGCAAATCCGCATGAATCCGCGGACGCGCGACACGCTGGTGCTGATGCTGACCGCGCGCGGCGAGGAGATCGACCGCGTCGTCGGCTTTGAGGTCGGCGCGGACGATTACGTGGTCAAGCCGTTCTCCACGCGCGAACTGGCGCTGCGCATCCGGGCGCTGCTGCGGCGGACCCAGGCGGCGCCGGCGGAAGGCGGGTTGCTGGTCGGCGGGCCGGTGCGGCTGGACGTGGACGGGCACCGCTGCTGGGTCGGCGAGGAGCCGATCGCGCTGACGGCGACCGAAGTGAAGCTGCTCGCCCGGCTGATGGCGCGGCGCGGTCGCGTGCAGACGCGCGGGATGCTGCTCGATAGCGTCTGGGGCCGCGAGTCGGACGTCAACGAGCGCACGGTAGATGCCCACGTCAAGCGGTTGCGCGAGAAGCTGGGCGCCGGGCAAGCGCACTTGGAGACCGTGCGCGGCGTCGGCTACCGTTTCAGCGACGAGCCGGTGGCAAGCAGCGACGCGCAAGGCGCTCCGTGACGTTGGAATCCCGCGGCCGGATGTTCCTGCTGACCTCGCTGGCGATGGCGGTGGGCTCCACGCTGGCGGGTGCCGTCTCGGTGGGCTTTGAACCGGCGCTGGCGGCGCTGATCGGCGCGGCCGTGGCGTTGCTGCTGGGCATTGTCGGCGCGCGGCTCGTGACGCTGCAGACCCAGCGGTTGACGGAAGTGGCGCGCGCGATGGCGGAGGAAAATCCGGGTCGGCGTGCGAGCGTCGCGGCGTCAGGCGAATTCCAGGAACTCGGCGATGCGCTGAACCGCATGGCGGACAAGCTGGACCGCACGACCGCGGAGCTGCGCAGCGAACGCGACCGCTTTGGCGTCGTGCTGGAAGGCATGGTGGAGGGCGTCATTGGGCTGACCTCGGACGGGCGCGTGGCGCTGTGTAACCGCTCCGCGACGGCGATGTTCGGGGAAGCCGCGCCGCCGCTGGGCAAGCGCCTGCTGGACCTGGTGCGGCAGCCAGCGCTGAAGGATCTGCTGGAGCGCGCTCAGGCTGCGCCGCGGCTGCGCGCCGGCGAGGTGCGCGACAGTGACGTGCCGCAGGTGGAATTGGCGATGCCGTCCGGCGCCCGGCTGCTGTGGTCGGCCTGGCCGCTGGACCGCGCGGGCATCGGCGTGCTGCTGGCGGTGCGCGACGTGACGGCGCTGCGGCGGTTGGAGACGGTGCGACGTGATTTTATTTCTAATGTTTCCCATGAGTTGCGAACGCCGGTGGCGATCGTCTACGCCTCGGCCGAGGCGCTGTGCGATGGCGGCCTGGAGGAGCCCACGACCGCCCGCGATTTTGCCCAGACGATCTTGCGGCACGCGGAGCGGATGTCGCGCATCATCTCGGATTTGCTGGATCTTTCGCGGATCGAGGCGGGTGCTTACGACCTGAGCCCGAGCGGGGTGCAGGTCACCGAGCGGATCCGCCACGCGATTCGCCTCATCGAGCCGGCGACGACCGCACGCGGCCAGACCGTGATGGCGCAGATCGAAGACGGCCTGACGGTGCGCGGCAACCCGCAGGCGCTGGATCAGGTGTTGGTGAATCTCCTTGAAAATGCCAGCAAATACACGCCGGAGGGCGCGCACATCGCGGTCGGCTGCAAGCGCGACGGCGCGCGCGTGGAGCTGTGGGTGGCGGATGACGGACCGGGGATTTCGGCGGCGCATCGGGAGCGGATTTTCGAGCGATTCTACCGGGTTGACGCCGGTCGATCGCGCGAACTGGGCGGGACCGGGCTGGGTCTGGCGATCGTGCGGCATCTGGTCGAGGCGATGGGCGGAACGGTGACCTGCGAGGCCAACGAGCCGACGGGCGCGCGGTTTCGCGTGTGGCTGCAGGCGTGACGGCTACGGCGCCAGCGGCGTGACCGGCAGCGGCAGCGCGGTTGGCGTCGCCGGCAGGGCCAGCGCAACCGGTGGAGGTGGCGGAAAACGCAAGGGAAAATCCGCCGTCAGCTCGGCCGCGGCGTCGGTCGAGCGGTTCCAGATCAGCAGGCCGTGGACCAGCATCAGGAGCCCCGGAATGCCGACGGACAGGCCACTGGTCGTCATGACGGCGCGCGTGTCCGCGTCGTTGGCGGTCAGCCCGACGCCGGCGATCGCGGCACCTTCTGCGAGCAGGATGCCGCCGATCAGCGCCTCCGCGTTGCCCGGATGGTCGATTTCCGTAATCTTTTTGCGGTTCAGGCGGACGACGCGCTCGTCCTCCGTCTCCACGTACAGGTAGTCCGCGCTGCCGCCGACGATCGTCGCCTCCAGGTCCGGCGCGTCGTGGCGGTAGATCGTCGCGCTTGAGCACGCGCACAGGCACGCGAGCGCGCAGACGCGCAGGGCTTGGCTCATGGCCGCACCTCAGGCGGAACGACAACTTCCTCTTCATCGACAACCATTGGAAGTCGCTTGGGATTACCGTCCATCGCCTCGATCGTCATCGCCTCGCCCGCCCACTGGATTAGCCCAACGGGCACGCCGATCAGCGCGCCGTCGATGGTCGCCAGCGACCACAGCAGCGTCCGCTCACCGCCCAGGCGCATGTCCGCCACGCCGGCGCGCGCGATGCGAAACTGCTGGCCTTCGCGGTTGGTCATGACCAGGTCCTGCGCCGATCCGCGCGCAGGGTCGCCGATGATGGTCGGCTGACCCGCGCGAAAGATCAGCGACGCACAGCTGGCTGTCGAAAAAAGCAGCACTATCAGCAAAGTACGTCGCAGCGCCCGCCTCCGTCACAGCGTCTTCAGGAAGGCTATCAGATCCGCGCGCTGGGTGGCAGTCAGCAGCTCGTTGCCGTTTGCGTCCAGCAGCATCGCCTCGTGGCCCTGGTTGCTCAGGCCCGGTTGGGTTGTATCCATTTGATTTTGCGGGTCATTCTTCCAAGCGTCGGGAATCGCGGCGCCCACCGGCAGGCCCACGCAGCCCGGATCGTAGTCCGTCGCGGCGTTGGCGTCCGGGCCCATCCAGAACTGCGCGGTGCGCCATTTTGCTGGCCGCAGCAGCTCGCACAGCGTCGGCACGCTCTGGTTGTGCAGGTACGGGTAGCGCGTGAAGATGCCTTCCAGCGGCGGCGGCACGTAGCCGGTCTGCACTTCCACGACGGTGCCCATCGCTTGGGAAATCGCCAAATTATTGAGATTTGTCGCAAACGTCGCCATGCCCTTGGCGCGCTGCGGGTCCGTGCCCACATCCAGCACCGGCGTGACGCTGTGGTAGTGAACCGCCAAAGTGTGCGTATCGCCTGCGGAAAAGTCCTTGTCGTAGGTGCCGTGGCAGGTCGCGCACATCGCGTCGAAGCTCACCTTGCCGCGCGCCGCCGCCGTCACGTCCAGCGGCAGGTCCGGGAACACGTCCTGCCAGCGCGGCGGCGTGTTGGCAAAAACCAGCGCCGTCAGTTCCTGGATGATCGTCTGGTTCGCGGCCAGCCAGTCGTTGAGCTCGTGCAGGTCCGTGCCGCGGCCCAGCTCATTCCACAAGAAGTTGGTAAATACCGGATTTCCCGAGACAATCGAGCCGTCGGACAGCCAGCGTGTCTTGTACTTCAGGCTCCACCACACCGCTGGCTTGCTGTCCGCCGTGAAGGTCTCCAGATCGTTGGGCCGCGGCGTCGCCTCCAGGGTCGCGTCGCGGGTCGCCCACGCGTCCGGCTGCCTGCGCGCGAGGCTCAGCGCCACCTGCGCCAGCGACGTGTCCAGCCCGTGCGCGCGCGGCTCCTTGTAGCCCACGGCCGGCAGGTTCGCCTGCGCGCGGTCCATCAGCGCGAGCTCGTCCGGCGTCGCCTGGGTCTTGGCGACAAGCAGGTCGTCGGTCACGGCGGGAAAGAACTGCTTGGCCATGCCAAAAAACACGTTGGCGCGCGAGTGCCGGTTGGTCATGCCGACGATTGTTTTGCCAAAGAAAGTCGCGACATGGCAGGTGGCGCAGGAAAACGTCAGCGCCGGGCCATGGCTCGTGGACAGCGTGCCGGCGCCCAGGAATTGCCCCGCGACCAGTTCCGGCGGCCAGTTCACGCCCGCGAACGCCTCCGCCGCCGCAGCGCGCTTGGACAGGCCCAAAAATGCGTACATCTCGTCGGTCGTGCCAAAACCCAGCGCGACGCGGCCAACCGCCTGCAATTGCAGGATATCTGCCGAAGTTGCATTCGGGTCGAACACCACGGCGATCGGCCGCCACGGCAGCAGCACGCCGGACACCGTCACTGGCCAGGTCGAAATGTGCCGCAGGCCGCGCGACGCCGTGTCCGCCAGCGCGTCGCCGAGGTTGTAAATGTCGCGCCGATCGCCGGAATCAGGCAACTGCGCCGTCGCGCTCCAATCCGTCACCGCCGGCGCCGGCGCCTGGGTCTGGGTCGCGCACGCGGCAAGCGTCAGGACACACGTCGTCGTCAACAGGTGGCGCAGCATCTGGTCTCCATGGGCAGTTTCGGAATCCGCAGCCCGCGTTATTGGCAGGTCGTCGCGAGATTGTCGACAGCGAAGCCGGCGCCGTGGTTGAATTTGTCGTCTTTGGTGGCGAAAACGAATTGGATGGTCACGGTCTTCCCCCACCACGCGCTCGGGATGGGGATCACCTTGCCGATCGTCCAAGCGCTGGCAAAGTCATTGTTTGGATTGAGGTTCAGCTCAACGGTGCCGTTCACTGTCAGGACCAAAGTGTCGCGGGAGGTGGTGCCGGAGATGGCTTCCTGGGCGTCCGGGTTGTACCAGTGGTCCAGCGTGATCGCCGTCGTCCCGGGCAAGATGAGCACTTGCGTCGAGGCTGCGCTGCCATTAATCCCAGAATTCAGATAGTTGACGCCATCGCCGTAGCCGAAACCGTGCTGGCCGCCGTTGGTCGTGCTCTTCGCCCACGCGCCGACGCCCCAGCCGGCGCCGACGGTCCAGCCGTTGCCGAACGCGCCCTCGAAGTCGGCGATCAGCACCGGCACGCAACTGGCCGGGTCGCAGGAGTCGCCGCCCACGCAGTCGTCGTCCAGGCCGTTGCACATGATTTCCACGGCGCCGGGATGCACGGCCGGATTGGTGTCGTCGCAGTCGGTGTTGTTGGCGACAAAATGGTTGAGCGGGCCACACAACACCGCGAAAATCGTGGGATTCCCGTAGCCATCGCCATCCGCGTCCTTGTAATACGTCGCTTGCGGCAAGTTCTCGTCGGTCAGGCCATCGCAGTTGTCGTCCAGCAGGTCGCAAATTTCCGGCGCGCCGGGGTAGATGGCCGGGTTGGCGTCGTTGCAGTCGCCGCCCTGGAGCGCGGTGAACTTGGCCTTGGGCGCGCACAGCAGCTGGCCAAAGCCATAGCCCCAACCGTCGCCGTCGACGTCGGCAAAGTAGAGAATCTGCACGCCTTCGTCGGTCTTGCCGTCGCAATTGTCGTCCATTCCGTTGCAGATTTCCGTGGCGCCGGGGTGGATGGCCGCGTTGTTGTCGGCGCAGTCGCCGGCCTGGGTCACGGTGAAGTCGCCCAGCGGGCCGCACAGGCATTGCGTGCCACCGCTGGCGCCCCAGCCGTCGCCGTCCGCGTCGGCGTAGTAGGTCGCGCAGTCGCCGCTGTTGGGCGGGTCGGTCTTGCCGTCGCAGTTGTCATCGAAACCATTGCAGATTTCCTTGGCGCCTGGGTGAATCGCAAAGTTGGTATCGTCGCAGTCGCCCGTTTGCGGCACGTAGCCGGCGATCGCGCCGCACAGGCATTTGGCCGCCGCCGCGCCGCCGGTGCCGTAGCCGTCGGCGTCCTTGTCGGGCCAGAAGTTGCTGCAGCCCACCGAGCCCGGCGGATCCGTCGCGCCGTCGCAGTTGTCGTCCACCGCGTTGCAGCTCTCGACGGCGCCGGGGTGCACGCTGGCGTCGCCGTCGTTGCAGTCGCCGCCGGTCAGCGCCGCGTACACGCCTGCGGTCGCGCACAGGCACTTCGCGTCGCTGGAGATGCCAAAGCCGTCGCCGTCTTCGTCGCGCAAAAAGAACTTGCAGCCGCTGGCGTATTCCTCGTCGGTCTCGCCGTTGCAGTTGTTGTCCAGGCCGTCGCAGATTTCCACCGCGCCGGGGAAGATCGCGGCGTCGGTCGGCGAGCAGTCCACGCTGTTGGCCACGCCGTCGCCGTCCATGTCCGTGTCGATGCAGTCCGCGATGCCGTCGCCGTCCATGTCCGCAAAGCCTTCGTCGGTTTTGCCGTTGCAGTTGTCGTCGATGCCGTTGCACAGCTCTGTGGCGCCAGGGTGAATCGCCGGATTGGCGTCATTACAATCGGCGCCGGAGCTGGCGGAGAAGTCCGCGTTTGGCTTGCACAAACATGCGCCGGAACCCGCGCCGACGCCGTCGCTGTCCTTGTCGGCGAAATACGGCGTGCAGCCGACGCTGCCGGGTTCGTCGGTGACGCCGTTGCAGTTGTCATCGACGCCGTTGCAGGTCTCGGTCGCCGGCGCGGGCGCGTCGCAGGCGGTCAAGCCGCCGGCCAGGCACTTGCGGGCGCCGGAGCAGCTGCCGATCGCGTTGGCCGCGTGGCAAACCGTGCTGGCACCGTCGGCGATGGATCGCGGCGAGCAACTGCAAGTTCCTGATTTGCTGACGCATTGTGCGCTGGCGCCCTGGCTGCCTTGGCTGGCGACGCAGCCATAGCCGCTGGGGCAGTCGCCGTCGTTGGCGCACAGGCCGCCGCAGAATGCGCCACCCGCGCCGCTGGAGACGCACAGCGCGCCGTTGCTGAGCGCCGCGCAATCGCTGTCCGCCGCGCAGGGCCGGCAGAGCGCGGTCAGCTTGGGCAGGCAGGCAAAAATCGCATCATTTCCTGGAGATGCGAGGCACGCAAAGCCGCTGGGGCAGCAGCTGACGCACGCCATGGTGCAGATCTTGCCCTGGGCGGCTTCGACGCAAAAACCGCTCTGGCAATCGTCCGCGGTGGTGCAGCTGGCGCCGGGCTCGCCGCTGGCGGGGTTGGCGGCGAACTCGCAGCCGCCGCTCGTGTCCTTGGCGACGTCGGGAGCGACGTCGGGAGCGGCATCCGCTGCGGTGACCTCCGCAACGGCGTCGCTGCCGTGGCTGTCCAGGCCGGTGTCGTCGAGCACGAGATCCTGATCGCCCGTTTGAAATGCATCGCCAGCGTCCACCGACGGCGCCGGCGACGCGCTGCCACAGGCCGCCAGCGTCGCTGCGACGATCCCCGCTGTCCATCGCCAAAAATGCGCCACCGCTCGCCCGCCCGCGCGCCCGCATGGCGCATCCGTCCAGTGTACCAGCGCCCGGCTGCCGTGCGAAGATTGACGCGCGTGACGATTCGGCGCATGAAGCGGCCATGCGTACACACCTCCTGATCCTGCTGACCTTTCTCACGTTGCCGGCTTGCGATGCGGCGCGCGCCACGACCACGCCTGCCAAGGTCATCTATGACGGCAAGCCGCTGACGATGGGCCAGCCGCCGTTCGTGTTCCCCGACGGCTTCCTGTTCGGCAGCGCGATTGCGCAGTATCAGGGCGAGGGCACGTGGCTGCCGGGCGACGCGAGCATCACGTCCAACTGGTCGCAGTGGGAGGATCTGGGCAAGTGCAACGGCGAGCACAGCGGCAAGGCGTCGGACTTTCGCGAGCAGTGGCAGTCGGACATCGACCAGATGGCGGCGCTGGGGCTGACGGCATTTCGCTTCTCGCTGGACTGGCCGCGGCTGGAGCCCAAGCAGGGCCAGTTTGACCAGGCGGAGATGAACCACGTGCTGGACGTGCTCAAAGCGGCACGGGCGCACAACATCAAGATTTTCCTGACCTTTTTTCACTGGACCACGCCGGTCGACGTCGCGAGCCCGGTTGGCTGCGATGCCGGCAAGCAGACGTGCCCGGTGGACATGCTGGGCGTTTACAATCCGGAATTTGCCACGCGTTTCGCGGCGTTCGTCGCGTGGGTGCTGCCGCAGGTCAAGGGCTATGTGGACGATTATCCGATCATCAACGAGCCGTTCTCGGTGATCGCCGGCAGCTACCTCCAGGGCTCGCTGCCGCCAGGCTTCACATTGGACATCGACGGCGCGCGCGCAGTGTTCGCTAACCTCGCGTTTGCACATGGCAAAGCCGCGGCGCTCGTGCGCTCGCTGGATGACGTGGACGCGGACGGCGACGGCGTGGCGGAGACCGTCGGCTGTGCGATGGCGGCGATGCCGTTCTACCCGCTGGATCCAACGTCGGCGGACGACGTCGCGGCGGCGGCGCGCCTGAATTATGCGGCGAACGACGCGTGGCTCGATGCGCTGACGACCGGTAACCTCGATCTGGATCTGGACGGCAAGGCAACGACGACAACGACGACGCCACCCGAGGGCAACTATCCGGAATTGAAGGGTTCTTTGGACTGGATCGGCCTGAACTACTATGGTCCGTCGCGCGCCGAGTCGATTCCCGGGCTGCTCGCCGGGATCGACGCGCTGCCGATCACCGACGTCGCGAGCTACAACGCAGCCTTGCCGCACAGCGATCTGGGCACGGAAATCAACCCCGGCGCGTTCCTGAACGTGCTCACGCACGCGGCGATGCGTTGGCAACTGCCTTTGTACATTACGGAAAATGGCTGCGCGGACACAACGGACGTGCAGCGGCCGCACTATCTGGTCGACCACCTCGCGGTGATCGCAAGCGCGATCGCGCGCGGCATCGACATTCGCGGGTACATGCACTGGTCGATCGTGGACAACTTTGAGTGGGCGCATGGCCAGGAGCCGCGGCTGGGGCTGTTCCGTATCGACTACACGCAGCCCAGTTTCCCGCGGACCAAAACGACGACGGCGGGCGTCTACGGCGACATCGCGGCGCAGCGGGCGATCTCGGCGGACACATACACGAAGTGGACGGCGCAGAAGTATGTGACGGACAAGACGACGCCATGACCGCAGCGCTTGACCCAAAGGCGTGTGCGGGGCAACGTAGCAGCGCGGGCTGTGGCGCCGGCTGCGGGGGATCCAACTTGGGCGCGTGCGTGAGCACAACGGCATTTCGCACCAGCGACGCGGCAGCGTTATCCGCGGCGATTTGCGGCTTGGCGCAGGCCCATGACCTCGGTTGCACGGCGGTGGCGGTCAACGACGAATTCGCCAGCAACACCTTGATTTTTCAGCCACAAAACGGCTGGACGGTGGTGTTTTGGCCTGACAATCTGGTCGCGCAGGCCGTGCCGATCGCCGCCGCTCTGACGCGCCAGTTGCACCTGCTGGCGTCGGTGGTTTTTGTCGACGATGGCGGCTATTGGGCGCACGTGCTGATTGAACATGGCGAAACGCTTGATCAATTTTGCCCGCGACCCGGACGCCTGGATCCCGCGCCGGCGGACGCGGCGGAGCACCTGCAAAACTGGCGGGGCGACGCGGCGCTGCTCGCGCGAAAATTTCGCGTGGCCGATGAGCTGATGGCGCCCTATTTGCGCAATCTGGACGCGGAGGCGGAGGCTGCCAAGCCGCCGAAGCCGGGCTTTTTCGCGCGCTTTTTCGCCCCGGAACCGCCGCCATTTGTCGCCGGTCCGGCCTTTCCCGACGACGAATACGACCTCGACGATTACGACGTCTACGTCGACTTCTGGCGCCGCGCTGGCATCCACTGGCCCGCGGACATGGAGCTCGCAACGCCCGCGTTCAGTTGGCGGTTCGGCGACGACTACGCGGCGAAATTGCCCCGGTAGGGCGCGGCTGGTGTGGAGATTCTCGCAGCCTGTGTCGAAAATTCCCACACACACGGCGTGCGCCCGGGCGCACACGCGCGCACGCCCGCGGTAAAAGTACTTTGTCAGCAATGACTTATCCGGCCGACGCGGATGGTCTGGCGGCTGGTCCGGTTCTTGCATTCGCCCCGAATGCGCGGCGGTTTCCCGCGCCTTGACGTGGGGTTTTGGATGGCTGTGCCGCTCCGGACGTGGTGGTTTGTGCTGGCGATGGGCAGTTTCGTAACCGCGTGCGCCGGGCCAACACCCGCGACACCCGATGCCGGGCCCGATGAGAGCGGCGTTCCCGTGACCGGCACACCCAGCGTGAGCGCGGAAAAGGCGCAGTTTCTCGCGACTTTTCAGCCGATTGTCGCCGGAGCGAATGACATGACGCTGGCGCAGTTCCTGGCGCTGCACACGCCCGCGAACGCGGTGCAGCCCATCACACCGCCCGCCGACCCGCTGCTGGCAAAGAACATGGACCTCGTGGACCAGAAGCTGACGCTCTCGACGGGCGAAAAGGCCAAGCTGCAAGCCAACGGTTTTGTGGTCTCGGACCGGCTACAGCACGACACGATGGCGGAAGCGCTGCTGGACGTGTTCCAAAAGGACCTGCCGGTGCTCGTGACGACGGACGCGATCTGCCAAGCGCTCCATTCTTCCTACGACGATATTCTCAAGACTTTGGAGCAGTTCGGCCTGCTGGGCATCATCGACGACACGCTGGCGAAAGCGCAGGCGGCGCTGCCGGGGCTGGCGATCGGCGCGGCGCCCGACGCGCTCTTGGCCAAGCAGGACGCGGACCTCTACCTGACGGTGGCGCGCAGCCTGCTGGCCGGAACGACGCTGCCGAGCTTGACTGGTGCGGTCGTCGACGCGCAAGTCGCCGACATTCTGAACGATGTCGCGGCCGAGCAGATGGTCGATCTCCAGCTGTTCGGCAGCGCGCGCACGCTGGATTTCAGCCAGTTCACGCCGCGCGGGCACTATTTGGGCGTGCCGGAGCTGGAACACTATTTTCGCGCGCTGATGTGGCTGGGCCGCACCGATCTGCGCTTTGCCGAGCAGGACGCTGCCGGCAATTGGCAGTTCCGCCCACGGCAGCTGATGCTGGCGATGCTGCTGGCGCAGGCGGTCCAGACGGGCAACGCCGCGGCGGGGCTGCAGTCAGCCGATGATTTGCTGGCACTGATGGTCGGGCCGGTGGACTACATCAACGTTGCGGGCGTCCAAAAGCTTGTCGCGGACCAGAAATGGACGACGGCGTCGGACATCGCCGCGCTGACCCAGACGCAAGTGGAGACGCTGGTGGGCCAGTTGACCGGCGGCCAGTACGGCACGCAGCAGATCGCCAGCCAGGTGCTGGAGGTCGATCCGACGACGAGTACGCCGACGCCGCTGCCGCCGTCCTTTGCGCTGCTGGGCCAGAGATTCATCATTGATTCCTATGTGTTCAGCAATGTGACCTTTGACCGCGTGATCCACGGCGGCCAAAAAGTCGAGCGCGTGCTGCCGAACCCGCTCGACGTGCTGTTCGCGCTGGGCAACGACCAGGTGCTGCCGCTTTTGCAGCCAGATTTCGCCAAGTTCCCCTACTGGGGCGCGCTGAATACGGTGCGCTGGCTCGTTGACCAGCACGACGCGGCGTTTTGGCAGGCCAACCTGTACAACCTGTGGCTGGACAGCCTGCGACAGCTGAACCCGCCGACGACGGACGCGGCGTTCCCGTTCGCGCTGCGGACGCCAGCTTGGCGCGACAAGACCGCGAACACGCAGCTCGGCTCCTGGGCGCAGCTCCGGCACGACACGCTGCTCTACGCCAAGCAGAGCTACACAGGCGGCGTCACGTGCGCGCATCCGGGCGCGTATGTGGAGCCGTATCCCCAGTTCTTTGCCCGCATGAAGCTGCTGGGCGCGCTGGCGGTGCAGGTGCTGGGCAACACGCCGGTGGCGGACGCGGGCGTCAAGGCGAATATCACGAAATTCTTCACGAATTGGCAGGACATCATGGGCAAGCTGCAGACCGCGGCGGAGCACGAGCTGGCCGGCGTGGGGACGTCGACCGACGACCAGACGTTCTTGAAGAGCGTGATTTCGCAAGGCAATATGTGCGGCGTCGTGTACAGCGGCTGGTATCCGACGCTGTTCTTCAGCTCGGACAGCGTCAGCGCCTGGAAGCCGACGATCGCCGACGTCCACACGAACCCGAACACCGGGCCGCTGCCTGGACCGGACGTGCTGCACGTCGCGACCGGCCACGTCAGCCAGCTGATCCTGACGGTGGACACCTGCACGGGCGCGGAGACGTTTGTCGGCCCAGCGTTTCGCTACCACGAGGTCGATGTGCACGAAATCAAACGGCTCTCCGACGAGGATTGGCTTGCCGAGTTGAAGGATGGCTCAGCGCCGCCGCCGCCGGACTGGACGCAGAGCTTTCGCGCGCAGTAGCGGGGCGCGCGCTTTGCAAGTCCGCGGAATCCGCCTATCTTGCGGGTCGGCCGGTTCCTTGGCCGCGCGAGATTCGCCATGTCCACTTCCCTCCCGGTGCCCCTGTCTTTTTCGCCGCCGCAGGTCTGGCAGCGGTCGCGCCGGGTGCTGGGCGTCGTGCTGGCGATCGCCACGCTGGTCCCGATGGGCGTGCTCTGGCGCGTGATGACCATCCCGGCGGAGGCGGCCAAGATCCACGCGTGGCCGCTGCAAATGACGCTGCTGTTGACGGCGATCGTCCTGCCGCTGCTGGCGATCTGGCTGATGGCGCTGTGTTTTCTCGGCGCTGAGCGGCTGCGTTTCGAGGTCGTGGACGGCGAGCTCGTCATCCACACGCTGATGCGGGCGTACAAGATGCCGCTGCGAGGCGTGACGGTTCGGCGCACGCAGGCCCGGCTGAGCATGCGGCTGGCGGGCACCGGGCTGCCCGGGCTGTACACGGGGCTGTACCTGCTGGGCGACCAGCGGGCGCGCGTGTGGGCGACCGTCCGCGAAGGCGGCGTGCTCGTGGAAGGCGAAAAACGCTGGTTCGTGACGCCGGCGGACGTCGACGGGTTTGTCGCCGCGGCAGAAGCGGCGGGCGCGCTGGTGCAATAGGGCGTGCAATCCAGCGCTTTGCCGCTCCGCGCCTTGACCTGCCTGCCCCCGGCGGGCACAGTGGCGCGGCGGTCCCGTCCGCACACGCCTGTGCTGGAGCCGCATGACCCGCCATCGACCGCACCGCATGTACCCTGGCGCGCTTTTGGCCCAGGAAGCGTGCAGCTACCAAGGCGCCACGGAGGTGCTTTCGCGCCTGCGCGGCCGCTTCGCCGTCGTCATCCATTCCGACCGCGACTGCTCCAACGTGCTGCCCAAGACCGGCGGACGGGTGCAGAGCGAGCTGGCCTACAAGTTCGTCTGCACCAACATGCGCGAGGACGAGCTCGTGACCGGCCAAGGCAACGCCAAGCTGCGGCGCGCGATTGAAGTGGTGCACGCGTCGCTTCAGCCGGACCTGATCCTTGTGCTGTCGACCTGCCCAACCGTGATGATCGGCGACAACGTGGTGAACGTGGCGCGCAAAGCCGCGCGGGACCTGGGAATTCGCGTGGAAGCGGAGTCGACGCACGGACTGAAGCCGCGCTCGCCGGCGGAGATTCTGGACACGGTGTACACGCTGCTCGCCCGGGCCTCGCAGCCGACGCTGGCGGACCGGCAGCGGCGCGTGAACCTGGTCGGCCTCTCCGTGCAGCCCGATGAGCGCGAGGAGCTGGACGCCGGCTTTGCCGCGCTGGGGCTGACGCTGAACACGGTGCTGAACGAGCGCGCGGGGCTGGACGACTTTTTGCGCGCCGCGGACGCGGGCTGGCTGATTCACCCGGGCCCGGACATGCTCGTCGGGCTGCGCAAAGTGGCGCTTGACCAGTGGCAGCAGGCGTCGATCGAGGTGCCGCTGCCGGTCGGGCTCGCCGCGACCGATCGCTTCTGGCAGGCCATCGCGTCGGCGACCGAACGGCCGGCGTCGGCGGTGCTGGCGCTGCCCGGGCGGCAGGCGGCGGTCGACGCGATCGCCGGGTTTCGCGCGCGCTGGGCGGGCAAGCCACTGCGGGCCGCCTACAACGTCGGTTCCGTGCGCAGTTTTGACCTCCGGCGCATCGCCCAAGAGGAGCTGGGCGAGCTGACGCTTTTTGACGATCTGGGCTTCACGAGCGCGATCTTCGTCCAGGGCCCGCAGGACGAAGCGAACTGGCAGCGGGTCGCGCGCGTGCTGAACGACCTGCAGGTCGACAGGCCCTTTTGCATCTTCCCGGCGACCAGCAGCCTGCGGCAGATGATTTCCCGCAAGAATTACGAGCTGTTCTACGGCGCGGGCTTTTTGCGCGACCAGCTGAGCCAGCGCGGCATCCCGCTGCTGCAGCACGGCGACATTCGCCTGGGCTGGCAGCAGGTGCCGCGGGTGCTGGCGACGATCGAACGCGCGCTATCGGACACGTTTTACCAGATGTTTCAAGAACATGTGCAGTTGCCGGACGACGCCGACGCGCGGACGCGGCTCGTGCTGCCGTCCGAGATGGTCGCGGCGCGGCGCGCGTGAGCGAGTCTGTCCCTTTTGCCCAGGAGCCGGCGTGTACGAGGACTTGAAGCTCGACGATCTGGTCATCCGCAGCAGCAGCCACACGCCGTTTTTTGGCGTGTATCTGGCCGCGCACGCGATCACCGACGCGCTGTGCATGTGCCATGCGTCAGTCGGCTGCAAGGTCAAGACGCAGCAGCATCTGGTGGGGCACGACGGCGGCACGGATTCCCACAACCGGATGCGCTACTCGCAGTTCATCGACGAGGACCTGATCCAGGGCTCGACCGAGCAGCTGGAGTCCGAGATCAGCGCGTTTGCGCGCCGGCTGGGCAGCCAGCTCGTGCTGATCGACTCGTCGACGCCCATTTCCCTGCAGGCTCAGCCCCTTGGGCCGGTCGTCGAGCGCATGCGGCAAAAGACGGGCGTGGATGTGCTGGCGGTCGCGACGCGCAACTATCAGGACGACCTGTATGCGGGCGTAGCGGCGACTCAGGCCGCGATTTTCCGCAGGCAATTCGAGCGGTTTGAGGCGAACGTCCAGAGCGATGAGGTCAGCGTGCTCGGCCTGCCGTTTGACCGGTTCGAAGGCGATTGCCAGGGCAACGTCGCCGAGCTGCGGCGGCTGTTGGCCGGTATCGGGCTGCGGGCGCCGTCGGTCTATCTGGCGGGCGAGCCGTACGCGGCGCTGTCGCACACAACCCAGGCGCGCGCGCACCTCGTGCTGCCGTGGGCCCATGCGACCGCGCGCGAACTGCAAAAAGTGCCCGGAGTGACGCCGGATTCCGTGCACAAGCTGGGCGTGCCGATGGGGTATGCGGCGACCACGCGGTGGCTCGGCCAGGTGGCCCAGGCGCTGCAGATCCCGCAGGCGCGCGTCGACGCGTTCCGGACGGCGGAGCTGCAGGTGGCCAAGCCGATGGCGGAGCTGGCGCGGCGCCGGCTGCGCGGCCATCGCTACGCGGCCTTTGCCGAGGCGCCGCGGTTGGCCGGATTGGTACTGCTGCTGCAGGAGCTGGACATGGCGCCGGCGGTGCTGGCCGTGACGCATTTTCGCCCGGGCGGCCAGCGCGAGGTCGAGGCGATGCTGGCGGAGCACGGCGTGACGCTGCCGTCCGACGTGCAGTGGCTGAGCGATCCGACGCCGCAGCAGGTGCACGCGCTGGCCGGCGACGGCGATTCCCGGCGGCCGCTGGACGGCGTGTCGCTTGTGATCGGGACGTCGATCGAGCGCGAGCTGCTGGCGCAAAGTGGCGTGGCATTTCTGGAATTCGGTTTTCCGAGCGAACAGCGGCATTTCCTGCAGCCAGCGCCGTGGCTCGGCTACCGGGGCGCGCTGCGGCTGGCCGAGCAGGTCATGCAGACGATCACCTGGCAGCGCTGACTAGTCTTCCGCCTGAATTCCGAACAATTCCTCAAGAAAAACATCAAGTTCCGTGTCGCTCATCGGATGCGGGATGTGCGGCTTGGCCTGTTTCTCGATCGCGTCGGCCATTTCAAGCCATTCCTGGGCAAAAGCGTGCTCCGGCGCGTAACGCAGCACGGTTTTGCGCCGCCGCTCGGCCTCGTAGACGATCTTGTTCCACTCCAGGTACCACACGACGTGCGTGCCGATGCGCGCGGCGAATTTCTCGATCAGCGCGCGATCAAACGCCAGGTCCTTGACGTTGGCGATCAGCCCGCCCATGCGAATATCGCCTTGTTCCGCGTAGTTGGCGATGCCTCGCGCGATGTTGTTCGCGGCGTAGAGGCTCATGAATTCGCCGGACGTGACGACGTAGACTTCCTCGGCGTAGCCGTCGCGCATCGGCACCGCGAAGCCGCCGCAGACCACGTCCCCGAGCACGTCGTAGAAGACGTAGTCGTAGCCGCGGTCAAAAATTTCCATAGTTTCAAGCTCTTCAAAGAGCCTTCCCAGCCCGCGGCCCGCGCAGCCGACGCCGGGCTTGGGGCCGCCGACCTCGATGCACTCCACGTTCTCGCCACCGTCCATCAGGATGTCCGCCGGCACGAGATCGGTTTTGCCGACCGACAGCAGATCCATCAGCGTCGTGGGCGGAAACGTCTTGATGAGGTTGCGCGAGCTGTCGCGCTTGGGATCGCAGCCGATCTGCAGCACGCGCCGACCTTTGTGCGCCAGCGCCGCCGTCAGGTTGCTGACCACAGTGGACTTGCCGACGCCGCCTTTTCCGTAAAAGGCCAAGGATCGCGGGCGATTGTGGCTCTTGCCTACGCGTTCGGCCGCCTGCAGGTTGCGTTCGATGGAGAGCACGGGCAGGCGACCTCGACGGTGTTTGCGGACCAAGTTGGTCCGAGATGCAGCCTAGCGAAGACCCGCGGGCCGTCAACCGAAATCGCCGGGGCTACGCCAAAGGCCGAATAGTTCCGCGCAGATGCACGATCTGGCCGTTCTTGCTCACCACGACAAATTCCAGGCCGGCCGCGCCGCGCGCCACGTTCAGCACGACAGTCGACGGCAGAAACACCGGCTTGCGAAACGCGACATCGATCGCCAGCGGCCCGGCGGGCAGGTCGTTCTCGCACGCCGCAACCGCGCGTGCCAGTGACCACATCCCGTGGATAATCGCGCGCTTGAAGCCAAACGGCTTGGCGAGCAACGCGTGCTGGTGAATCGGGTTGAAGTCGCCGGCCACGCGCGCGTACCGCCGGCCCAGGTCCTCCGGCACGCGCAGCTCGATCGTGTGCAGTGGCTCAACCGGCCCCGTCGGCTCCGTCACGACCAGCTTGGACGGCGGCGTCCCGCGCTTCACTTTGCGCACCCGCGACAGCATCGTGATGACCGCGCGCCACACCAGCTTGCCATCCACGGTCGCGTCGGTCACCAGGTCGATCTCGTCGCCCTTGTCGGTCGCGCGCAGCGGCTCCAGGTGGCACGCGTAATGGAGCGGCGCGTCGACCGCAATCGGCTGAAACTGCTCAATGTGATTGCGCAAATGCACGACGCCCATCGCCGGCAGCGGGAAGCTCGGGTCGGTCAGCATCTGCATGTGCAGCGCGCCGGACGCGACCTGCGGCCAGGTCGGCGGCAGCGTCGGGCCGTCGGAAAAGCCGCACAGCGCGCGGTAATTCCCCAGCCGCGCGGCGTCCAACGGCTGCGGCAGCAGCTCCATGTCCAACCGCGGCAAGGTGAGCTCGCCCTTGGGCGCCTTGGTCGACGCGGCGATAGCGCGCAGCCACGAAGGCGCAAAGTGCGGCGGCGATTGGAAAATGCGCGGTTCCGTCATGGCCAGTCCTCGGCGCGCCAGCAGCCAGCGCGCGCGGAATTCACTGCCAAACCGCGGGCGGTGTCAAGGCAGCAGCCGGCGCAGCAGCTCGCCCGGCCGGGCGTACTGGCCCAGCAAACGCACGCCGCGGCGGAAGTCTGCGAGCACATGCCCGGACAGGACCGTCACCAGCAGCCAGGCCACCGGCGGCTGCGCGGCAACCGGAAAGTGCCCCAACGCCGCGCTCACGGCCACACATGCTGCGACGACGAGCAGGGGAGGCGGTCGGCCGATCGACTCGTCCTTGACCACGCGGCCCATCAGCAGGCGGCCGCCCGTCAGCGGTCCAGTCAGCGCCACCAGGATGAAGATCGCCAGGATCGGCGCCTGGCCACACACGCCCCAGGCCACAAAGCTCGCGACGAGGAGCACGATGCCCGCGGCCTGGCCCAGGCGCTTGCCGGTGCGGCCCATGGGCCCCACGATCGTCGCGCCGCCGGCGAACAGCGCGAGCACGACAAAGAGGTCCACGCCGTCGTAGCCGCGCCACGTCACCGTGCGGATCGCGTCGGGGCCCAGGGTCGCGGTCGCAAACAAGAGCGCCAGCACCATCGCCAGGCCTTCCAGCGTGCCCACGCGGCCCATGTACATCCGCCCGGTCACGCGCTGCTCCCAGAACGTCAGCGACACGCTCGCCACCATCAGCGCGACGATGCTCAACGTGCGCCGGTCCGTCACGCCCAGCGCGTACACCGTGCCGACAAACACGAACAGGCCGTTCAGGCTGTCCAGCCAGTGGTCCAAAAACTCGCCCAGCGGCGAGCTCGTGCCCAGCGCGCGCGCGTGCGGACCGTCCAGGTTGTCCAGCAGCGTGTAGCCGGTGAACAGCAGCGCGACCACGAACAGCGACAGCCGCGACGGCGTGGTCAGCAGCGCGATGGCAAAACCGCTCGCGGCGCAGGTCAGCGATGAAAGCGTCAGCGCGTTGGCGGAAACCGTGCGCGGAATGCGGCGCTCCAGCGGCTGGACGATGAACCGCGTCACGTGCGGCAGCAGAATCGAGCGATCGTGCAGCACGTAATGGACGGTCATCGCGGCCTCCGCTTACGCCGTGGCGTCCAGCGCTTCGACTTCGGGCAGCATCGCCTTGGCGACCTCGACATCGCTGTCAAAGTCGATCTCCGTCCACGGCAGGTCGCCTACGAGCGCGTAATGCCCCGGGTGGGTCTTGAGCGAGCGAATGATCGCCGCCTCGTATTCGGCCTTGGTGAGGCCTTCGGTCAGGCAGTCGGCCATGTGCCTGCGCAGCACCGGCGCGTCTTCAGCGGCGAACTTGGTAAAGCCGACGGTCTCGCCTTTCAGGTCCCAGCCGTCGCCGACAAAGCGGTCGATCGTGCGCACCAGGCCATCCTTGATGCCGACGGTCATCTCCTCGCCGGTCTCCAGGCTCGTCTCGTCGACCAGAAAAGCCGTCCCCGGCGCGTGCACAAGCCGGCGCATCAGCTCGCACGGGTACAGCACATCGGCGTCCATGAGGATCGCGCCATCCGGGTGGTCGTCGATGTGGCCGATCGCGGTGTTGAACGACAGGATCGAGCCCTCCGTGTACCGCGTATTCTCCAGGAACTGCACGCGCGCCGCGTCCGGTCGCTGCGCCACCGCCGCGCGGATCTGGTCGCCGCAATGGCCCAGCACGATAATCACTTCATGCACGCCGTTGGCCTCCAGCGCGTCCAGGTGGCGGTCCAGCAGCGTCTTGCCGCCCAACGGCAGCAGGCACTTGGGCCGGTCTTCCGTGTACGGCCGCAAGCGGCGTCCGACACCGGCGGCAAGGAGAATCGCTTTCATCGGCGGGCCCTGGGGCGCGGCGTAAACTGCCGCGGTCGCAAGATGATGCGACGCCTTGGGCGGCGGCGCAACGGGGCGTCACCCGGACAGCGCCACGAGCTGCTCCAGCCACAGCTGCATCAGCCGCGTGCGGTCGACCTGGTGGTGCTCCAGCCACTCCAGGCTCGTGTGCTCGGCAAAGCCCAGCCAGCCGTAGAGCCGCAGCTGCGTCAGCGGGTCGTCGCCCAGGCCGAGGAGCAGCTGGATCCGCTGCAGCACGGTGCGGCGGACACGCTCGATCAGCGCGCTGACCTCGGCGTCCATGCCGATGCCGCCGCGCAGAAGCGCCCGATACATCGCCGCGTTGGCCTCGATGAAGTCGAGAAACTGCAGCAGGGTGCGCTCCAGGGTCCCGTGCACGTCGTCGCCGGGCGCAAACGTCAGCCGCGTCAGCAGCTCATCCGCCAGCGACTGGACCGTCGCCACGTAGTACTCCCGCTTGCCGGGAAAGTAGTGGTAAAGCAAGCCCTTGGAGATGCCGGCTTCGCGCGCGATGTCGTCGGTGGAAATCGCGTCGTACGCCTGCGTGGAAAAGAGCCGCCGGCCGAGCGCGATCAGCTGTCCCCGCCGTTCTTCCGATGTCTGTCGCGTCATCGCCACCTCAGTGCCCGTGTGATGGTGGGATCGCGGCCGAAAAACGTCAATCGCTCACGCCAGTTTGCCCTGGTGGCGCAAGTCCTGGCCGCGCACCAGCAGGATCACCTGCTCCGCCAGGTTCGTCGCGTGGTCGCCGATCCGCTCCAACTGCTTGGCCGCCGATTGCAGCGCGACGTTTTGCTCGACCTTGTCCGGATCGTCGCGGATCCGCTGCGCCAGCGCCCGCACGATCTGGTGGTAGCGCTCGTCCGCGTCGTCGTCCATGTCCAGCACGACCTCGGCCTTTTCGGCATCGCGCTCGGCGAAGGCCTCGATCGCCTTGCGCAACATCGCCGCCGCCAGCAGGCCCAGTGCTTGCAGCGCCTCGTCGATCACCGGAATCGGCGGCTCCCCCGCCAGATCCAGCGCACGCTCACACAAGTTCACGGCCACGTCGCCGATCCGCTCGATGTCCGTCACCATCTTCAGCGCCGTCGTCACAAGCCGCAGGTCGGACGCCACCGGCTGGCGCCGCGCCAGCAGCAGCATGCACGCCTCGTCGATCTCGACCTCCGCGCGGTTCACGCGGCGGTCCAGGCGTATCGTCTCGCGGGCCAGCTGGGCGTCGCGCTCGACCACGGCTTTCACCGCTTCGGTCACCATCAACTCGACCTGGCCGACCATGTCGACAAGCCGGTCGCGCAGCGCCAGCAGCTCAGCCTCGTACGTGCGGTCCGTGTGCATCATGGGCGCCTCCTAGCCAAACCGGCCGGTGATGTAGTCCTCGGTCCGCTGCTCGGTCGGCCGTGTGAAAATCAGGTCCGTCGGGCCGTGCTCGATGACGCGGCCGAGGTAGAAAAACGTCGTGTAATCACTGACGCGCGCCGCTTGCTGCAGGTTGTGCGTGACGATGACGACCGTGTACCGGCCGCGCATTTCCTGGACCAGCTCCTCGATGCGCGCAGTCGCGATCGGATCCAGCGCGGACGCCGGCTCGTCCAGCAGCAGCACGTCGGGCTCCACTGCCAGCGCGCGCGCGATGCACAGCCGCTGCTGCTGGCCGCCCGAGAGCATCAGCCCGGACTCCTTGAGCCGGTCCTTGACCTCGTCCCAGAGCGCCGCGTTCTTGAGCGCCGCGACGACGCGGTCCTCCAGCTCAGCGCCGGAAATTCCCAGCAATTTCAGGCCAAAGGCGACGTTGTCGAAGATAGCCATTGGAAACGGCGTCGGTTTTTGGAACACCATGCCCACGCGGCTGCGCAGCGCGATGTCGTGAATGGCCTTGGGATCCAGGACGTTGACGTCGCCCAGCTGGACGCTGCCGGTGGCGCGCTGGCCCGGGTAGAGCGCAAACATGCGGTTGTACGTGCGAATGTGCGTGGACTTGCCGCAGCCGGATGGGCCGATGAACGCGGTGATGCGCTTGTCGGCGATGTCGAGGCAGTTGTCGTGCAACACCCGGGTATTGCCGTAGAAAAACGACAAATCCTGCACCGTGATGCGCGCGGTATCGCCGGGTTTGAGCGCCATCGCGAGGCTCCACTGCCCTGGTAGCGGGCCGCCGCAGTTTGTGCAGGCTGTGTGACAGCGCGATGACGCGGACGCGACAGGTCCGGGCTACGCGCAGTGGCCGCAGTTCGAGAGCAAGCGCCTGTCATCCGCAGCGAAGTGAACTTCCCCACGTCCGGTTCCCACTCGACGCGCCGCACGGAGACCGGTATACGTCGACCTGCGAGCCTTGACGCTTGCCGGAGACGCCCCTCATGGATTTGCGCAAAGACCGGTTGATTGAGCTTCTCTTGCTGCACTCGTTTCAAGTGCGTGAAAACCCGCCGTTTATCCTCGCCTCGGGCGGGACGTCGCCGTACTACGTCAATTGCAAGCCGGTGACACTCCAGGCGGAAGGCTTGAACGTCATCGGCGCGCTGGGCTACGAGGCGCTCAAGCCGTTTCGTCTGGCCGCGGTCGGCGGCCTGACGCTCGGCGCGGACCCGATTGCCAACGCAATCGCGATGCACAGCCACAGCCGATCGCATCCGCTCAACGCGTTTGTCGTGCGCAAAGAGCCCAAAAAGCACGGCACGGAGCAGTGGCTGGAAGGCGACTTGGCGCCGCACTCGCATGTCGCAGTCATCGATGACGTGATCACGACAGGCGGCTCGACCATCAAGGCAATCGACCGCATCCGCCAGGCCGGCCACATCGTGGAACACGCGCTGATTCTGGTGGACCGCGAGGAAGGCGGCCGCGAGGCGATTGAGGCCCACGGCGTGGAAGTCCACGTGCTGGTGACGCGCACGGAGTTGCTGACGCGCATGCACGCCGCGGTCGCGCACGCGAAGGCGGAAGTGGCGGCGCAGTAGCCGGTCCGGCGCCTACTTGCCGGTCAGCTCTTTTTGCGTGTACGACCAAATCGGCCAGTAGTTCGTCGACTGGCCGTCCGCGGACGTCGACATGATCATCGCAATCGCGCCATACGCCTGCGCGGGCTGGGCGTTGTAATCGCGCGTGATGGTCATGTTCACGATGTCGCCGTTGTTCACCGTCACCGACGACTGACCGTTGAAATCAAAGGTCAAAGGCGTGCCGCCGCCTTGGAACGAGTCGATGTCGATGGCCGTGACCGTCCACGGCTGCACCTTCATGTCCGAAAACGCATGTAGCGCGATCGTCTTGCTCTGGCCCAGCTCGATGTTCACGTCGGTGCCTTTGTTCTTCTCCGGCGCCATGTTGAAGTACGGGCCGGGATCCGCCGGCACGCACGGGTTGTGGTTCGCCTTCGCCGCGACGTTGCTCCACACGCGCGTGACCTTGTACTGCGGCGTCGTGTCGGTCGTCGTTGCATAGCCAAAGCCGCCGTACGGCAGGTTCGGGCACAGATCGCCGACTTCACCGCCGCCGAGCGCGAAGACCCAAGCGAGCACGTTCAAGTCCTCGACATTGATGTTGTATCCGCCATAAGGCGACGCCTGAGCGTTCGGGTTCGTGTACGGGTCCGTCGCCGACTCGGCAATCTCGTGGCTCGCTGAAAAGAGGACGCTCTCCACTTGCGTCATGCCCGGATCGCCGTTTTTGCACTCGGGCAGGACCGCGTATGCCACCTGCCGGCCGCCATACGGCAAGGAATGGTGATAGCCGCCAAAGGCTTGGCAGCTCTTGGATACGGGCTGGCCCGGGCCGCCAGCCAGCGAGATCTGCGTGCCCTGCGGAAAGTAGATCACGTACACCGTGTCCGTCACCGGGGCAGGCAACGTCGCGGCGTCCAGCTGGTTGGCGATGAACTGCTGAATCGATGACGCAGCGTACGGCTTGGTCGGATCCGCCGGATCGGCCGTCGTGTCCGTGTAGCTCTTGGCCGCCGTCACGCCGAGCCGTACCTTGTCCGACCCGCCCGTGCCGATGCACTTGCCCGCCGAGGAGCAGTAGCCCGCCGACCAGGACGCCCACCATTGCGTCTTCTGGATTTGCGCGCCGAACACCTCGAACTGGTCAGCGAGCGGGTCGTTGGCGAAGGTCACCGTCACGATCTGCGGATTGTGCAGCACGCCGACACCGCCAAAAACCAGCTGCGGCAAGGCGTTGTGGCTCGCGGTTTCGAACGGCGCATCGCTGTAGGCGATGTCCGCGGCCGTGTCTTCGGTGACCGCGTCCGCCGCATCGTCGGTTCCCGCCGCGTCCGCGGTGCCGTCCGCAGCGTCCAGGGCGCCAAGATCGTTGTCGGTCGCCGCGTCGTCTGCCCCGGTTGCCGTGGTTGCAGCGTCATCGGTGCCACATGCAACGCAGAGAGCGCCACAAGCTGCGACCGCCAGGAAGTGAGTCAAGACCTTGAAAGTACGCATGAAAATCCAGATCGGAAGTGGAAAGGCCGCCCGCCGCGCGCCGGCGCCAAGCGGCAGGGAGATTGGGCCAGCGGCCTCGCGGCGTCAACGCAAAAGTCGCGACGGGCTGGCAATTTTGACGTTTCGACACAGAATTGCCGCTGCGTTCAGCGTCAACCGCCGAGCGTCTCGCGCAGGAATCGCGCGCAAGCGGCGATCGCCAACCGGCCGTCATCCACCGCGCCGGCCATGCCGAATACACCATGAATTTGCTGGGGAAAATGCAGGAACGCGACCTTGCAGCCTGCGACCTCCAGCTTGCGGCCATACGCAAGGCCTTCGTCTTGCAACGGGTCAAAACCGGCGGTTATCAGCAGCGCTGGCGGTTGGCCGGTGAAATCCACCGACAGGAGCGGCGAGACCCGCGGATCGGCAGTCTGCCCAGGCGCCGGCGCGTACGCGCGCACGAACATGTCGATCAGCCCGCGATCAAGAAAATACCCCTGCGCGTAGGTCTCGCGCGACGGTGCCAGGTTGTGCATGTCGGTGGCCGGGTAGATGAGCACCTGGGCCGCCGGCAGCTGGCCGCCGGTGCGGCGCAGTTCATGGCACACCGCCGCCGTCAGGTTGCCGCCGGCACTGTCGCCGCCCATCGCGATCTTGTCGCCCTGAAGCTGCAGCGCGCGGGCATTTTTCTGCACCCATGCCAGCGCCGCCAGCGCATCGTCCAGCGCAGCGGGAAACGGGTGCTCGGGCGCCAGCCGGTAGTCCACGGCGATGACGACGCAGCCGCTCTGATGCGCCAACTCCCGCAGCGGCGGGTCGTGCGTGTCCAGATTGCCGACCACGAAGCCGCCGCCGTGCACAAAGACCACCGCCGGCCGGATGCCGGGCTTGTCGCGGTAGATGCGGATCGGAATCGGCCCGCCTGGCCCGGGGATCGTGCGGTTTTGCACGTCCAGCAACGGCCGCGGCGCCAAGTCGGCGATCGGCACCAGCTTGGCGAATTCCAGACGCGCGGCTTCCGGGCCCAACTGGTCCATGGTCGGTCGGCCGGTCAGCTTGAACAGGTCGAGGCTGAGCTGCACGGTCGGGTCCAGCGCCACGCCGTTGACGATGCGCCGCCGTTTGCCCAGCAGCCACGCGACGAACCCTGGCGGCAGGCGCAAGATGCGGTGGGCGAGGAAGGCCTCGATGCGACCTTTGACGTTGAATTCGGCAGCGGACATGCGGGCCTCGTGTGGAGACGCGACGATACTGCGAATGGCGCGTGGCGCAAAGGTTTTGCCCGCAGTCGTGCCCGAGCGCTACAACCGGCCGGCCAGCAGCCCAACGCCAAACGCGATCACCGCCGCCAGTGGCAGCAGCACCAGCCATTCGCCACCGCGGACGCGCGTGTTCGCGTCCGCTCCCGGCGTCCGCACCGCCGCGACTTGATTCGCCAGCTGCTGCGCCGCGACCAGCGGCAGGAACGCGAACGGGCACAGCAGGCTCAGCGGCGGTCCCAGCAGCAGCGTCGCCGTCAGCGCCAGCCACAGCACAGCGCGCGTGCGCGGCTTGAATGGCTTGGCACCGTCGGCCGCCTCCACGAACTGCGCCAGCAGCGGCTCGCACCACGAGCCAGCCAGCAGTGTGCGCTGCCACGGCTTGAAGTCGCCAGCGGTGCGATCGCGGATCACGCGCCAGTGCGCATGGAACCAGTGCAGGCCGTAGAAGCCCAGCGACCCCAGCCACAACGCGACGAACTTTCGCACGCCAACCGCATAAAAATACGGCGTTTCCGGCGAATTCTGAAGGTGCTCCTGCGGCGGTGTCTGCATCTGGCCCTTTGACGTCTGCGGCGGCAGCGTGTATCGAGTCTGCGCCGCTCGTCGGCGTTGGGGAAGCGCGTGCCACTGTCACTGGCTCACATCATTGCCGAAAGGCGCGTCATCGTTGTCGTCGGCGCGGGCGGCGTGGGCAAAACCACGCTGTCGGCGGCGATCGGCGTGGCGGCGGCGCGGCTGGGTCGGCGCACGCTGGTGCTGACGGTGGACCCGGCCCGGCGGCTGGCTTCCGCGCTGGGGCTGGAGAAATTTGACGAAAACGTGCAGCGCATTCCGGTCGCCGATTTTGCCGCGCAGCACTGCGTGGTGTCGGCACCGCTGGACGCGGCGATGCTGGACGTCAAGCGCACGTTTGACCGCGTGGTCGGCCGCTACGCCAAGACGCCGGAGTCACGAGACGCGATCCTGAACCACCCGTTCTACCGCCAGGCCTCGACGACACTGGCTGGCACGCAGGAATACATGGCGATGGAGCGGCTGTACGAGTCGGCGACCTCGGGCCAGTGGGACCTGATCGTCCTGGACACACCGCCGTCGGCGCACGCCCTGGACTTTTTGGACGCGCCGGACCGGCTTGTCGGGCTGTTCGACTCGCGTGCGTTCCAGCTGCTGCTCAAGCCGACGCAGAAGCTGCGGACGGGGCCGTTTCGCGCCGGCAGCGTGGTGATGCGCGGGCTGTCGCGGTTCACGTCGGTCGAGATGTTCAGCGAACTGCTGCAGTTTTTCTCGCATCTTTCCGATACGTTTGAGGGTTTTGTCGAAGGCGCGCGCCGCACCCAGGCACTGTTGCGCGGACCCGACACGGCGTTCGTGCTTGTGTCGTCGTGCGACGCGACGTCGACCGAGGAGGCGCGGTACCTGCGCCAGAAGCTCAAGGAGCAGGAAATGTACGCGGGCACGTGGATCGTCAATCGCGTGGCGCCGTTTCCCACGTCGCCGGCGGCGGCGGGCCCGGAGCTGGAGACGCAGCTGGAGGCGCTGCTCCTGGCGCTGGGCCCGGACGCGATCGGCGGGGACGATGCTCAGGCGCCGCGAACGGCGAAGCTGTTGGGCGCGGCGGCGCGGCGGCTGGCGACGCTCGCACTGGCGGACGCGCGCGTCGTGGAAACCGTGCACGGGCTGGCGCGCGACCTGCAGGTCCTGCCGGTGCCGCGGGCGCCGGATGAACCCGACTCGCTGGCCGGGCTGTTTCGCATGACGGACGCGCTGCTGGAAGGCTAGGCGCGCTGCAAGCGGGGGAAAGCAATGGCAAACCGCAGTCGAGCCATTTTGGCGGCCGGGATCGCAGCGATGACGCTGCCGCTGCTGTGGGCGCTGACGCTGCCCGGCGTGTACGTGGGCGACGGTGCAGACTTGTTCAGCTATCAGCTGCCGATGCGCGACGTCGCGGCGGCGGCGCTGCGGCGCGGCGAGCTGCTGGTGTGGAATCCCTGGCTGCTGGGCGGAGTGGCGTCCCACGCCGGGATGCAGCTGGGGCTGCTGTATCCGGTGAACCTGGTCGTGGCGCTCCTGACGGGCAAGGCGTCCGTGCTCATGTTGTACATCGTGCACCTGCTGATGCTGGGCGCGGGCGGCGCGGTGCTGGCGCACGTGCATCTGGGACCGCGCGCTCGGCAGTCGGTGTGGCCGCTGCTGGCGTCCACGGCTGTGTGGCTGGGCTCGGGCGCGACGTGGGGGCACTTATGGGCGGGGCACGTCAGCCTCGTGGAGGCCTGGGCGCTGTGGCCGTGGCTCTGGGCGGCGGTGCTGGGTGCATGGCGGCTGCGCAGTCCGGCGCTGGCGCTGCTGGCCGCGGTGATGACCGCACTGCAGGTGCTCGCAGGCCATCCGCAGGTGACCTTCCTGTGCGGCGCCGGGCTGGTGGCGCTGCTGCTCGCGCATGTGGTGACTCACGCGGATCCGCCGGCGGATGCGACCGGGCTGGCGCGCTGGCCGGGATCCGTCGCGGCGCTCGCGGTGCTGGCGGTCACGGGTGTCGGCGCGGCGCTGCTGGCGGCGGCCCAACTGCTGCCGACCGCTGCGATTGCCGATCAGCTCAGCCGTTCGCTGGCGACGCCCGAGGAGCTGGGCACCGCGTTCTCGGCCCCGTCGCGCAGCGTGCTCACGGCGCTGGCGCCGCACGTGTGGGGCGGGCCGGGGCCGAGCCTCGCCAACGTCGCGTACCACGAATCCGTGGCGTGGATCGGCGCGGTCGGTCTGGCGTTTGGGCTGCTCGGTGCGCTGCGGTCGGGCGTGCGTGGCGGCATCTTGCTCGCGTTCGTGGGCCTGTTCGTGCTCGTGTCGCTCGGCAAGGACTCGCCGCTGCTGGCGACGCTGGTGGACCTCATCCCGGGCTTTGGCGCGTTCCGCGTGCCGAGCCGGTGGCTGCTGCCGGCGGTCGCGTTGATGGCGCTGCTCGCCGCAGACGGCTTGGCCCCGCTGGATGCCGCGCCGCTGGTGCTGGCCAAGCCGCCCGGCAAAGGCAAGGTCGTCGCCGTGCCGCACAAGTCCACGTCGATGCAGCAGTTTGGACCGCTCGCTCTGCTGGCGCTGGCGGCGGTGCCGGCGCTTTTGGCGCTGCAGGTCCGGACGGATCGCGGCTGGTGGGCGGATATCATCCACGCCAAAGCCCGTGAAGCTGCCGCGGTCTCGCCGCTGGTCAGCGCGGAGCTGCTCGCGGTGGCCGCCGCGCTTGCGGTCGCCGCTTGGATGCTGCGCCATCCCGACTGGCACGCGCGCCTGACGCCGGTCGTTGCCTGCATCGCGACTGCGGAGGCGCTCTGGTTCGGTGGCCTGCACGTCGGTGCCGCGTTCCAGTATCCGCAAAGCGCCGTGGCTTGGTCGCCGGAGGACGCTGCGGCCATCGTCAGCGCCGTCGGGGATCAGCACCGGTTGGCCACTTCAGCCGCGCTGCGCCACGCCGATTTTGGCGGTCGCGCGGGCGTGCGCGTCGCGGGCGGGTACGAGCCCACCGTGACGCGCGAGGCCAAGTGGTACGGCAATCTGCTCGCGAGCCATCCGAATGACGGCTACTCGGTGAATTTCCAGATCCGCGCGCCGACAGCGTGGCTGGACCGAATGGCCGTGTCGGAGCTCCTGATCGACGCCCGCGACCCGGGCCTGCAGCGCGGCTTCAAGGCGTGGCCGGTCACGGCGACGCTCGGATCGGGTCACCAATTGCGGCAAAACCCCAAGCCGATGGCGCGCTTGGCCTGGGCCCAAAGCCTGGCCGTGGACTCGGACAGCAAGGCGGTGATCGCCCGACTCGCGCAGACGCCGTTGGACACGACGGTCCTGGCCGAGCCGCTCCCGCACACGCCCGGCGCAGGCGGGCAGTTGCAGTTTGTCGAAGACACGCCTACGCGGGTCGCGGTACAGGCGACGGCGACCGCGCCGGCGGTGCTGGTCCTGCGTGACACGCTCGCTCAGGGATGGACCGCGACCGTCGACGGCCAGACGCAGCCCATCGTCCGGGCCGACGGGCTCTTTCGCGCGGTGGCGATCCCGGCGGGTCAGCACCAGGTCGTCTGGCAGTTCGCCGCGCCCGGGCTGCACGCCGGCTTGGTGGTCTCGGCGGTGGCCTGGCTGGCGGCGATCGCGCTGGGGATCGCGCTGCGTCGGCGGCAAAAAGGCCTTTGACAGCGTCGATCGCGCCACGTATACGACGGGCATGGCGCGGCGGGAATCGGACAAAGTCTTGAACGCGATCTCGCTGCAGGGCGGCAACTATTTGCCTTGTCCCAAGCGCAAGAACCGCGCGATGGTCGCCACGGAAGTCTGCCAGAGCAACTGCCGCTGGGCGCGCCAGTGTCCCGTCTTCAAGGCGTGGCAGCGCCCCGGCTTGGACCTCTTTGGCCTCGGCGCCGCCAGCTAGCCACAGCGTCATCTCGCGGGTTTGCTGCCGCGCGTCCGTGCGCTCAGCCGTCATCACGAGCGTCACCGCGCCTTGCGCCGTCGCCCACAGCGCCGTGCCGCGCGCGGCGTACCGGTCGCGCACCACCTGGTGCGGAAATGCCAGCTGTCCCCACGGTCGCGACGGCGCCACGGCGAGCAGCGGCTGGACGGCCTCCAGAAACGGCGGCGTGCTCGATGTCTTGCTGCCATGGTGCGGCGCCTTGATCACCGCCGCAGCCTGCAGCGCGCCGCTCGCGACCAGCGCAGCTTCGGCGCGCGCCTCGATGTCGCCCGTCAGCAGCAAGCGGTTGCGGCCGAGCGCCACCTCCAGGACGAGCGAGCCGTCGTTCAGCCCCAGTCCAGCCGGATAGGGCGCGCGCTCCGGCGTCGGCCAGAGCAGCCGCAACTGCGCGCTGCCACAACGAAATTGCCTTGGTCCGTGCAGGGAATTCGCGAAATTGCGCCACGGCACCCGGCGCGCGCGCAGGGCATCGAGCAGGGCCGGATGCTCGGCGCCGCCGGTCGGCTGCCCATTCCACCAGAATTCCGCGACATCCAGCCGCTGGGCGACCGGCAGCAGCCCGTTCTCGTGGTCCGGATGACCGTGCGTCAGCACCATCCGGTCGAGCTTTGTGATGCCGCGCGCTTGCAGCCAAGGCAGCACGGCCAGCTTGCCGACGCGCCCGCCGTCCCCAACTTCTCCGCCGCCGTCAATGAGCGTTCGCGAGCCGTCGTCGCATTCCAGCAGCGCCGCGTCGCCGTGGCCGACGTCCAGCCAGGTCAGCCGCAGTGACCCCGGCGCCACGCGGTCGCGCTCCTGGTGCCAGACCGTGCTGACGAACACCACGGCGATCGCCAGCCAGAGGTGCCGCGCGCTGCGGCGGTTGCCGTGCCAATACCAGTGCAAAGCGGCCAGCAGCACCAGCGACAGCGCGAGACCCGTCGAGGTCGGGCCGTGCCACTGCGGCAGCCAACGCAGCGGGATCGCGGCCAGATGCCGCAAGGGCCACAGCCCGGCGTGTGCCAGCGGCGCGAGCCAACGCGGCTGCAAGAGCCAGGCCAGCACCGCGCTGGCGAGCGAAAAGGGCAGCAGCACGGCAACCATCGGCACAACCAGCAGGTTCGCCAACGGCGCCGTCCACGCCAAGCTGCCAAACGCCAGCACCGTCACCGGCGCGGTCAGCACAAACGGACCCAGACATCCGCGCCACAGCTGCAGCCACCGGCGCTGCCACGCCGACGCATGCGGTGGCATGGGCACCTGCGCGGCCACCAGAAGCCCGATCACGCCGGCAATGGAGAGCGCGAACCCGGCGTCCAGCGCCGTCGCCGGCGACAGCCCGATCAGCACGACCGCCGAAAAAGCCAGCGATTCCACGACATCCACTTGACGGCCTGCCGCGCGCCCCGCGAGCATCACGCTCGCCATCCACGCCGCGCGCAACGTCGCCGCCGCGCTGCCGGTGATGAGCACGTAGCCCCAGACCACGAGCAGGCTCGGCACGAGCAGCAGCCGGTCGCGCGGCCAGCGCCGCAGCAGTCTGGGCAGTAGCCAGACCAGCAGGCGGCCCAGCAGCCCATGGCTCAGCAGCAGCACGATCGCCAAGTGGCTGCCCGACACCGCGATCGCGTGGGCGGTCCCTGTCGCGCGGAGCCAGTCGTCGAATTGCGGGTCATCGTCGCTGCCGTCGCCGAGCGCCAGCGCTGCAAGCACGCCGCCTTCATGGCCCGGAACCGCTGTTCGCAACGCCGCGACGAGCGTTCGCCGCCACGTGCCCACGCCGCGCTGGATTGCGCGCCACGGAGCCTGCCAGCGCCAGCCCACTTGCTGTTCCTTCGCGAACTGCCGGGAATCCGCGACGTGCAGCGCGCCCAGCCAGCCGCGGCGCTGCCACACGCCGCGCAGGTCCATCGCGCCCGGATTGCCGTAGTGCGGTGGCGGGCCGACAAAAGACGGCACGCGGACCCGATCACCCGCGTGCACGCGCACGTCGCGCTCCAGCCAGCCTTCGCCGCGCACGTCCACGCGCACCAGCCCGCTGCGCTGCCGGCACGCCAGACCCGCGTCCGTTGGCTCGCAGCGCGCCAGCCACTGTGCGAGAAAACGCTGGCCTTGCGGCGTCCATTCGGGCTCGGTGACGACATCCAGGCGCTGAATCGGCGGCGTCCGGTGGGCAAGCGGCAGATCGAGAGGCTCCGGCCGCGGCAACGCGCCTTGCGCCCGGAGCGCACCCGCGAGCGCAATGGCCCCGAACGCCAGCGCCGGGCCCGTCAGCGTGGGTCCGCGCCGCGCCAGCCCGAGGCACGCCAGCAGCGCAGCCACCAGTCCCACAAGCGCCGCAGGCCAGCATAGCGGCAGCAGATAGCCCACAAGCGCGCCCAGCCACAGCGCCAGCAGGATCGGCAGCCAGATTCGTCCGCGCCACAGCATTCGCCACTCCGCGGGCAGTGGGCCCGTCAGGTGGTATTCGTGCGTGGGCGGATTTTGCCGCGGCGAAACGTCAGGTCAGAAGCGGAAGGTCATGTTGCCGAAGATCTCTTGCTCATGGATCTGGGCGACAGAGTCCGAACCTTGCACCTGGTGATCGCGGTAAATCAGCGACAAGATGCCGATATTGCGCCAGAAATAGACGTGCGCCGCGAGCCGCCACTGCTGTTCGTCCAGCTGCTTGGTCAGGTTCGCCGCGGCAGCCGCCGGCACATTGAGCATCGGATCCGAGACGAACGCGCCAAAATCCGCGCCGATGTAGAGCCATTTGGGAATGACCAGCACGCCCAAGCGCGCGTTGTACGCCACCGAGTTGGACGAGTAGTCGATGTCGCGCTTGGCATACAATTCCGTCTTGAGATACAGGCGGTTCCACTTGAAGACGCCCAGCACGTTGGCCGCCGGGTAGCGCTCAGCGGAGCGCTGGTCGAATTTCACGCCTGCCAGGAATCCCAGCTGCATTGGCGCGGCCGTGTAGAGGAATTCCGTGTCAAAACGGTTGTAAATGCCGATCACGTTGATGCCGATCTGGGCACCGGCGCCGTAGGTGTAGCTGGTGTCGTTGTTCTTGATGTACGTGCCGCCGACGCTGCCCGTGGTTTGACCGGAGCCGCCCGCGGCGAAAACGCGATAGGTGAGGGTCGAACCCGATGTGAGCGGGCCGTACGCTTCCAGCGCGGCGCCGTTGGCCTGCTCGAAGGCGCGGTACATGTAATCGGCTGATTCTACGAACATATTCTTGGCGCCGGTCGTGATCAGGCCCGCAGCGAGTCCGCCGCCGCCGGAGTTGAGGTTCAGGAAGTGGCCGGTGTTGCCGATCGGCATCTGGAACATGGCAAACGTCAGGCGCGGCGTGCGTTCCAGGCGCGTGCTCAGGAGAAAGAACGAGTTCTGGATGAGCGAGATGGGGCCGAGGACGTTGGCTTCCAGTCGGGAAAATTGCGTTGTGTACGTGTTGGTCGTGACGCCCGTTCCGCCCTGCGGCGTGGCCGTGCTGGCCAGCTTGCCGCCCTGGACCATCGAGATGACGCCGAGGCGCACGCCGGAGTTGCTGCGGCACACGCTGACGTCCGGGTCGAAGCGACAGCCAAAGTCGTCGCAGTCGGTGCGGCCGTCGCCGTCATTGTCGATGCCGTCCGAGCAGACCTGGTCGTTGCGCTCGCCGTCCTTGTCGCCGAACTTGCCGATAAGCTCAAAGAAATCCGTGCTTTCGCCCATGGCTTTGAGGGCTTCCAGCGGAATGCCCTCTTCGTTCATGCCGTTGGCGACTGAGCTGGCGGGAATCGGCGTGGCGACATGCGATTTGGCGGTGTGCTTGCCGCCCACTCCCGCAGAGCCCTTGCAGACCTGGATGCCAGGGCCTTCGCAGTCGGGATCGTCGCAGTCGACCAGGCCGTCGCCGTCGTTGTCGATCCAGTCGCTGCACGTGGCGTCGGTGTTCTCGGGGCCTTGACCTGCCTTGCACGCGGGATCTTCCCGGCAGTCGGCGTCCGCGCAGTCGACCATCGTGTCGCCGTCGTCGTCGATGTGGTTGCTGCAATCAGTCTCTTTCTTGGGCTCATCAGCGAATGCGGGCGTGGTCAGCCAGCACAGACAGGCGGCGAGTGTCAGAATCCGGAACATGCGCACTCCTTGGGTCATCTCGAACAAATAAGAGCACTTGGCGACTGGGCTCACGCCCGCAGCGCTACGGTCCGCAGACCTTGGGCTTGCCGTTGCACACGGTCACGACCGGGTTGTTGGAGCAATCCCAGTCGTCACAGTCGGTGTAGCCGTCCGCATCGTTATCGATGCCGTCGCTGCATTTCTGGTCGGCGCTCCGGGCATCGGTGACCAAGCTCTCCTGGCACGCTTGGCGCACCGTGAGGTCGGTGGCCTTGCTGCATGAGTAGTCCTGGCAGTCGGTGTGGCCGTTGCCGTCATTGTCGATGCCGTCCGTGCAGCGCGCGAACGTGTTTTCCAGGATGGTCGCGCAGTAGTCGGCGACCGTCTTTGTGACCGGCTGGCCGGTGGCGTCGGTTGTGTTCCACACGTCAGTCGACTGCGAGCAGCTGTAGTCGCCGCAGTCGACGTAGCCGTTGCCGTCGTTGTCGATGCCGTCGGTGCACGCCGCATAGCTGGTCTCGCCGATCGAGGCGCAGTAAGCGATCGCCTCGGCGTCGCCCTTTTGCGAGCAGTTGTGGTCCGCGCAATCGGTGTAACCGTTGCCGTCGTTGTCAATGCCGTCCGAGCACGTCGCCTTGGTGTTCTCCGTGTGGAGCGCGCAATAGGCCAGGATCGCCGGGTCCGTGGATTTGGAGCACGAGAAGTCCGCGCAATCCTTGAAGCCGTTGCCGTCGTTGTCGATACCGTCGCTGCACGCCGTGAGCGTGTCCTCCGGGCCAAGAACGCCGGTCGCGGCGGCGGGCAGGCAGACGCTTGTGTTCTTGCAGCCGCTGTCCGCGCAGTCGACCTTCTTGTTGCCGTCGTTGTCCAGGCCGTCGCTGCACAACGCGTCCGTGTTTTCCACGCAGACCGTGACGAACATGCCGTGGCTGCAGCCGAAATCAAGGCAGTCGATGAAGCCGTTGCCGTCGTTGTCGATGCCGTCCTTGCATTTCGCGTCGGTGTTTTCGTTGCTGCAGCAGGCTTCGGCGACCGCTTGGCAGTCCTTGTCGCTGCAGTCGAAGTTGCCGTCGTCGTCGTTGTCGATCAAGTCGTGGCACAGTGCCGGCGTGTTTTCCGTCAGCGGGCGCTGCGCCGTCACCAACGGGATGACCTGGCCGCACATGCTGGACGCGTAGAGGCAATCCTTGTCCGCGCAGTCGATGAGGCCGTCGTGGTCGTCATCGATGCCGTTGCTGCACCGGTCGTCGCCGGTCTCATAGCCCAGGACCGGGCCGCCGCTGGGCGTGTAACAACTGACGAGAAAGACTGACACTACCCACAAACGCCGCATACTGCACCTGTCCGCCCCGTCGCTGGTGGTTGTCCACGTCTTTCGGGTCTTGTTGTCCTGGCTGTCCGGGTTCCGGTCGAACGGCCTGCCTCAGGGCTTGAGGCACTCCGCTTGGTTGGCGCCATACCGGCGTTGGAAGCCGACGTAGAGCATGCACGCGCCGCTCGGATGGCAGACCCATTGGCAGTCCTTGTAGTCGTCCTGATGCTTCCACTTCTCAGTGTGACCGTCTGCGGTGGAGATCAGGCGGTTGTACGTCTCCGCGCCCGCGCCCTCGTCCGCCGAATGCAGCGACGTCAGGATGAACGGCGGGATGCCCTTGGCCCACATGCCCAACTTTTCGGCTTGCGCAAGCTTTTGCAGCTCCAGCTGCTTGGCCGGCGCCGGCTCAGCCGTCACGGTCATCACGTGCGCCAAACCTTTGCGGATGTCGTCGAGGATCAGGTCCTCACAGTGCCACAGGATTCGGCCGTAGCCGTCCTTGGCCATGTCGCTGTTGCAGTGCCACGTGCCGCGGCGCGCGTTCAACGCGGCTTCCTTGGCGATCGTGTACAGCTCATGCGGATCCCACGTACCCCAACGATGCGCCGGGCCAAAGCTCTCCAGCGTGTTGAAGCCCGAGAGGCGCGCCTTGGTCCCCCGCAGCGGGCCTTCCAGCACCTGAAAGCTGTCGCCGTCGTTGAAGTAGACCGTCGACTCGGTGCCGTTCAGAAAGACCCGCGTGGCTGGTTTGGCTTGGCTGGCCGACGCAATCAGCAGGCTCGACACGACGAGCCACACAGAGAGGCGGCAGAAGTTGAGCGTGCGTGCGATGGATCCCGGCGACGAGAGGTGCAGCGTCGGCGTGGAACTACACATTATTTCGCCGCGCTGCCTTCGTCGCCCTTGGAGTCCACCATGATGGCAAAGTTGGGCTCGCGGTACTCATTGCGTCCGCAAGTCGCCATGACCATCTTGATGACCTGAAAGGGCACCGTACGGTCGGCTTGGATGATAACCTTGCGGTTTTCCTTGTCTTTCTTGTTCGCGGCGGACTGCTGCACAGCCCACGTGCGCTTCAATACGTCCGCCAGCGGCTTGATGTCCCACGACGGGAACTTCACTTCATTGATGTCCGCCAGGCTCATGATGCGCTGGTTCTCGAACAGCAGGTCGCCCTGCGAGGTCGAATCGGCGCGCGTCAGACCGATCATCGGCGCGCGCAGCAGCTCGGCGGAAGCGCCAGCTTTGGGCAGGGCCACGTTGGGATTCACCAAGGTCAATTCGCCCGACGCGCTGTACTGCTGAATCAGGAAGATCACGAGCATCGTGAACAAGTCAATCATGGGCACGACGTTCAGCGTGGCGAAGATGCCCTTGCCGCTGCCGTGCATGACTGCTTCGCGGATCGCCTTGAGCGCGACGCCGGTGCCTGCGCGTGATCCGGGGTGGTGGATGGCCATGTTCGATCCTCAGGTAGGGGCGGTGCTCTGTCGCCGCCCGGTTGGGTCTTTCGTCGTCGTTCAGACGCGATGGTTATTCGAAGGTCGTGAAGCCTTCCGCGCGCAGCAGGTTGATGTCGCCGACGCTGGGCCCTTTGAGGCACGTCTTGGGCGATGCCGGGTCGCAGGAGTTCAGGATCGTGTCCAGCGTGCCGATCAGGTGCACGTACTGCACTTTGTCGGTGGCGGCGACCATGATCTTGACCTTGTCGCCCAAGCCCGCGTCTTTCATGAAGCCCTCGAGGGTCTCCTTGAGCTTGGCGCGGTCGTACTTCTTGAAGGTCTCGATGTTGCCTTTGCAGTCCGAGAGCGTGCCCTTGCCGCGGCACATCTTGAACTCGCCGTTGGTCGGGATGCGCTTGGGCTGCACCAGATCCGGCTTGGGCGTCGTCATCTTGTCGGCGTTCCACAGGTTCACGAGGTAACCGGTGGGCGTAATCGCCAGGTTGATCTTGGGTTCCGGCTTGGGCGGTTCCTTCGGAGGCGTCTTGGACGCCTTCGGGAGAGCCTGATCCACGTCGATCTTGGACATCTGCGTCCAGACCGCCGAAACGAGCAGGAAGCAGATTGTGCACGCCAGCAGATCGATGAACGGAACCACGTTCAAAGATGCATCGGCAACGCCGCCTTTTCCTGATGCTCCACCACCCATTGTGTCCTCGTTCCGTCTGAGAGAGTCAAAAAATCAGAGTCAATTCCGGGTCTTTTGCCCACTGACCTTGCCGGGTGCGCCTTGCGGCGGTCGCCGGAGTCAGGCAGCCCCGGAGCGCGGCACGGCAGGGTTGCTCATGCCGCGCTCCAGGAGAAGCCAGTGCAGAAAACCGATCCAGATGCCCCGCAACGTGTCTGGGCGAACCAGCGCGTTGGACGCGGGGCCGTGAAACGGGGCTTACGCCGCCGCTTCGTCCTTGATCTCGCCCATCTTGTTGCGATTGGCGACGATCAGGTTGAGCACGCGAACCGTGCCCTCGTCGATGTCCGACTTGATTTCCTTGGCCTTGGACGTCAGCACGGCGAACGAAAGCACGCCGATGATGCCCGTGAGCAGACCGAACGCCGTGCAGTTCATCGCTTCCGCGATACCGTTGGCGAGCAGGGTGGAGCGCTGCGAAGCGTCCACGTCCGGCTTACCAATGGCGCCAAACGTCGCGATCAGACCGGAGATCGTGCCGAGCAGACCAGCGAGCGTCGCCGTGTTGCCGAGCAGATTCAGGTAGTCGATGCGCTTTTCGATCGCCGGGATCTCGCGCAGGTAGGCCTCGTCCATCGCCGCCTGGACCTCTTCGTCCGAGCGCTTCACCTTGAGCACGCCAGCGTGCACGATGCGCGCGAGCGGGTACTGGTAGGTCGCGCAGACCTTGAGCACGCGGTTCAGATCGCCCTTGAGGATCGGAACTTGCAGCAGCTTGATGAACTCTTCTTTCTTCACGCTCGAGCGGATGTAGAGCACGAAGATGCGCTCAAACATGATGGCGATGATGAAGACGAGGTGGCCAAGAATCGGCCACATGCCCCAGCCGCCCTTCTCGAAGATTTCGGCAATCGTATGAAACATCGGTTTTCTGCTCCTTAGTATCCCTGGCTGACCGGGGAGATCCCGGGCGTTTCCAGAGGGGTCCATGACCCCGGTTGATGCGTAACAGATGAGCCCTGCACTCAGTTTGAGCCTGTTACTCGCCCGCGCGGCTGTAAGACCGCGCTCCTGCGGCCGTTGCCTTCACCGCTTGGCGGAGGCGCGAGGACACAGCAGCCTGCCCGCCCAAAGGACGTGCTGACCGCGGGCTAGATAACATCCGGCGGAAGTGGGGTCAAGTAGTCCAAAATGGTTGCTGCACAACCGACACAAGCATGGCACGCGACGTTGACGTTGGCCGCGGCAAAGTGCTGTGATGCGCCGCCACATTGGCCGGAGGCTCCATGCGACGCAGTGACATTGAAGAAATCGAGTACTTGCTGGACGAAAACCCCGCGGAAGCCGTGGCTTTCTGTCTCAAGCTCGGCGCGGAGATGGCCGGCGATCCCGATCTGTGGGCGTGGCTGGCGGACGCGCATGTCGCGGCGGGCGCGTATGACGAGGCGCTCAAGGCGCTGGCGAAGTACGTGCAGCTCGACCCGGATTGGCTGGAAGCGTACACGTGGCGCGCGGAGCTGCTGGCGGACCTCGGGCGGTTTGACGCGAGCCGTGTGGAGCTGGAAGTGGCGCGCGCGATCGACAGCGAGGATCCGCGGCTGCTGCGGGCCGAGGCGCTGTCGCTGGAGCTACAGGGGCGCTTTCCCGAGGCGGATGAGCGCTACGCCGCGGCGGCGGACGTGGACCCGTCGATGCCGGCGCCCGCGCGCTACGAGCGTACTGCCGCACGTCAGGCCATCCAGCGCGTGCTTCGGCAGATCGCCAAGGAAGGGCTCAAGCTGACCGCGGTGTTCGAGGAAATTCCCAAGAAGACCGACGGCGGACGGATGCTCAGCCGGTCGCTGGACCTGCTGGATCACGGCACGGTTGCGGTGTATCTACGTAATCTGGAACGGGATTTGATTGAAGGTTCCGAGATCGAGGAGCTGGAGCTGCTGTTTGAGGAGCGGCTCGCGGCGCTGGTCGAGGCGAACTGACCGCGGTTGGCATCCCGGCCGATCCGCGGCCTATGTCCTCGCCGACCTCGGTCACCTCCGCGAGTACGCTCCCTCGGCCGGTCCCGCTCCGATGAATTCGCTGGACTCAGCGGCTCTGACGGACGCGCGGGGCCCTTGGGCGCGCTTGCGGCTCGGCGCGAACTGCTGTGCGCGGTCGGGGCCATTCACTCGATGAGCGCTTCACACCAGTTCGAACGCCGACGCGACGCCCTGGCCGACGCCGACGCAGAGCGCAGCGATGCCGCGCCGGGTGGCGGTTCGGCGCATCTCGTGGAGCAACGTCGCGACGATGCGCGCCCCCGAGCAGCCGAGCGGGTGACCAATCGCGATGGCGCCTCCGTTGACGTTCACGCGCGTGGGGTCGATCGGCCAATGGCCCAACACGGCGAGCGCCTGCGCCGCGAAGGCCTCGTTGAGCTCAAGCAGCCCGATGTCGGACCATTCCCAGCCCAGGCGGGTCATCAGCTTGGCGACTGCGGGCACCGGCCCGATGCCCATGACGCGCGGATCCACGCCCGCCGAAGCGCCGCCCATCCAGCGGGCAAGCGGTTGAAAATTATGGCGTTTCACCGCGAATTCCGAGCACAGCAGCAGGCCTGCGGCGCCATCGTTCAAAGTGGAACTGTTGCCCGCCGTCACGCTGCCGCCGGCGCGAAAAGCCGGTCGCAACTTGGCGAGCGAGGCGGTCGACGCGTCCGGCCGCGGGCCTTCGTCGGCATCCACGGTCACGGTCGCTTTCCCTGAGGGCGCCTGAATTGCCACGAGTTCATCGGCGAAACGCCCTGCACCACGCGCACTTACAGCTTTTTCATGACTCGCGACGGCAAAACGATCCTGCGCTTCGCGGGAGATTGCAAACTTCTCGGCGACGTTCTCCGCGGTCTCGCCCATCGGCTCCAGCGGAAACCGCGCCTCCAGCCGCGGATTTGGGTACCGCCAACCCAGCGCCGTGTCGTACATCACGTTGTTGCCCCGCGGTGGCTCCGTGAACGGCTTGGGCACCGACCACGGCGCGCGCGACATGCTCTCCACGCCGCCCGCGAGTACAATGTTGGCCTCGCCGAGCGCGATCAGGCGGCCCGCGGCGTGCACAGCGTCCAGGCCCGAGGCGCAGAGCCGGTTGATCGTGTGCGCGGGCACCTCGAACGGCAGCCCGGCGGCCAGCACGGCCATGCGCGCGACGTTGCGGTTATCTTCGCCCGCCTGGTTTGCGCAACCCAGCACCACTTCGTCGATCTCCTCCATCGGCAGCCGGTTGCGCTCGACCAGCGCGCGCAGAATGTGGCCGGCCAGATCGTCGGGGCGCACGGTCGCCAAACCACCGCCAAACCGCCCGACTGCAGTGCGCGCGGCATCCACGACAAAGATCGCGCCGCTCATGGCGTGCTCCCCGGTTCAGGCGTTCCCTGCCACGATTTCAGCACGTCCGGCCGCAGCTGCTGGCGCACCGTGTGGGCAAAAACCGGCGCGGCGAGGACTGGTCGCTGCAGATCGCGCATCAGCCGGGCCACGGCCAACGCCCGCAGCATCTCCTCGCGCTGGTTCATCTGATGGCGTAGCCAGGCCTCGATCTCCAACCGCCCCGCGTAGTTCGTCCGGCGATCGGCGTCAAACCACGCGGCGATCCAGGTCTCCAGCGCCGCCGCCAGTTCGGGCGCGCTCGCCGTCCGGATTTCGGCCTGCAGCGCCGCCAAGCACGCCTTGCGCAGCGCGCGCGCGTCCAGGAGGTCGGCCGTTACTGCACAGATCGCGTCCGCCGAGTCCAGGTGCGCCGTCAGCAGGTTCTCGTCGTCACTGTGCAGGTTGAACTCGATCTCGCCCAGCGGCTCGATGTCGGCCAGGATGCGCCGCGCGTCCGCTTGATCGCCTTCCCAGCCGGCTTGGCGCGCATCGCGGCGATCCGTGCCCCAGCGCAGGCGGCTCGCGGCGAAATCATTTGGCACATCAATCACTTCGCCATGGAAACTGCCGCGCATCTTGTCGACGATCTCCCGGTGCGCCGTGCGCGACAGGTGCGGCATGAAGTAGACCGAATGCAGGCCGTCCGTGTCGTGCACGAAGCCGGCGAGGCACCAGGAGCCTTCCGCCGGCGCCCAACCGCCGAGCATCAGCAGCTGATTGCCGTCGGCGTCAAAAGTCGAGGCAAAGGACGGCAGCGGCTCCGGCCGCGCGGCCAAGCTCACGGGCGCCCGCGCTTGCACGCGCTCGGGCACGGCAATCCCGCGCTGTTTGGCGCGAAACAGCAGCTTGCGCGCGTGTTTGGTGACGGCCTTGCCCGCGGCGTGCTCGGCCAGCAGATCGACCAGACCGAGCATGCCGCGCGCATCAGCTTCCACCAGCAGCGCCATCTCGACGTCCGGTTGCAGCGCCGGTACGAGCGCGGCGGCGATCAGCGGGATCTGCCCGCTCAGCAGCGCCGAGGCCCGCGCCACTTCCGTGACCCGATCCTTGGGCGCTTGTCCCGTTTGTAGCCAGCCGCGCGCGGTCTGGGTGGGCTTCGATTCAGGCATGGGAAGCCTCCGGTGTGGGGTTGGGAGAGAGCAGCGCCGCACGTGCGGCTGCCAACTCGGTTTCAACGTCCGCAAGCGCACGTTGCAGGAAATTCGCATCGGCCAGCAAGCCGGAAGCGTGGCGCAGCCGCGAAAGCGTCAGCGCGCGGCCCAGCACATGCAGGCTCTCAAACAGCGGCGGCGACGTCGGACGGCCCAGACACGCGACGCGCACCGCCATGAAGCCATCGCCGACCGCGACTTTGGCTTCTTCGCAGATCACCCGCAGCCGCGCCTCGATGAATTCCGGCGTCCAGACCGCCTGCTCTTCCAGCGAGGCCGTGCAGCGTTCGAAAAACTGCTGGGATTCCAAGCGCGTCAGGCGCACCGCCGTCTTCTTGCGGCTCCCCGCGCCGACGATGAAGTACCGCGCGTGCAAGCCGTACTCCACCGCGCCGCGAAAAAACGTGCCCGCGTGGTCGAAATAATCGCCCAGCGACGTCACGCGCTCTTGCACCAGCTGTCCAACCGCGGCGTGCCGATCGCCTTCGCGCTGGAACGCCGTCACGCGATCGGCCAGCTGTTCGGGCGTCATCGCGCGCAGGTACAGCCCGTTCAACCAGTCCAGCTTCTGCAGGTCGAACACCGGACCGCCCAGCGAGATCCGCGTCAAGTCCAAATCCGCAATGAATTCATCGAGCGTGAATTTCTCCACGTCCTGACCCACGGCGTCCTTGCGCGAATAACCCATCAGTCCCAGGAAGTTCAGCAGCGCCTCCGGCAGGATCCCGGCGCGTTGGTAGTACTCCAAGCTCGTCGGATTTTTGCGCTTGGAAATCTTGGACTTGTCGGCGTTGCGCAGCAGCGGCATGTGCGCGAACACCGGCGGCTCCCAGCCAAACGCCGCGTACAGCGCCAGGTGCTTGGGCGTCGAATTGAGCCATTCCTCCGCGCGGATGACGTGCGTGATCGCCATCAGGTGGTCGTCCACCACGTTCGCGAGGTGGTAGGTCGGCAGCCCGTCGGACTTCATCAGCACCTGGTCGTCGATCTGGCCGTTGTCATAAACGACCGCGCCGCGCAGCGCGTCGGGCACCGATGTCTCGCCATCTTGCGGAAATTTCAGGCGAATCACGTGCGGCTCGGTCAGGCTGCGCGCCTCGGACTCTTGGGCGCTGAGGTGGCGGCAAAACCCGTCATACCGCGCCGTTTGCTTGCGCGCGCGCTGCTCCTCGCGCACTTTGTCCATCCGCTCCGCGGTGCAAAAACACCGGTAGGCATCGCCGCTGTCCAGCAGCAACTGCGTGTGTTCACGATAGATTTCGCTGCGCTCGCTCTGGCGGTATGGGCCAAACGCGCCGCCGATGTCCGGACCCTCGTCCCACTGCAACCCCGCCCAGCGCAAGGACTTGTAGATGGCCTCCTCGCTGTGCCGCGTCGAGCGCTTCTGGTCCGTGTCCTCGATGCGCAGCACGAACTGACCGCCGTGGAAGCGGGCAAAAGCCAGGTTGAATAGCCCAATGTAGGCCGTGCCGACGTGCGGATCGCCGGTCGGGCTGGGCGCGACGCGCACGCGAACGGGCTTGTGGGTCACTGGAATCGGCATGTCATCGCCTGACTGCCCCGGCATCCGGGGCCACAAAGGTTGGCAAAAGCGCTCACGCGGCGCGAGGATCGGCCTCCGCGTCGCGCAAGAACGCCCGGACCGACGGATCCAGCCGCGGGTCCTGCGCCGGCGGCGGAGGCGTCGCCAGCAGCGCTTCCAGTTGCTCCGCGGCCAGCGCGAGCTGGTCATTGACGACGATGTGCCACGGCGCCGGCGACGCGCACACCGCGTGTAGCTCCAGCCGCGCGGTTCGCAGCCGCCGCCGCACGACCTCGGGCGTATCCGTGCCGCGCGCCAGCAGGCGATCGACCAGAACCTGCCAGCTCGGCGGCAGCAGGAACGCGAGCCGCACTTCGTCCGGGTACAGCCGCCAGAGGTTGTGCGCCCCGACGATGTCAATGTCGAACAGCGCGACCTTGCCGTCCTGGTGCAGCCGGGCGATCTCCGTGCGCGACGTGCCATAGAGGTTGCCGTGCACTTCTGCCCACTCGGCAAAACCGCCGCGATCGCGCAGCGCCTCGAACGTCGGGCGGTCGACAAAATAGTAGTCCACGCCGTCCGCCTCTGTCGGCCGCGGCGGCCGCGTCGTGTGGCTGACGGAAAACGCGCGGCGGCCCGGAGCGCGATTTTGCACCAGATGCGCCAAGGTCGTCTTGCCGGCGCCTGCCGGGCCGACGAGTACCAGCAACGTGCCCTGTGCCACGGCTACTTCACCGGTGCGGCGGCAGGTGCTGCTGCGGCTGGGGCGGCATCCGCGGGCTTGTCCGCCGGGCTTGGCGCTGCGGGTTTGACTGCCGCCGTCTTGCCGACATCGCCAGCGCCAAATTCTTCGCCTGCCAGCGGTTCAGGTAAGTTTGCGCCCGCGCCTTGCATCAATTCACGCACGATTTCCTGCACTTGCGCGAGCGTCTCGGCCTTTCGGCCGTTGACGTAAAACGTCGGCGTGCCGTCCAGACCCGCCTCGTCGCCGGCCTTCACGTCGGCATCAACCGCGGCCTTGGACGCGGGACTCTCGAAATCCGCAAGGAATTTCTTCATGTCCACGCCCGCTTTGACCGCCAGCTTCTTGACCGAATCCCAATCCAGCCCTTCCGAGTTGGCGAACATCAGGTCGTGCATCTCCCAGAATTTGTTCTGCTGCTGCGCCGCCCACGCCGCGCGCGCCGCGCCCTCCGCGTTCGGGTGCGCGAGCTTGAGCGGAAAAAACCGGTAATAGAGCGCGAAACCATAGTGCTTTTGCAGCTTTTCCAGCGGGATGACGGCGCGCCGGCAAAACGGGCACTCGAAGTCGCTGAATTCCGTCACGACGACCTTCGCATCCGCCGGGCCCCGCCGCGGTGCGTGGCTGTTGTCGATCTGCACCAGCGTGTTGATGCGCTCTACTTCCTTGAGCAGTTGGGCGATCGCCGCCTTCTTGCCGGCGCCAGCCTGCAGGTACGTGATCAGCGTCTGGGTCAGCTTCCCCGCGACCGGGCAATCGCCCGCCTCCAGTGCGTTGGCGAACGACCGCGGCTTGCCGCACGGGTCGAACTGCTCGGCGAGAATTTCCGCCAGCACCTTTTGCTCCGCCGCGTCCAAGTCCTTGGCATCCACGCCCTTGGGCAGCGCAGCGCCGCCGGCACCGGCCGTTGGCGTCGCCGTCGCGGGCGCCGCAGCAGGCTCGGGCGGTAGCTCGCGGCCCTGCGTTTCGACAGCCGCGCTTTGCGAAGATTGCGCGTGTTTGCAGGCCGTGAACGCCATGGATGCGGCCAACAGCATGAAAAGGAACGGGAAAAGCTTGGATTTGCGCAAGTTCATTGGCTAATATTCCTCCGACCAGGACGTCGCGGGGGTCGCCGCGAACGGCGCAACACGGTAGCATGCAGGCCACTCGCCTGTCGATTCTGGCGAAGCGGCAGGGCAATGGCGCGGGTTCTCATCGCATTGGGGTCGAATTTGGGCGACGCGGAACGGCACGTCCGCGCGGGCTGGCGCGCGGTCGTCGGGCTGCTGGCGTTGCGCAACCCCCAGCTGAGCCAGCTGTTCTTGTCGACGCCGGCGGAAGGCGTGGGCGGCGGCACGTTTGTCAACGCGGTCGGCGCGGGCGAGACCAGCCTGCCGCCGCTGGCCGTGTTGACCGTCCTGCAGGCGATCGAGCGCAGCCAAGGGCGCGATCGGCAGCGCGAGGGTTTGGCGCGGGCGCGCTCGCTGGACCTCGATCTGCTGGACTGGCAGGGCGTGCGGCTGGACGAGACCGGGCTCCAGCTGCCGCATCCGCGGATGGCTCAACGCGATTTTGTCCTGTTGCCGCTGGCGGAAGTCGCGCCAAATTTTGTCGACGTGCGCTCGGGGCAGACGATCGACGCGTTGCTCTCGGGTTTGCCGCGCCGTTGGACGATTGCGCCATGCGCCAACTGACCCGCTGCCTCGCCGCGTGCGGCCTCGCGATCCTGCTGGCGTGCGAGCACCGGCCGCCGCCGGCTTCGCCGTTTCAGCCCGCGGGACAGCCGCCGCCGCCGCTGGTGCTGCATGAGGTCGCGCTGCCACCGTCCGTGGAGCTGGATCGGCTGCTGGACGGGCTGAACGCGATTGGCGCGCACCAGGCCGTCTGGTCGCTGCTGGAGGACTTCTTGCAAAGCGTCGATGGCCCGACGCTTGCCCACAACCCGGCGGCGCGTCAGCTGGTCGCGAATGCGGTCGTGCGCGTGTCTCATGCACCTGATTTCATGGAACATTTTCCAGATATTCGCAAAGCGGTCGACGCGCTGTTGGCCGTGTCGCCGGACGCGCCCGAGACGCGCTTTTGCCGGGCATACCTGCGCTGGATCCTGCTGGCTGACGGTCAAGGCGGCCTGCGGATGGGCTCACTGGAGCCGCGCGTCGTGGCAGATTTAGCGAATGATTTTCGCCATTTGACGCAGACTTACCCTAACTGGCGCGGACCGGGCGAGTTTGATCCGCCGCGGCTGCGCCAGGAGCTTGCGCGCGTCGAGGCGCTGCTCGCGACCGCCGTGGCTCGCGCGCCAACGGAGACAAACCCTTGAATCGCAAGACGATCTGGACCGCGCTCCTGCTGCTCACGCTCGTGCTGGTCGGCGCCGCGCTTTTTGCCGACGTCGGCAAGCTGAAAGCCGCAGCGCTCCACTACCCGTTCGGCATGCTTGTGCCGGCCTGCGCACTCGTGCTGGGCAATTACACGCTGCGGTCGCTGCGTTTTCGCCGTTACCTTCAGGCGCTGGGCATCTACGTCACGCCTGTGGAGGCGTGGCTGGTGTTTGTCTCGGGCTTTTTGCTGACGGTCACGCCGGGCAAAATGGGCGAAATCTTCAAGGGTTTCCTGCTCAACGAGCGGCGCGGCACGCCGATTCCGGAGGTGGCGAGTTCGGTCGTGGCCGAGCGTTTCACAGACGTCGTCGGCCTGCTGGCGATCGCCGCGATCGGCGTGGCGCATTATGGCGCGCACACGGGGCTTTTTCTCGGCGTGCTCGGGCTGTGCCTGGGCTTCTTGCTGGGCGTCGCGCACCCGCGGCTGTTGCCCTGGCTGCTGGACGGGCTGACGGCGCGGACCCACGCTCACCCGCGGCTGGCCAAGCTCGTGGCGCTGGGCCGGCGCGTGCATGGGGTGTTGCGCATCCTGTGCGGACCGCGGCTGCTGCTGGAAGGCGTCGGACTGGCGGCGCTGGCGTGGCTGCTGGAGGCGATCGCGTTTCGGCTGCTGCTCAACGGCGTCGATGCCACCGGTGGGCTCGGGCCGGCGATCGTCGTCTACGCGATGGCGACGCTCTTTGGCGCGGTGTCCATGCTGCCCGGCGGCGTGGGTTCGACCGAGGCGGTCATGGTCGCGCTCCTGCTCGCGCCCGCGCTGGGTCTGGGGCTGGCCAAGCCCGAGGCCACGCTGGTGACGCTGCTGATCCGGTTTTGCACGCTCTGGTTTGGCGTCGGCATGGGCGCAATTGCGCTGTTTGTCCTGCGCCGGACGCCGGTGCGCAATCGCTGACTGCCGCGGCCCGGCTGATCGCGCTCCAGGTCTTCGCGCGGCCAGGCCTTGCCGGTTTGGCGTCGGCATGGGCGCAATTGCGCTGTTTGTCCTGCGCCGGACGCCGGTGCGCGAGCCGTAGCTCTGCCTGCTGACCTTGATCGAATACCACAATTCGTCGGTCGGATCTGTTGCATTCCGGACTGGACCGCGAGCGTGCTCCTTTGGCGGCACGGCGCGGATGACCGAGGCTTTGACGTTGGAATTCGGTCAGCGTAGCTACTGCGGCGGCTTGGGCTGATTCTCGTCCGGCACGCCAATCGGCCGCGGCTTAGTCTCCGGCAGCTGCCGCGCGGCGAACGTCTTGAGCCGCTGGCGATCCAGCAGGTGCAGTGCGTTGTCGCGGTAGATTTTCTGCAGGATCCCGGCGGGCAAGTCGATCGCGTCGACTTTCCAGTTGCCCTGAATCGGGCTTGGGTGAGCGATCTGCTTTTGCCCGGTCTCCAAAAAGCGGTAGTGCGCCTCGTAAAATGGACGCACTTCGGGCAGTTGTGGCTCCACCGCGCCGTTGGATCCCAGCATCAGGAAGTCCGAGCCGATGCCGATATCGGTGCCAAACACAATGCGATCCTGCCATTTCGTGAAGAATGCCAGAAGCTTCGCGGCCGGATGGCGGCCGAATTCGCCGACCCGCGCCGCCAGGTCGATGTACACGTTGTCGTTGCGGCTCAGCAGGCCATCCACGTAGTCCAAGTCCTCGGCAGCATTGCCAAAATGCACGGCGACAAAAACCGTCCGCGGGTTCGCCCGGTACATCCGCTCGGCGGCCTCCAGCAGCTCCGCCCACGACGGCGGCTTGGGCCGCACCGGCAGCTGCACGGCCAGCTCCGGCGGCACTTGGCCGTACGCCCAGCCCGGATGCACTTTCAACTCATCCCAGCGCTCGTTGTGTGGGTTCAGCGGCCACCAGAACGCGCGCGGATCGGCCACGTGGATGGTCACAGGAATGCCGAGCTCGCTGCACTTCTGCCACAGCGGATTCAGCCGCGCGTCGTCGACCTTCACCAGCTGGCCAGTCGCCTCGTCGATCGCGCCCAGACCGAGAATTTTGGCGATCTTCAAGCCGCGGAATTCATAGCGATTCACCGCTTCGTCCAGTCTGTCCGCTTCGCGCTTCGCCCACGTCGGATCGCCGTAGCCGGTCCAGTCCGGGTTCATGAAATTGACCACCCGGCCGCCCAGCGCGTCGGCCAGGATCTTGGCCTGCAGCCACTGTTCCGGCCCATGGCGAAAGGAGCCTCCGGACAGGTTGACCATCAGCTCGATGCCGTTTTCGCGCATGATGCGCTGGATCCGCTCCTGGCCATCGAGGCTCAGGTGTGCGTGAAAGTCGATGACCGGCGGACGCTTGTAGGCTGGCCGCTCGGACCCCGGCGGCCCCAGCTCCAGCACGCTCACGGTCGCCTCGACCGGCGGCGCGATCACGGGCGCGAGCGCATCCGGCGGCGCAGGCGCACGCATGTCGGGCGTGGGCGGGCTGACACGGGCGACCGGCGGCTTGCAACCGCCGAGCAGGGCAAAAAGCAGCAGCAGCGGGAATGTTCGCTTCATGTCGGGCGCTTCCGCGTGGTGCGCTGCTCGATCGGCTTGCGCCAGTCATGGCCCTGGAAAATCCGCTGCACGTAGATGCCGGGCGTGTGCACGTGGTCCGCGTCGATCTCGCCGGGCTCGACGAGGTGCTCGACCTCAGCGATCGTGATTTTGCCTGCCGTCGCGATCATCGGCGCGAACGCCTGCGCGGTCTTGCGGTACACGAGGTTGCCGTGCCGGTCGCCCTTCCAGGCTTTGACAAACGCGAAGTCGCCCTTGAGCGCAGTCTCGAGCACACAAAGTTTCCCATTGAATTCACGCTGTTCCTTGCCAACCGCGACCAGAGTGCCCGCGCCGGTGGGTGTAAAGAACGCCGGGATGCCCGCGCCGCCGGCCCGGATGCGCTCGGCCAGCGTTCCTTGGGGGTTCAGCTCGACTTCCAGCTCGCCGGCGAGGAATTGCCGTTCAAATTCCTTGTTTTCGCCGACGTAGCTCGAGACCATCTTGCGGACCTGGCGGGCCTGGAGCAGGACGCCCAAGCCGTCATTGGTCGTGCCGCAGTTGTTCGAGATGATGGTCAAGTCGCGCGTGCCGCGGGCGTGGACCGCGCGGATGAGGTGCTCCGGATTGCCGGACAGACCAAAACCGGAGACGAGGACCGTCGCGCTGTCGGTCAGGTCGTGGATCGCGTCGGTCGCGCTGGCGAATACCTTGTTCATGCTGACCTCGCTCCGTGGCCGTCCGCACGTCGCTTCAGCGCCTGCCGATAGCATGCCAAACGGGCACGGTCAACGCTCGCCGCGGCCTTTTGTTGCCAAGCGGGCTTCCGCTGCAGCCTGCGCTTCGTCCAGGTGCGCCTGGACCGGTACCAGCAGCTCGTCCGTCGTCGCCCGCAGCTCTGCCGACTCTTCCGGCGTCAGCGGCGCGCGCACCGTTGCGGCTATCGTCGCCATCAGCCGGGCGCGCTTGGCCATCAGTTCCGTCAGCCCCGCGTGGTTCACCGCCAGCCCGATGTCCGCCGCCAGCCCATCCAGCTCCTGGACCTGCTTGTGAACATGCTGCATCTGCGAGGTAAAATCAGGACACGGCGGCAGCACGGCGGTTCGCAGCAGCCAATCCGCGCGGCGCACCTGTGTCTCCAAGCGCTCCATGATCGCGCGGGTCAGTGTCTCGGCGTTCTTGCGACCGGGCACCTTGGCAGCGTCGTGGTAGAGCGAATGCGTCGACGCCTCCAGCCGCGCCAGCCGCTGCAGCAGGTCCGCCCGCCGCGCCGAGTCCGCACCCGCGCTTCGGGTCTGCGCGATGATCGCGTCCGTCTCAGCGAGCAGGTCATCGATTTGATTGTTGAATTGCTTGATCTGGCTCGCGACTTCCGCCGCGACCGCGCCCTCAACTTTCGCCAGGATTTGCGCCCACTTGTGCTCCAGCGGCGCCAGCTTGCTCTCGCGGTAGGCGTCCAGCTGCTTGCGTTCCGGCTTGGTCAGCGCGGCTTCGCGGTCCGCGGTTTCGTCTTTCATCGCCGCGCTCAGCGTCTGGTAATTCTCGGCGATCTCCTTGATCTTGCGCGCGTCATCGCCCGCCGCCTGCACGTCCAGGATCATCTGCTCCAGCAGCTCGCCGGTCCGGTTCGCCTGGGCCATGGCGTCAAACAGCGAAGTGCCGTCGTGCGCGTGCTTGGCGCCACGCCCATGTTTGTCCGCATGTTCCTTGGGCGCCTTGGCCTTGTGCTTGCCGGCGTAGGCGGGCAAAGCCGTCAGCGCCAAGGGCAGGACGAGGGCAGCGGCAACAAGGGAGCGATTCCACATGACAACCTCCAGCTACACAAGAACGCGTGTGCCCGAAACCCAGATCTGGTGGGGCACACCGGTCGCATTTCGGACTGGACCCTGAGCCTGCACCTCCGGTGGCACGCCGTGGAGCGTGGACGCCTGATCCCAGACCCCGGCCACGTGCATGACCGCGCGGACGATACGCGAGGCGCCGCGTACACGCCTTACCCTTATACATTCCTTCACGGCGCGGATGCGCAACGGCCAGCGTGGGGCAAAACGCACACGAGGCGGCCGGTTTGACCCGACCGCCTCGCGCAAAGTGCAGTAAGCGAGCTTACTTGGCGGCAGGAGCCGCCGGCGCAGCAGCCGGAGCCGGAGCCGCACCACCGGCCGGAGCGGCCGTCGGGGTCGGCGCGCCGGGCGCGTTGGCGGCCTGAGCCTTCATCATCGCCGCCATGAGCTTGCCCATCAGCGGACCGATCTTCTCGCGGCCATAGGCCTCAAGCGCCTTCTTCTCGTCGTCGGTGAGCACTTTTTGCAGCGCTTCGCCTTCGGTCTTCATCGCTTCGCCATTCTTCTTGAAGTTCTCGCCGATCTCCTTGATCTTGGCGGTGTCGTTGCCGGCCGCTTCCACGTCCGCAACCATCTTGTTCAGCGCGTCGGCCATCTTGTCGACCATGGCCTTGGCCTTGGTCAGGTTCTCCGAACCACCCGCCGGGGCAGCCGCCGCAGCGTCCGCACCAGGAGCCGGAGCCGCCGCAGCGGCCGCATCCGGAGCCGCGCCGTCGGCCGGCTTGGCTTCTTCTTTCTTGCAGCCGGTCAGCGAAACCGCGGCGGCCATCGTCAGGGCCATCAGGCCGCGAAGATTCAGGTTCAACATGTGCTCACTCCTTGGGAAAATGTCGCACGGTCGTCGTGCGGTCAATGGATTCAGTTCGTCTGTAGCTTCGTGCTAACGCGATACGTGAAAGACTCATGCCTTCTGAAAGACCTCGGCCTTTCACAAAAACGCCGACGGGGAGGATCTCACGACCCTCCCCGCCGGTGTTACCAGTCAGCGACCTTCTGTTCTTGCGAACATCCAGTTCCGCTGAGTCTTACTTCGCAGCCGGAGCAGCCGGGGCAGCCGGAGCGGCCGGGGCAGCGGGAGCGGCCGGAGCAGCTTCCGCCGGCTTGGCGGCTTCAGCAGCCGGAGCGGCCGGGGCAGCGGCGGCAGCGGGAGCGGCCGGGGCAGCGGGAGCGGCCGGGGCAGCAGGAGCCGGGGCGGCGGCCGGAGCGGCCTCAGCCGGCTTGGCCTCGTCCTTCTTCTCTTCGGCCTTGGGCTCTTCCTTCTTCTCGCCTTCCGGAGCGGCGGCGGCGGCGCCTTCACCCTCGGGCTTGGTCTCAGCCTTCTTCTCGCAGCCGGCGACGGCGATCGACAGACCCAAACCAACGATAGCAAACATCTTGCGGTTCAACATAGTGCTCCATCTCCTAAATAAGGGGTTGCTCAACCTGTTTCGCGGCTAACTCAGTTCCTGAATCACCACAAGCTTCACAGCCGCGGTTCTCCAAGGCTTTCCTTGGCTGCGTCTCCTGTTGAAGCGGAGACGGTGAGGCACCCGAAAGGCAGCCTTCGTTGCGCGGCAGCACCGATGCCCCGCTTGGCGACGACCTCCAAACCGACAACATCCTAGACCAATGATGCGGCGTGTCAAGAAGTTCTCAAAACAATCGCCAGACTTCCCCTTTCTTTTTGCGCGCCGCGACCTACCTTGCTTGAATGCGCGGCGAACGCGAGGGGGATCGATGGCGGTTTTTGAACTGGAATCGGCGTTTGCGCCCGCGGGTGATCAGCCCCAAGCCATTGATGCGTTGGTCGCTGGGCTCGAACGCGGCGACGCGGCCCAGGTTCTTCTGGGCGTGACGGGCTCGGGCAAGACGTTCACGATGGCGCAGACGATCGCGCGACTGGGCCGGCCCGCGCTGATCATGGCGCCGAACAAAGTGCTGGCCGCGCAGTTGCACCGGGAGTTCAAGGCGCTTTTTCCCAAGAATGCCGTGGAGTTCTTTGTCAGCTACTACGACTACTACCAGCCGGAAGCGTACGTGCCGTCGACTGACACGTACATTGAGAAAGACTCGCAGATCAATGACGAAATCGACCGGATGCGCCACGCCGCGACCTATGCGCTGCTGGAGCGAAAGGACGTGATCATCGTCAGTTCCGTGTCGTGCATCTACGGCATCGGCGCCTCGGAGTCGTATTTGGGGATGCGCGTGCCGCTGGCCGTGGGCGATCGCATCCGCCGCGACGATTTACTGCGCAAACTCGTGGACATCCAGTACGAGCGCAACGACATGGACCTGCACCGCGGGGCGTTTCGGGTGCGCGGCGACGTCATCGAGCTGCAGCCGGCGTACCACGACGATCGCGCCGTGCGGATCAGCTTGTGGGGCGACGAAATCGAGGCGCTGGAGTGGGTTGACCCGCTGCGCGGTCTGGTGCTGGACAGGACCGACAAGCTCGCCATCTATCCGAATTCGCACTACGCGACGCCGACTGAGCAGATCAGCTTGGCGATGGAGTCGATTCGCGTGGAGCTGCAGCAGCGGCTGCAGCAGCTGAACGCAGAGGGCAAGCTGCTGGAGGCGCAGCGGCTGGAGCAGCGCACGATGTTCGATCTGGAAGCGCTGCAGACGCGCGGCTTTTGCAGCGGAATTGAGAACTACGCGCGGCACCTCACGGGCCGCCCGGCGGGTTCGCCGCCGCCGACGCTGGTGGACTATTTCCCCAAGGATTTCGTGACATTTCTGGACGAGTCGCACGTGCTGGTGGGGCAGATCGGCGGCATGTTCCGCGGCGATCGCGCGCGCAAGGAAGTGCTGGTGGAGCATGGCTTTCGGATGCCGTCAGCGATGGACAACCGCCCGCTGCGCTTTGAGGAATTCCAGGAGCGGGTGCCGCAATCGGTGTACGTGTCGGCGACGCCGGGCGACTGGGAGCTGCAGCAGACTCAGGGGGTGATCGTCGAGCAGATCGTGCGGCCAACTGGGCTGGTGGATCCGCAGGTGGAAGTGCGGCCGGTTGGCAGTCAAGTCGATGATTTACTGGGAGAAATCAAGAAAACTGTGGCTGCGGGCGATCGCGTGCTCGTGACAACGCTGACCAAGCGCATGGCGGAGCACCTGACCGAGTACTACGACGAGCTGGGCGTGCGCGTGCGGTACCTGCACTCGGACGTGGAGACGCTGGAGCGCATCGAGCTGATTCGGGCGCTCCGCAACGGCGAGTTTGACGTGCTCATCGGCATCAACCTGCTGCGCGAAGGTCTTGATCTGCCAGAGGTTTCTCTCGTTGCAATCTTGGATGCCGACAAGGAAGGGTTCTTGCGATCACACCGGTCGCTTATCCAGACGATCGGCCGGGCGGCGCGCAACGTGAACGGGCGCGTGATCCTGTACGCGGACGTGATGACGGGCTCCATGCGCACAGCGATTGAGGCGACGGACACGCGGCGCACCAAGCAGATTGCCCACAACCTGGTGCACGGGATCACGCCGCAGTCGATTCAGAAAGCGACGCAGGAGGCCAAGTCCGTGCAAATCACGCCGATGCTGCAGCACCTGACCGATGCGAAGAAGGACCGCGAGCAGTTGGAACGTCAGGTCGCCGATTTGCGCAAGCAGATGAAAAAAGCCGCGCAGGACCTGCAGTTTGAGGAGGCGGCGAAGCTGCGGGACGAGGCGCGCAAAATTGAACAGTACCTGGTGGCGGTCGGCTGACGCCCGGGAGCGGGCCAGTCGACGGGGATGCAAACGGGCGCTCGGGCGCACCCGCATGGGCGTCTGAGGGGCGACCGCGCGTTTTTCAGCCACGTTTCCCGCCCTCGTCGGGTGGGAGCAGTATGGTGTTCGCATCCCGCCGTCTTTTGCCGCGCCACGCCAGGAAAATGTCACACTGCGTCGGCCGCCAGCGCGCTTTCGCCCGGCAAGCGCCCTGACTGGGCGCGCGGTACGGGACAACCGGCGTCTCTATACACTCCGACCGAAGTTCGAGATCAAACGCCTTTCATCCGCGGCGTGCCACCGGAGGTGCACGCTCGTGGATCCAGTCCGAAATGCAACAGGTCTGACCGGAAGAATTTGGTGTTGGACATAGGTCAGCATGTTTAGTC
>CAIYWC010000079.1 GCA_903929795.1 uncultured Myxococcales bacterium | reverse complement strand
GGTGCATTGAGGGTGACACGCCCGCGGACCCGTCCGCTGCCAGCGCGGCTACTGCAACGTCAGCGTCGCCAGCGCCACTTTCGTCGTCGCGGTGCCATCGCTCGCCGTCAGATCCACGCGCAGCGCGTCCCCGGTCGCCAGCGTGTGGCCGGGAATCGCCACGGTCGTCAGGTCCAGGCTGGCCACGGTCGCGCCCGTCACCGCTGTGCCGTTGACAAACCACTGGTAGCTGTAGGTCACCGCCTCGCCGTCGGGATCCACGGTCGGCGGGCTGGTCAGGTTCGCCACCACGGTGCTGGTCGCGGTCGGCGTCGTCGTCGAATACGTCCCGGCAAAGGTCGACGGCGGCGCGTTCGCAATCACCCCATTCAGCGTCAGCGCCGCGCCATTTTCCAAGCCGTCATTCGGCGTGACTTTCAGCGTCAGCGTGTTGCCCTTCTTGGCGGTCCCTGCCGGCACGCTGCTCGCCGTCAGCGCAGTGTTGACCACGCCGTTGACGCTCCAGGCGTACTTCAGCGTCACCGTTTGGCCGGCATCTGCGTCGGTGCTCGTGACCGTTTGCGCGTAGCTGACCGCCTTGGTGACGTCCGGGTTGGCTGGCGTCAGGCCGCCCTGCGGCGCCGTCGGCTTGTGGTTGCGGGCAATGGCGTACGTCCGCTCGCCCAGCGGCACGCCGTTGTGGCGGATGCGCACCGTCACCGTGCCCGTCGGCGTCGCCGGCGAGACGGCCTTGATGGCGCTCGCGCCGCCCAAGCTGGGAATCGTCGTGCTGGTCAAGGTCACGCCACTGGCGGGATCCACGACGTCGACGACCACCGTGCCCGGCACGTTCGCGTCGCCGCCGACCGTGAAGTTGACGGTGCCGTCCGACAGCACAAACGTCGACGCGCTGGGCGAGAGCCCGGTCACGAGCACGCAATACTGGCCATTGCCGATGGTCGTGGGCTTGCACGTGCAAATCGGGTCCAGCGAGCCGTTGTTGGCGCACGTGGCGTCGATGCCGCAGTTGGGCCGCGCCGCGCAGACGTCATCGCCCGCCTGCACCGTCCACGTGAGCTGGTTGGACAGCGCCACCGCCTGGCCGTCGTCCGCCGTCGCCGCCACCGTGATGACGTCGCCGGCATGAATCGTCGCGCCCAGCGCGGTGCGCAGGCTCAGCACCGTCGTCGCCGCCGACGTCTTGCCCGGCACCGGTGCGCCATTCACCGCCCAGTGCCACGTCACAGTCAGCGCGTCGCCATCCGGATCCGTCGCCGCCTGTGCCGTCGCCGCGCTCACTTCGCCCAGCAGCCCCACGACTTGCGTGTCCGCCGTCACCACCGCTGGCAGCGGCGCCAGGTTGCCGATCACCACGTCAGCCGTGGCCGGCCAGCCCGCGCCGTAGCTGTCGTGCGCCGTCACCACCGCCGTCCAAATCTCGGCCTTTTTCGCCACGCCCGGCGGCACGCTCGCGCCCGTCAGCGCCGTCAGCGCACCGTTGCGCAACCACTGGTAGCTATAGGCAATTGTGTCGGCTTCCGTGTCGGTCGCCGGCGTCAGCAGATTGACCACGAGCGTGTCCGCGGCCGTCGGCAGCTGCGGCGTAATGGCGACCTGCGGCGCCGACGGCGGCGTGTTGGTCGAGAACAGCAGGTCGCGCTGTGCCAGCGCCGCACCGCCCGTGTTGCGCAGGGTCACGCGCAAGTCGTAGGTGCCATCGGGCACGCCGCCGATGTCCACCTGCAACGTCAGCGGCCCCTGAACGTCCGGAAAGCTGGCTTGCGTCACCAGCGCGCCGCTCACGGCATCGGTCACGACAAGCGCGAACGGCCCACCCGCCGTCGGCGGATTCTCCACGTGCGCCTGGAGCGTGAACGGCCCCGCTGACGTCAGCACCGCGTTTTGCCCCGGGCTGTCCAGCAGCAAGTGCGGCAAAAAGTCCGCGACCGTCCAAGCCAGCGGCGCCGACGTCGTCTGCGCCTGGCCATCCAACGCGACCTGCACCAGCGTCACGGCGTCGCCCACCGCCAGCGGCTTGCCCGCGGCGGCCACCAGGTCGGCAGCCAGCACGTGCGGCGCGTTCAGCCCCGGCAGCACCGCGCCGTTCAGCGACCACTGCCACGTCAGCAGCAGCGCGTCGCCGTCGGGATCGCTGGCGGCAACGGCCGTGCTCGCGCTCGCCTCGCCTTCCAGGTCCAACTGCGTCGCGGCGGCGGCCAACGTCGCGGCGACCGGCGGCTGGTTGGCAATCACGACGTAGGCGCCGCCCGGCCAGCCTTTGCCGTATGCGTCTGCGGGTGTGACGCTCACGACCCACACCTCGTTTTTCTTGGCCACGCCTGCCGGCACGGTCGCCGCGGTCTGGCCGGTCGTCTCGCCGTTGCGCGTCCAGGCGTAGGTGTAGGAAATCGCGTCGCCTTCCGGGTCGACGGCGGGTGTCTGCAGCCCGGCGGTGAAGCTGTCCGCCGCGGTCGGCGTGGCCGGCAAAATCAGCACAACGGGCTGGGACGGCGGCGCGTTCACGGTAAATTGCAGGTCCGCGCTGGCGACGAACGCCTTGGCGGCGTTGCGAAGCGTCACGGTGACCGCGTAGGTGCCCGCCGGGATGCCCGCGACGTTGACGGCCGCGGCAAACGGCGCGTTCAGCGTGTCCAGCGCGCTCTGCGAGACCACAAAACCACTCACAGAATCAGCGACTTCCAGCTGAAACGGCCCGCCAGAAGTCGGCGGATTCTCCACGTGTCCTTTGAGGTCAAAGGCGCCAGCGGCGCTCTGCGTGCTGTTTTGCGCCGGCGCGTCCAGAAACAGGTGCGGCGCCACATCCGCCACGGTCCAGGACAGCGCCTGCGACGTCGTCGTCGCCAGCCCGTCCGTCGCTGCCTGCACAAGCGTAATAGTATCGCCGACTTTGAGCGGCGCGCCAAGCGCCGTGCCCAACGCCGGCACCGTCGTCTTGGGCGTGTTCTTGCCCGGCACCGGCTGGCCATTCACCTGCCACTTCCAGGCCAGCGCCAGTGGGTCGCCATCGGGATCGCTCGCCGCCTTCGCCGTTGACGCGCTCACGTCGCCCAGCAGATCCACGATTGTCGCGTCCGCCGCCAGTGTCGCCGGCACCGGTGCCTGATTGCCCACCAGGACCTGCGCCACGCCCGGCCAGCCTTGGCCATACGGGTCCGCGGGCGTCACGGTCACCACCCACACCTCGCCTTTCTTGGTCTGGCCCGCGACGACTGAGCTGCCCGTCTGCGCCGTCACGACGCCGTTGCGGCTCCAGGCGTACTTGTAAGTCACCGCGTCGCCTTCCGGGTCCGTCGCCGGCTTGGTCAGCGTCGCCGCCAGCGTGTCCGCCGCCGTCGGCTGGGCCGGCGCGATGGCCACCACCGGCGCGGTCGGCGGCACGTTCACCGTGAACACAAGCTCCGCCGATGCCACGAGCACCGCCTTGGCGTCGAGCACCGACACGCGCACCGCATAGCTGCCGCCCGGCAAGCCGCCGACGTTGACGTCCACCGCGACGGGCTTGGTCAGGTCGTCCGCCGTCGCCGTCGCCACGGAAGCACCGCTGACGGCATCCGCCACCTGGATGGCAAACGGCCCGCCGGTCGTTGGCGGGTGCAGCACGTGGGCCTGCAGCGCAAAGCTGCCGGACGCGCTGATAATCGCGTTGGCCTGCGGGCTGTCGATGACCAGCGTCGCCGCACCTGCGGTGTCGGGCGTGGCCGTGTCCGCCGCAGTGCCATCGCCTGGCGTGTCTGCGAGCGCGTCGGAAGCGGTTGTATCATCGGAACCGCCCGAAGTGGCGTTGCCAGCGCACGCGGCGACCAGCGTCGCCACGGCGGCCAAGGATGCAGCGCGTCGCCAACGCCGCGGCAGCAGGAAAAAGTTCGTCTTCATGGGCACCTCGGAGACGCCGATGTCGGCGTCAACAAATTGTCTAAAAATCTATCGTTTTGGTAGGAATTAGCCGGGACGAGGTCAACAGCACATCTGAGCTCCTTGAATTCACGGGTGAATACTGACCTGCCAGCCCTGCCAGCCGATGCCGCCGCGGTCGTCGCGGAGCACGAGCCAGAGCCAGACGGTACCGGGCGTTGCGGGCGCGGTGAAGCCGGTGCGGACGTCGGTGCCGGGGTCGCCGCTGGTGCGGCCGACGCTGGGGTCGCTGAGCGTGCCGGCAGTGGTGTAGAACGCGGTGCTGAGGGCTTCCCGCTGGATGACGAGCGCACGGCTGGTCGCGTCAAAGCGCAAGTACCGCTCCGCGCCGCCGCAGCCTTGCGGTTTTTGGCAGTCCGCCTTGCACGCCACGAGCGTCGGGTCGGGCGGGCTGAGCGAGAGGCGTTCGTCGACGTCGCAGTGGCCGTCGCCGCAGACCGCGTGGTCGCCGCAGTCCGGCCAGCTCGCCCGCCAAGTGACCGTTTCGCCGGGCTGGAGCGTCACCACGGCGGTCACGTCCACGGCGAGCTCGGTACCCGTCGCCCGCTGCAGGAACAGCCCAGCCAGCTGCGGCGGCGCGTTGGTGCGGTACGCCTGCTGGAAGTCTGCCGATTGCTGCTGCGTGGTCCCCGCCAGCGGGCAGCGCAGGCGCACGCGGAAGAAATCGATGTCGCTGGAAGCACTTGGCCCTTCGACGCGGATCGGCGCGTACCAACCGCCCGTCTCGTCGGGATCAGCTGGCCGGCCTGCGGGTCCGCCATCGACGCTGACCGGCGGATTGGGGCCAAACTGGCCGCAGACGTCGTTGGGCACGCTCCAGGTCGCGGTCGCGCTGTCGGCAATCGGTTGAATTTGCTGGCCTTCGTCGGTCAGGCACGTCGCGGCCACCGGCGCCTGCTGCGCCAACGGCGGCCGCGCACTGCACGCAGCCCAGTTCAACGGTGACCCGGCGATTTCCCCGGTCGGACCGACGACGAGCGCTTGCAGCTCCAGCTTCTTGCCCGGCGCAGCTTCCGCCGGATTCGCGCGCACGGCGAGCAGGCGCGGCCCGGTGATGAGCCACGTCTGCGCGTCCAGCGCCGGCACGCAGCCGCTCATCAGCAGCAGGAGGGGCATTACCAGCCGCATCGGAGACCTGCCATCGGAAGCAAAGGGAGGCCGCGCAGGCCGCTGCGGCGGCTGTAGTCGGCGGTGTAGACGAACTCCTCGATATTGGGGCGGTTTGTCGCGTTCAATACTTCCAGGTAGGCCTCCAGCCAGCTGCGCGACCAGGTCCAGCGCTTGGTGGCGGAAAAGTCCAACTCAAAGAAATCGGGCAGGCGATCGGTGTTTTGGGCGCCAAAGATGGGCTGCCAGATGTTGCGCAAAGCGTCGTACCAGGAGCCGATGACCGGGGTGCGCGGCGCGCCCGTGGCATAGCGAACCCGCGCGCCGAGGTCGAAGCCCGCGCCGGGGCGAAACGCGATGGCGGCGGTGAGCAGGTGCGTCTGGTCGTAGTCGGACAGGCGCCAGTCGGCGGTGGGGCTGCTGCGCCGCTCGGCGCGCGACAGCGTATAGCTCACCCAGCCGAACCAGCTGCCTGCGGTCGCCCGCACGGTCGCTTGGACGCCGCGGCTGCGGCCTTCACCGGTCGCCACCAAGGCTTGGGCCAGCAGCGGCTGATCGACCGGATTGCGCACCGTCAGCGAATCCGAAGTCATTGAAAATGCTGCGACTTCCAGCGTCACGCCCAGCGGCAGGCTGAGCTGTGCCGCGCCGACCCAGTGCTCGCCGTGCGCCACCGCCAGCGACGGATTGCCGAACGACGCCGACAGGTCCGCGGCCGCCGGCGGCTGCGCCACGAGCGCCCAGGACGCGCGCAAGGTCAGCGCGTCAACCACGCGGAGGCGCGCCTGCACGCGCGGCTCCATGCTGAAATCATTGGTATATAGCCCGACCATCGGCGCCAGTCCGGCTTGCGGCAGCTTGCGGCTGACGCTGCGGGTCAGCGGATCCAGCCGCAGCCCTGGCTCCACCTCCAGCCGCTGGCCAAACCACTGCGTCGCGAGCGAAACCCATGGCGCGACACCCAGTTGCATCACCTGCCAGGTGTCGGCTGCGACCTGCTCCGGCGGCGGCTGGCCGAAGGCCCGGATGTCGCCCTCGCGCGCCGGCGCGCCGATCGAGCCCGCGCGCGTCGCGTCGGTCTGGGACGCCTCGAGGTCCAGCCCGGCGCGCAGCTTGACCGACGGCGCCATGGCTTTTTGCCACAGCGCGCGTAGCCCGCCCGACCAGCCCGACTGTTGTGCCGACGCGCCCAGCGCCCCCACCTGCTGCGATTGCGCCTGCGCGTCCAGCCCCCACCACGGCGTCACTTGCAACTCCGCGCCGTCCGCGAGCGTCTGGCTGTAGCGGACGTAAACCCGCTCAAACGACTGGGATTTGACGTCGCGGACCTGGCTGTTCGGGTCCTCGCGGTTTTGCACCCGGGTCACGCCATCGCCGCTGTGCAGCCAGGTCACGTCCAGGGATTTTCCTTTGGGCATAGGCACTTCCAGGCGCGTCTGCACGTCCTGATAGGTGGGCAGCGGAAAGACCTCCTGCACCTGCGCGCCGACCACCGACGCCAGCGTCTTGTCCAGCCACGAGTACCGACCCGCGCCGGTCAGCAGCGCGTCGCCGATCGGCACGCTCAGCCGCCCTGCCGCCTCCAGCGGATCCGCGGACGCCTGGCCGTGCAGCCGCAGCTGGCCGTCCGCGTCGCGGGCATCCGGGGCATCGCGCAGCCGCTTGGTCTGCACCGCCAGCATGGCGCCCAGCCCGCGGCCCCACTCCGGACCGTAGCCGCCCGGCAGCAGCTCCACGCTCTGCACCAGATCGCCGGTCATCACGGAGCGCAGCCCGCCCTGGTGGTACAGCTTGGGCACCGGCACGCCGTCGACGAAAGTCCGCGATTCTCCTGGCGTACTGCCCCAGACCACCACGTCGCCGCTGCCCGCTGCCGCCCGCGCCACGCCGGGCATCGACTCCACGACCTTGAGCACGTCGCCTTGCCCGCCCGGCACGCGCGCCGCCTGACCCGCCTCCACCGTCGCCGCCACGGTCTCGCGCCGCAGCGGCACGATGTGCACGACAACCTCGTAATCGTCGTCGTCCTTTTGCTCTTTCTGCCCCGGCTTCATCACCGTGTAGCGCACCTGCAGCCGCATGCCCGCCGCCAGCGTTTCCTCAATCCGCACAAGCTGATACGGCGGCGCACCGACCTCAACCGGGTGCGTACCCGCCGGCAGCTCCCGCAGCTCAAACGTGCCGTCCGCGCGCGTCTGCGTCACGGCATCGGGCACATCGACAACGCGCACTGGCAGGTTGGCCACCGGCTTGCCCGTCAGCCCATCGCGCACTTTGCCCGCGAGCGTCGCTGGCCGCGGCAGCTCTTTCCATTCAAAAACATAGCGATAGACGATTCGGACCGGCCCGGGCTTGCCATCCCAGAGCGCCGGCTCAAAGTGAAACTGCTGGACGGCTTGCTGCGCGGCTTGGTCAAAATCCGCGCCGGCGGAAGTCTGTACCTGCGTCTTGCTGACCAAGCCGTTCGCGTCGATCTCCACCGCCAACACGACCGTCGCGCCGTGGCCAGCGGCTTTTTGCGCGTCGGGCCACGGCGCCGTGACGAACTGCAGCAGCCGCGGCGGGCGCGTCAGCACCGGCGGCACGGACTTGGGCGCAGCGATGGCGAGCGATGCAAGCAGCAGAACCCCCGCGAACCAGCACGCCAGCAGCGCGCGACCAACCGCCATCACAGCGTGAACCTGACGGCCATCACAAACGTCGACGCCACCGCTTCACCGCAGCGCGTCGCCGGGGCAAACGTCGTGGCGCGGGCGGACTGCAGCGCCGCCTCGTCAAAGCCGCTGCCCAGCCCTTCCAGCACCTTGGCCGACGTCACGTGGCCGTCCGCAGCGATCTTCAGCTCGATGCGCACCTTCCCGGCGAGCCCGGCCTCGCGCATCGCGTCGGTCATCACCGGCTGCGCTGGCTCAAGCGGCTTGGCTTTCACCAGCGGTTCCGTGCACTTGGGCTCCGCAACCTCGACCGGCTTGGCCGCCGCCGGCGCGGACGGCGCGGGCGCGGCAACCGGCGCAGGTGGCGGCTCGTTGGAAAAATCCCCTGCAATCGTCGGGGCATCGGCCGATCCCGGCCCCGGCGCCGTTGGCACCGCGGCGCGCACTTTCGGCGGCGGTTTGTCGGCCTTGGGCGGCGGCGGCGGGGCTTTTTGCGGTTCGGGCTCGGGCTCGGGCGCCGGCTTGGCTTCCGGTTCCGGCGGCTTCGGCGCCACGGGCGGCGGCGGTGGCGGCGGTTCCGGCGGCGCCACGAGCTCCACGGTCTCCGGCTCCGCGACCTCGCGCGCCTGCACGGGCAGCTGCCGCAGCGCCAGCAACGCCACGGCGTGCAGGCCCACGCTCACCCACCAGGTTGTCCGGCCCAGTCCGCTCATCCCGTCCTACCGCTTGGAATCCACTGTAATCGCGAACTTGCGCAGCCCGGCACCGCGCGCCGCGTCCATCACTTCCACGACCTTGCCGTGGCCGGCGTCCTTGTCCGCGCTGATGATGACCGTCGCCTCCTTGTCCTTGGCCGCCAACGCCTGCAGCCGCGTCTGCAGCTCAGGCGCCGTCACCGGCTTGCCGTCGATGAACAGCCCGCCGTCCTTGTGCACCAAAATCGTGGTCGGTCCCTGGCTTTTGCTGGCGCCGGACTCGCCGGTCGCCGCCTTGGGCAGCTCAATCTTGATCTGCTTCTTGACGATCCAGTTGGCCGAGACCATCAGAATCACAAGCAGCACAAGCATCACGTCCACCATGGGCGTGATATTGATGCCGACAATCGCTGAGTTACGGCCGCTGCCGCCGCCGAGTGTGCCGCCTGCCATCTGGACCTCCTTACGCCCGGTGTTTGTCGGTCACCGTGTGCAGCCGCCCGTCCGTGCCAGGCGCCACCGCCACAACGCGGCCCGTGTCCGGCTTGCGGTGCAGCAGCGCGGTCAGCAGCTTGCCCAGCGACGCGATGTCGTCGCCGACGGTTTGCACCTGCTTGCTCAGCGCGTTGTAGGCAACCACCGCCGGCAGCGCGACGAAGATGCCCACCGCCGTCGCCACCAGCGCTTCCGCGATGCCTTGCATCACCAAGCCCATCGCCGACTCGTTGCCGCCGGACAGGTGGTGAAACGCCTCGATGACGCCGATGACGGTGCCGAAGAGTCCAAGAAACGGCGCGTTGCTGCCGACCGTGCCCAGAAAGTTCAGCCCGCGCTCCAGGTTGCCGCGCTCGCGGCCGAATTCGCCCTCGACCGCATCGGCGACCGCTTCAGGGCCATCGGCCACGCGCTCGGTCGCCGCCAGCAGCACGCGGCCCTGCACGGACTTGTCCTGCCACAGCGCGGTCCGCAGCGCGTCCAGGTCGCCGCCCCGCAGCGCGCGCAGCACGACCGGCTGCGCGTCGTCCGCCAGTTGCCGGTTGCGCCGCAGCAGCCACCAGCGCTCCGCCGCCACCGCCAGCGACGCCGCCGACAGCACAAGCAGGAGCCACAGCACCCACGCCGAGCCCAAATTCGCCACTGTTGAAAGTGCCGCAACGATATCCATGTGCCTCATCCTTCAGGGCATTTCCAGGTTGCCCAGCAAAAGCGGCGCGCCGTCGCCGCCATCCACCTGCGACGCCAGCAGCGTGCCGGTCCAGCGCGCCACCTCGGTCTGCTGCCAGGTCCCCGGCGTCGCACCGGCCTGGCGCAGCAGCGCGCGCGCCACGAACCGCACGCTCGTTTGGCTGCACGCCGAAAACAGCCGCACACGCAGGCCGTAGACGCCCGTCGGCGGCTTGTCGGCCCAGAACGCGTTCTCCGTCCGCCGCGGGTCCGGCTTGCAGCCCGCCAAGCTGTCGGTGTCGATTTGTCCTTTCGGCGCGGGCCCTTTCGCCGGCGCCGTCACGCTCTTGCTCGACAGCACCGAGCCGTCCGGCCGCACGACCTCCAGGTCGAGATCCATGTCGCGGTCCCACTGCAGCTCGAGCACGAGCGCGGGCGGCTCCAGCGTCGGGTCGCACGCGTTCAGATTGTCCGGATAGCTGGGCGAAAGGCAGAGGTCGACGTCGCGGCTGGGACCGAGGCTGCCATTGCCGGCGATGCCCGCGACGCGGATGCGCGCCATGCCGACCGGCGCCTGGTGGCCGATGGTGGCGGTGAACGTCCACGTCCGCTCGCCGGGGTATTGCGGGTCCACGCCGTCGATCGGCACGATCCAGTAGCCGCTGCCATACGCCGCAGTCGCCTCGCTCGCCAGTTGCACGGCAATCGCGTATGCCGCTTCCGCCACGCGGCCGGTCAGCGTCCGCGACTCGCCGACGCCCGCGACGCTCGACGGCAGCTCGATGTCCGTCACCGCCAAATCCGTCGCCGCGCTGTCCGTGCCCGGATCGGTGTCCGGCGGCGGCGGCACTTCACCCGCGTGCAGCGTGCCCTTGTCGACAAGCAGCGGCTCCTCAGTTCCGGGATTGAGGCTCTCACCGCCACACGCTGACAGCAGCAGCAGGAGGGCTAAGATGGTGTCTTTCATCATCAAAACCGCACCTGCGCCCGCAGCGTAAAGCGGTTGTTGGCGGCATCGGCGGGCGTACCCACGGCGTTGCGGCCCAGCGTGTCGAAGATGAAGTCGCCCTGCGCGACCAGCTGGGCAAACTGCGACCAACGCACGCCCAGCACCGGGGAAATCACGTCATAGCGCGGACTTGCCGGCACCAACACGCCGCGCTGCGGGTCGGTCAGATCCAGATCCGGCCGGTACAGCGACGCGCGCACGCCGACGTAGACCCACCACGGCAGGTCGTGCGTCAGCGCCACCAGCCCCGTCACGCCGCGCTGGTCGCGGCCCGCAAGGACTGGATCTGCAACGAAAAGTCCGCGGTCGATGTTGTCGCCCAGCGCGCCTTCCAGCGCCAGCTTGGTCACGCCCAGCGCGCTCTGCAGGGTCGCTGCGACATCCACGCCGACGGCCCAGCGGTCAAAAGTCGAGGACGCGACAGCTGCGGTGGCGGGCACGGCGACGAGCTCGCCGTCGCTCAACTGGCCGTCGCCGTTGAAGTCGCGCCACACGACCTGCGCTTTGCTGGCGTCCGTGCCGGGCGAAAATCCGCGGCCGGTCAGGTACGAGATGCCGCCGGTGATGCGCAAGCTGTCGCTGGGCGCGGTGTCGACGCCCAACCGGCCGATGAGGTCCAACGCGCCGGCGGGGTCGAGCGACGGCAGGCCGCCGCGTTCGTCCAGCGGGGCGCCATTCATCGCCGCGAGATCATAGCGAAACCAGTCCAGCGTCCCGTGGATGCGCACGCCCACGTCGCGCGGTCCGGTGAAAAACGCCTGCGATCCGGCGGAGCGCTCCAGAAATGGCAGTTGGTCTTGCGGCACCGTCAGCTCATCGCCAAACGGGATGTCCGTCAGCCCGGCGGTCACAGCCAGCCACGGCTTTTCGCGCGTGCCGCCCGGCGCCCGCCAGGTCAGCTCCGCGCGCTGCAGGCTCGCCGCCGGCCCGCGCACTGTGTTGCCGTCCAGCTCCAGCACCGCCTGCCAGCTTTGCCAGTCCGCCGTCACGCGCAAACGCCCGCGGCGGACGACAAAGTGGTTCTGGTTGAGCGGCGTGCCGCCCGGCGCCAGCTGATCGCTGGACGACTGGTCGTACTGGTATTGCGCCTGGACGTAGCCCGAAAGCTTGACGACCGGCGCCGCCGCGCTCGGCGTCTCCGCGCGCGGTTCGTCGACGACAGCCGGGGCGAAAGCCCGTGCGGGTACTGGGGAGGGATTCGGGCCCACCCCGGCGTCGTCGGCGTGTGCTGTGCGACCCAAGGCGGTCAGCAGCAGCAGACTGGAAATTCGGGCAAGTCGGCGCATCCAGCGATTCCGTTACGGCAAGGGCGGCAGCGAGCCGTCCGCGTTGAGCAGCGGCAAGCGCGCCTTGTTGTCGAAAGACGCCGAGCTGAGCGTGTTGCACTGGTTCAGGAACTGCAGCAGCGTGCTGGGCGGGCAGGCGTAGCAGCCGTTGGGTCCGGCGCAGTTGACTTGCACGTCGCTGCCGCCGCTGTCCTTGCCGGTGTCGCCGGCGGCGATGTCGACCTGGATGTCCGGACCGGCGTCGCCGCCAAACGCGTCGGGCAGGCTCTTGACGTCGAGGTTGCTGCTGTCCGCGGTGGTGTCGCTGCCCGTGACGTCAAAGCCGATGATGTCCACGACAATGTCGACAATCAGCGCGTCCGGGCCGGCGTCAGGCTGGATGCCGTCGGGCCAGGACTTGACGTCAAGGTTGCTGGTTGTGTCCTCGCCGCCCTGGTCGGTACCGTCCTCCAATACCGCGTCTTGCAAGGATAATTCAGCCAGAGACGCGTCAAATCCGCTGTCCGGCGCAATGCCGTCCGGCCAGGCTTTCACGTCCAATGTGCTGACATCGGTTGCGGTCGCATCGGCGCTGGCGTCGGCAGCGTCGTCGCCCACCGTGGCGTCGTCGGCAATCTTGATGGTCTTGGTACCGTCGTCAGCCGTGCCGCACGCTGTCGCCAACGGGAGCAGCAAAAAAACGGGCAAAAGGCGCAGAATCATGGGCATGTTCATCCTCGCGTGGCGGGCGGAGCTCGATGGGGTTGCGGTCATCACTGCACCTCGCAAAAGCCGAGGCGGCAGACGGGGTCGCTGCCCGGGCAGTCGCTGTTGCTGGCGCACGGCGTGCAGTTGGTCGCGCCGGTGGCCTTGAAGTCGAAGTAGCAGCCGCACGGCTCCGGTGGCTGGTAGCTGTAGAGCGGCGCCAGGTCGCCATCGCGCCAAACGTGCATCGCACACTGGGGAATGTTGCCGTTGGCGATCGTCAGGTCGAGCAGGTTGAGGCTTGGCGGCGGCGACAGCGTGCCTGCGAACCAGCCGATGAACTTGGCGACGTTGGGGTTGGTCGGCACGCCGTTGCCATCGACGAACGCAAACAAGTGCGTGGCCGTCCACAGGAAATACTCGCCCTCGCGCACGCCGCGCTTGTCGAACGCGGTCGCGGACGAGTCCGGCCAGTAGCCGGTGATTTGGCCAAAATGCTGGTACGCGAGCGTGCGGGCGACGTTGCGGTTGGCGTCGGCGACCTCGCCTGAGCAGTAGCCGAGCGCGGTCTCGGGGTCGCTGATGGCGACGATGTTGTTGATGGTGCCCTGGTTGTTCTTGGCGTCGACACCCTTGAATTTATTGGGTGGAATGCCGGTAGCGATCGAGATGACAACCGTCGCCGCCGACGTCGCGTTGCGGATCGCCAGCGCGGATTCGGTGGTCCAGGGCGCGACGCCGCCTGCTGCGCCATAGCCAAAGACGAAGTACGCGGCTTCCGCGGAAATCGCCTGTTGTGTCGAGTTGTTGGGCACGACGAAGTTCCACGAGCTGAGCACGCCGAGAAAGTCGCCGACGCCCGTTGGGATCTGCGTGACGCCCGGGCAGGACGTGGCGTAGATGCCCATGGCGCCGAAGTCCGCGGCGATGCCCGTCAGCGGCAAGGTGCAGGTGAGCGCCTTGCCCGCGGTGTTCCAGTACGTCGCGGTGCCGGTCAGCAGGTTCGCCGACGGATTGCCCAGCGCCGCCATCGCGACGCACGCGCCGGGCGACTGGTACACCACCGTGATAGGCGAGGACAGCCCGGCAAGCACCGCGGCGTAGCGGCCGATGAAGGGCTGGGTCGCGCTGCCACCGGTGCCGTAAATGACGCCGGGCAGGCTCGCACACGTCGGGTTCGCCGCCCAAGCTGGTCCCGCGACCAGCGCACACGCGACCAGACACGCGAGAATGCAGGCGCGCAGGCGAGTCGGGCGCCCGCGCGGGGCGAGCGGCAAGGGCAAGCGGGAACGGAACGGACGCGGCATGGGACTCTCCTTGGGTCAGGACGAAGCGCGCAGCGGACAAGCGACGCGCTCCGGACACAGATGCAAGGACAATGCCAAGCGGACCGATTTGGTCGCATTTTATGATTTCCCATTAAAATAGTAGGAATTATCGCCATGGCGGCCGCGTGCTGCGGAACGTCAAAAGGCGCGCAGCCGTTGCCCGCCACGGCGCCCCGTCACGGGCTTGGCAGCGCCCGTGCTGGCGCGCCGACGGGCGGTCCGCGTTCGAACGCGCCAATCCGTCTGTTCGAACGTGGTGCCCCACGCGGCCACTTGGCGGTTCGCGCAGCAACCAACCAGCGAAACACTGCCCGCCTGACCGACGCCGTCCCGCCCCCGCCTGCGAAGCAATTTCGCCACGTCCGCACCGTTGCCGCGCCTGGTCGGCTCCCGCAGCACGCTGCGCAGGTCAGCCTACGGGCCTTGGACACACAGCCGCAACGCCAGACCCGCGCCGCCGCCAGTTGCTCTGGCAAACCGCACCGCGCTTTTCTCGTAAGTTCCGGCGCGATCCTCGAACGCATCTTCCGACGGTCACCGCAAATCTTCAGGCTGTGCTCGGCCGATCGCGACCGCCTCAAGTAAGGAAAATCACGTGGAGATCCGTCGGGCAAGTTCGCAAGGGGCGATGGTGGGAGCGGGATTCGCCGGCGGGGCTGTCGGTTTTGCCGGATTTTGGCGGAAATGGCTGCCCTCGATCATCGCCTATGCCTCGAATTCCACCTGTCTCACTTCGTACGTAAGACGGGGAACCTTGGGCGGCTGGATAGTGCTTCTTTCCAAAAAACCGAGATCGAATTCCAGCCAAGAGTTGAGCAGCTTGTTCCGGCCGGTATCTTTGCTGACGCCCTGAATGAAAAGAACGTAGAAGGTTTTCACGACGTCTTTGACGTGGTTCCAACGGGTAAGGCGGAACAACTGCCTGACAATAATCCGCGGGCGCATATAGAACCTGAAGAAGATCCGCTTCTCGAACTTCTGGATCTCTTCGTAAGTGAGATTCGGGTGCTTAAATACCAACTCGTTTTGTCCGTAGAGAGAATAGGACTCGTGCACGAGCATGTTCGCGGCTTTCATCTGCCGAAATATTTGGGTTCCGGGGTAGGGGGTAAGCACGCTGCACTGAAACAGGTCGAGGTCCATCTTGACTGCGAAATCCAGCGTCTCTTGTAAGGTTGTTGGGGTTTCGTTCAAGTGGCCGATGATGAAGGAGCCGCGCACTTCGATCCCGTACTTGTGGGCGATCTTCACCATCTTATAGTGCTTTTCTTTTTGGATCGGCTTGCCGATTTCCTTCATGATGGTATCGCTGCCCGACTCCACACCGATCAGCACCTGGTGGCAACCGGCCTTGGCCATCAGTTCAGCCAGCGACTCCCGAAACATGTCGGCGCGCACATAGCAGATCCAGCGCACGTCCACCTTCTGGGCGATCATCTTGTGGCAAAACTCTTCCACGGTTCGCGCGTTGGCCGTAAACGTATCGTCGTAAAAATAGATTTGCCGAATCCCATAGCGGTAGCGGAGCATGGAAATAAGTTCAATCATTTTGTCCACAGATCGATAGCGCAAGACAGTGTTCGCGGAATTGCAGAAAGTGCATTGTCCCGGGCAACCCCTTGTCATCAATACGTTCAGAGCCGGCAAGTCTTTATAGGAACCCACCGGTGGAAAGTAATTGTCGAAATCGATGAGGTGATAGGCGGGCAAAGGGAACTTGTCCAAGTCTTTCTCCAGCTGGCGCAAGGGATTGTGCCTAATTCCAGCCGCATTGCGGTAGCTTAGCCCCAATATTTCCTCATAGGGCTTTTGTTGGACGAGCTCGAGCATGGGCGCTTCCCCGTCGCCGCGCACTACCGCATCGATCCACGGGCTGCGCAGCATTTGCTCCGGCTCAGCCTCGGCATGAACGCCCCCGACATACACTTTTACGTCGGGGATTTCATCTTTGCAGATCTTGGCCACGAAATGCGCCGGAGTGAAGTGCGTACTCAGCACCGTGATGCCGACAAAGCGTGGCTGAAGTTTCTGAACGATCTGTCGGAATTGTTCGGGAGAAAGCTCCTCCGCGTGCAGATCCACGATATGCACTTCGTAATTCTGTGCTTCCAGAAAAGAAGCAATGGAAAGGATGCCCAAAGGGGGAAGCATTCGTTGCAGAGAGCCGCGACCAGCTTTGGTCACCCAAATTGGATAGACCAAGAGCACGTCAGCGCGCTCTTTTCTTGGCTCGCGAACGATCACATTCTTCTGAAACTTTTCTTTTTTCCTAAGAAACACTTTTTTCCCCAAGGCGTAAATGGCGAGTACCAGTTCTAAGGGCTTGGAGTCTTTGAGAATTTGAGCAATATCCAAGTCGAGGTTGGAGCGGGCCGACGGTAATCGCACCACGATTGGAGGCCATCATCCCGCAGCTGGATCGCGAGATACGCATCGCGGCAGGAGGATGTCCACGGGGCGTTGGCGCGTATAGAAGAAACTCCAGCCTCGTCCGCCACTTGAAACCTCTGCCCACATCTGCCGCCCCCGCAGCCTTGGCTCGGCACGCCGCCTGCCGGCGAGCACGGGGAGGCGGATCGCGGGCGGCGCGGCAGAAGCCGGAGGCCGCTTCCTTGCAGTCTTGCTGTGTCCGCGGGGCGCGTCAAGCCCCAAAGTCACGCGAATTTGCCCAGTTCAAACGCGCCTGTCCAGCTGAGGCAAGCGTTCCCTTGTCCACCTTCCGCCCGGACCCGTGCGGCGCGCTTCACAGACTGACCCGTTGACGATGCCGGACTCCGATCGGCCGACCTGACGCATTTCGGACCGGGACCGCGAAGTGCGCACGTCCGGTGGCAGCAGCCCGCGCTGGAGGCTGTGACGTTGGAATTCGGTCTGCGCCTATCTCGGCGGCATGTGCGTGAAACTGGCGGAGGAAGCGACGCGGACGCCATAGTGAGGCGCGCTTTTGAGCCTTGACGGGGCTGGGCGAAGCGGCACACTCGCGTCGGGGCCGCCAACGGAGAGATGCGATGAGCGAGACGCGAATCAGCGAGACAAAGACCGCGGAAAAGGCGTACCACGAGCGCTTTTATGCCGGCGACAAGCCATTGGCGCCGGTCGATCCGGTGGCCATGGAACGCGATTCCCTGCAGCCGTGTTACGTCGGCGCGGGCGATCACTACTCGGATAACCGCTGGGCTTTCCATCAGTTGCTGCGCGCGCGCGGCGGCTGGCAGGACAAGCACGTGCTGGACTACGCCTGCGGGCCCGGCCACATGTCCGTGTATTTTGCCCTGACGGGCGCGCGCCATGTCGACGGTTTTGACTTGTCCGAGGAGGCGATCCGCCGCGGCCGCGTGCGGGTCGAGGCACAGGGCCTGAGCGACCGCGTGACGCTCACGCAGATGGACGCGCAGCACCTGACGTATCCGGACCAGACTTTTGACATCGTGATCGGCCATGGCGTCATCCACCACACGATCAAATACCCTGGAATTTTTGAGAATTTATACCGGGTCATGAAGCCGGGCGCGAGCGCCTACTTTCTGGAAGGCCTCGCCGATTTTCCGCTGTTCAAGCTCTGGTGGACGATCAAGGGCGAGGTCCCACAGGGTGACGTGCCGATCTATGCCGCTGAAGTGCGCGAAAAGACGAAGATGTTCTCCAAGGTCGAGATCATCGGCGACACGTTCCTGCACGCCGGCAAGCTGTTCCTGTGGCGGCCCAATCCCGGCCCGCTGCGCAAATTCGCGCTGCGCCAGTCCCACGCGGCGGATCAGCGGCTGCTCACCGCTGTCCCCGCGCTGCGCAAATGGGGCTCGTTTTCCTACATCGTCCTGACGCGCTGAGTCGCACGCCGACTGCAAGGTGAGCTGCTTGGTCCAGCCGACCGAACCAGACCTGACGCCCACGCCGCGCTCCCGATGGCGGACGGCGGGGCTGCGGCTACTGCTGGTCGTCGCGTCGACCGCCGCGGGGCTGGCGGTGGTCGCGCCGCTGCTGCGGGCCCAGCTGGCCGGGCATACGACGCGGCTGCCGGCCGATGACCTGCAAAAAAGCGACGTGCCGGGCATCCCATGGCTTTGGAAGGCCAATCTCCGCGATTTCACCAACAACCAAGGGCTGCAGATGCCCTACGACATCACGACCGCGAAGCCGCCTGGCACGTTTCGCATCCTCGTGCTGGGCGACAGCGTCACTTCCAACGCTTTTGGCCCGGGGCGGCACGGCGTGCGGACGCTCTATCCGGCACAACTGGAACACCAGCTCGCGGCGCTGACCCACAAGCCGGTGCAGGTGCTGGAACTGGCGGTGCCGGGGCTCTCGCTGGCGCAGGAGATGACGCTGCTGCAAGCGCGCGGCCTGGCTTTTGACCCGGACGTCGTGCTTTTTGGCTATTGCTACAACGACCCGATTGAGACCGACATTCTGCAGTTTCCCAACCTGGACACCGCACACTTGACGGCTGCGCTGGCCGCCCAAGCGATTGAGAACTACCGCCGGCAATCCGTCGTGGACTGGTACGCGGAGCCGGATGGCGAGGTGATGCGCAAGCTGCGGGATTCGTTTGCTCAGCTCGGTGCGTGGTCCAAGCAGCGGCACATCGCGGTGGTTGGGCTGCCGGTCCTGACGCGCGATCGCGCCAAGCAGCCGCATCTGGCCGTGATTGAGCCGCTCGCGGCGGCCAGTGGCGTCGCGTACGTGGACCTGTTTGACGCGCTGACGCCGGCGGACCTGGCACAATGGCGCGGAAGTCCGAACGATGACCTGCACTTGAATGAAGCGGGCCACGCGGCGATCGCCCACGTCCTGGCACGCAAGCTGCTGCCCGCGGTGCAAGCGGGGGCGTGGCCTCCGCCGCGCTGACCGCTTGCCGGAAGCGACGGCCCATGCACAGAATCGGCGGCGGTTCCGCACAAGGAGCGAACAGACGTGCACGTCGTCGTCATCGGTTCAGGGCCAAGCGGAGTGGCGGCGGCGCACGCGCTGCTGGCCCGCGGCGTGGAGGTGACGGTCGTTGACGGCGGCGAGGTGCTGGAGCCGCACCGAGCCGCCCAGGTCGATGCGCTGCGGGCGATGGCCCCGCCGTGGACCACTCTGCAGCTGGACGGTCTGCGCGGCAACCTGAGCGCCAGCCGGCGCGGCATTGCGCAAAAGCGCGCGTTCGGCTCCGATTTCGTCTACCGCGGTGTCGATTTCATTCGCGCCGACGCGGACATCCACTGGTCCGCCTCCCACGCGACCGGCGGGCTGTCGCACGTCTGGGGCGCCGCGGTCCTGCCGTGGGCGGAAGCGGACCTCGCCGGCTGGCCAATCACCCGCGCCGCGCTGTTTGACCGTGAAGCATCCCTGCGGGAGATCGTGCCGATGATCGGCGCGCAAGACGATCTCGACGCGCAGCATCCGTGGGCTGTTGCGCCAGACGCCGCGCTGCCGCTGTCCCGGCCGATGCGCCAGTTGCTGGGCCACTGGCAGGACAACCGCGCGCATTTACAGCACAACGGCTGGCGTTTCGGCTCTGCGCGGCTGGCTGTCGACCTGAAGACCTGCGTGCGCTGCGGCCTGTGCCTGCACGGCTGTCCGCGCGGCAGCATCTGGACGGCCAGCGCCGTGCTGCAGCGCTGGGTGCGCGAAGGCCGCGTGCGCCATCTGCCCGGCCTGCAGGTCCAAGTGCTGCGCCAGCACGACGACGCGATCGAGGTCCAGGCGCTGGATCGGCGCTCCGGGGAGCCCGTGCAGCTGACGGCGGATCGCGTGTTCCTCGCGGCGGGCACCCTGGCGAGCGCGTGGATCCTCGCGCGGACGTTCGGGCGCGCACACACGCGCCTGCTGACGAGCCAGTATTTCCTCGCGCCGTTCTTGCCCGAACAAGCGGCGCGAGGCGCGCTGGCGGAGGCAGAATTGACGCTGGCGCAGGCGTTCCTGCAGGTCACGCCGGACGGGAGCCAGCACGCGGCAAACCTGCAATTCTACGGGCCCAATGACGTGCACGAGGCCGCGATCGCCCGGACCTGGGGCCCGCTGGCGCGCCTGCTGCGACCGGTGACGACGCGCGCCGCCGATCGGCTGCTGAGCCTGCAGGGCTACCTGCACAGCGCGGATTCGCCGGGGATCGACGCGCGGCTTGTCGACGGCCAGCTACAGCTGGCAGCGGTGGCGCACGCCGGAAGCGCGCGGCTTGTCGAAGCCCTGTGCCGGCAGCTGCACCGCGATCGCGCGGCGCTGGGCGGGCGGCTGCTGCGGCCGTTGCTGCGCGTGGGTGCGGCGGGAGAAGGCGCGCATGTCGGCGGGGGTTGGCCGATGGCGGCGCAGCCCGAGGCGGGTCAGACCGACGTGCTGGGACGGCCGCCGGGCTGGCCGCGGCTGCATGTCGTGGACGCAAGCGTGCTGCCCAGCGTGGCCGCCGCGACGTTCACCTGGACGGCGATGAACAACGCGGCGCGGATCGCCCACGAGGCGCCGCTATGACCGGCAACGTCTGCGCCATCACCGGCGCCAGCGGCTATGTCGGCGGCCAGCTCGCCGGTTCGCTCGCAGCTTGCAGCTGGGAGGTCCGCCGCTTGTCGCGCGGCGATTTCGATCTCCGCCACCCGGAACGCGTGCCGCAGCTGGCGGGCGTCGACGCGCTTGTCCACGCCGCGTGGGATTTCGCCGTGCGCGGCAGCCAGCAGGAACGCGAGGTGAACGTCCGCGGATCGCTCGCGCTGCTGGCGGCGGCCCAAGCGGCGGGCCTTCAGCGCATCGTATTCGTGTCCACGCTCTCGGCTTTTGACGGCACGCCGTCGGCGTACGGCGCGGCCAAGCGGCTGGTGGAACGCGCAGTGCTGGCCAGCGGCGGTGTGGTGCTGCGCCCGGGGCTGGTCTGGAGTGACGACGTCGGCGGCATGGTCGGCGCGCTGACGCGGCTGACCCGCGCGCTGCCGGTGGTGCCGGTCGTGGGCGCGCAGCAGCCGATGTGGCTGTGCCATGCCGCCGATTTGGGTCGCGCGCTGGACGCGTGCCTGCGCGCGCAGACGTTGCCCGCGGAGCCCGTGCCGTGCGCGCATCCGCAGCCGCTGGAATTCGGCGCCATCGTGCGGGGGCTGGCGCGGCAGGCCGGTCGGCATCGCCTGCTGGTGCCGGTGCCGGTCTGGGCGGTGGCGCTGCCGCTGCGGCTGGCGGAGACGCTCGGGCTGCGGCTGCGCATCCGGTCCGACAGCCTGAACGGGCTTTTTGCGTCGGACCCCAACATCGACTTCAGCCGCTATTGCGAGCAGTTGCCGCCGTTTCGCGCCTGGTCGCCGTAGGCGCTGGGTTACGGGCATCCGGTTTGACTGATCGTGAAGTTGGCGACTTCGTGAATCATCGAACTGCCGCCTGTCGCCGCGGAGAAGCCAACAAAGCCGCCCTTGAATGCGCTGGGCAAGGTGGTGACCAGCGCCGTTTGACTGTCGATGGTGGTCGTGAACGACGTACCGTTGATGTCGACCGTGTAGTGATGGAAAGACCAGTCCTCGATGTCGCCGGTGATATTGGTCCACGCGTCGAACCACGCGTTGGGCACATAGTTTTCCGGGTCGCCGTTCTGAGTCAGCGAGAATTCATAGCCGTTGTTGATCTTGTCGCCGTTGCTGTTGTAGTGCGTGTCCAGCTTCAAGTGCAGACCGCTGATTGTGCCAGAGCCGCACACGCCGGCGACGCCGTAGCCAATGCACTGGCCGTCGACCGTCGCGTTGATGTAGGTCTCGAGCGCGCTCAAGTTGGCAACGTCGATGAAGTTGAGCGCGATGCCGTCGGCGTAGCCGCTGTATTCAATGGCGTAATCGAACTCGATGTGCGTCTTGACCGCGGCGATGCGGCCGGCCGTGTAGTAGACCTGACCGCGCTGGTGGTTGGTGTCCTGAACGAGGTCGATACCGTCGCCGGCGCTGTCGTACGCCGCTGAATTGTACTTTTTCCAGTTGGTGGCGCTGGAATGCATGTTGTAGGAGGTGTTGAGGCACAACGCGCACCCTTCATCCGTCGCGCCATTGCAGTTGTCGTCCAGGCCATTGCCGCAGACCTCCGCGTGGCCGGGGTTGATGGCGGCGTTGCTGTCGTTGCAGTCGGTGTTGTTGGTGGCCTTGATGGAACCGAGCGGGCCGCATTGGACGACGCCCGCGCCGGTGCCGTAGCCGTCGCTGTCCGCGTCCAGGTAGTACGTCGCGGTGGCGAGACCTTCGTCGATCTGGCCGTTGCAGTTGTCGTCCAGGCCGTTGCAGATCTCCGTGGCGCCGGGGTGAATCGCCGCGTTGCCGTCGTTGCAGTCGCCGTTCAAGGTCGCGGTG
>CAIYWC010000078.1 GCA_903929795.1 uncultured Myxococcales bacterium | reverse complement strand
CTTGCCAAGATCGCTGCGCCAATCGGGGATGCGGATAGAAAGCCTGAAAAGTTCGCGATATCCGTCGAGCTGGTTCACGTTTGCCCCCGCGGATCACGGCTCCGCGGTGATGCAGCAGATCAGGCTTATGGGGTTTCGTCAATTTTGCGAGGAGTTCGAGAGCTTGCGATCGCCCTGATTGACAACCGGCTGGACCTTGACAATTCCGTGGGCCGGCAGCATTCTACCGGCCCGCTGGCGGTGCGACCGCCCAGCCAAGGCAGGCCCGGCCTGCAACGTTTCGGGGTGTAGCGCAGCCTGGTAGCGCACTTGCTTCGGGAGCAAGGAGTCGCAGGTTCAAATCCTGTCACCCCGACCATCTCTGGTCCCACACACAGACCGCAGCTGCTCGACCCAAGGCCCGTGAATCCGTCGATTCATGGGCCTCGCGGTTTTTGTCGCCGGCCGTTGCGTGCTACCTTGCCCGCCGCAGCCGTTGGGCGCTGCAAGGACCCGGCCATGGCGCTTCAGCCAAAGATTCTGTTTCAGGACGCGGCGTTGATCGCCCTGGACAAGCCGTCCGGACTGCTCTCGCACGGCGCGGAAGACGTCGCGTCGGCGCTGACGTGGCTGCAGGCGCATGTCGCGGCCAAAGGCGAAGATCCCGGGCAAATTCATCTGGTTCACCGCCTGGACAAGGAGACCTCCGGCGTGCTGCTTTTTGCCCGCAGCGAGGAGGCTGCGCGGCTGGCCAACGAGGCATTTCGCGAGCGGCACGTACTCAAGGTCTACCTGGCGCTGACCTCGCCCGTTCCAGGATTACGCTGGCAGCGCGCGGACTTACAGCTCAAGCCGCGCAAGATCGGCGGCGGCGAATTCATGGCGGTCGTACCCGATGGCGGCCTCACGGCGGCGGCGGAGGTCGAAGTGCTGGCCCGCGGTCGGCGTTTTGGCTTGGTGCGCGTGATCCCGGAGCAGGGCCGCAAGCACCAAGTGCGCGCGACGCTCGCGGCGCTGGGCGCGCCGATCTGCGGCGATTTCCTGTACGGCGGGCCGATTGTCAAGAAGCTCGCGCCGCGGACCATGCTGCACGCCCGCGCGCTGGAGCTGAAGCATCCGCTGACGGGCGAGCACTTTGCCGTGCGTGCGCCGCTGCCGCAGGATTTTCGCGACCTGATCGCCGAAGATGGCGGCACGCTGCCCTCCGACCTCGATCGCCGGCATCGCTCCGCCCCGCAGGCGGACGACCGCGCGCGCAAGCCGCCCAGCCAGGTGGTGCAGCAGCGGCAGGTGGATCGTCAGCGGGCCCAGGCGGCGCTGGTCGCCGTGCCGCGCGGTGTGCCGGGCTTTCGGCCGACACTGAAGCCGAGGGCGCCAAAGAAGTAGGATCGCGCCGAGCGGAAGCGCGCAAGTCCCGGACAAGCGCCGCCCGGAGCGCGGCGCCGCTCGTCTCCCGCTGCGCAGTCCGGTACGTGCGCGTCAAGAAATCAAAAAACCGAGCAAAAACGCGATTTCGGCCACTTCCATCCGGCGGCGTGTCACTCCAGATACGCGGCGCGCACTTCCAGCAGCTGGTCCAGGCACTGCTCAAAAGCCGCGACGACTTTCGGGTCGAAATGCCGGCCGCGCTCGCGCTGGATGTGCGCCACGGCGTCGTCCACGCTCCAGGCGTCCTTGTAGACACGCGGCGTGGTCAGCGCGTCAAACACGTCTGCCAGCGCAACGATGCGTCCCACCAGCGGAATCATCTCGCCTTGCGCCGCGTTCGGGTAGCCCGTCCCATCCCATTTTTCGTGGTGCGCCGCGGCGATCTGCTCCGCCATTTGCAGCAGCTTCGAGCGCGAGCCCGCCAGGATCCGCGCGCCGATGTTCGGGTGCTCCTTCATCTGCTGCCACTCATCGTCCGTCAGCCGGCCCTCCTTGAGCAGCACGGAGTCGCGGATGCCGATCTTGCCCACGTCGTGCATCGGCGCCGCCAGCTTGATGAGCGCCTGGTCCTCCACCGTCATTCCCAGCTGCCGCGCCAGCACCTGCGCATAGCTGCTCATGCGCTCGACGTGCTCGCCGGTGTCGCCGTCGCGGTACTCCGCCGCGCGTGCCAGCCGCATCACCGTGTCGCGGCTCGCTTCCAGCAGCTGGGCATTCACGCCGCGCAGCCGCTCCAGCGCCGCCGTCAGGTCCGCCGTGCGCGCCTCCGCCATTTCTTCCAGCCGCCGGTTGGTCTGATGCAGCTGAATTTCCGTGGAAATTCGCTCCGCCGCCACCCGCAGCACCCGCAGTCGCGCGCTCGCGCCGATCCGGTGCGCCATGGACACCTGCGCGTCGTGGCCCCAGGCGTGCAGCGCGCCCAGCATCTCGCCGTCCTGGCTCTGCAGCGGCAGGCCGACGTAAGGCAGCGTCGCCGGATGCTCGCCCGCCAGGACGCCCTCCGACTCTTCAATCACCAGCATTTCTCCGCGGTTGCATAGCTCGGCGTGACGCCGATCCACCACGGAGCTGCCGCGTCCACCCGCCGTACGGTGCACTTCCGCCACCGCGCGTGGCTGACTCGCCGGGCCCAGGGTCACGACCACGTGCGCCATGCCCATCCACTCGGACACCCGCCGCGCCAAGGCCTCCAGCACCTCGTCGGTCGACGCGTAGGCCTTGGAAAACGTCGACAGCTCAAACAGCGCGTTCAGGATGTCCCGGTCGCGCATCGCCTGCGCGCTCGAGCGGTGCACGCGCACGGCCGTCCGCACGCACACCTGCAGCTCCAGCGCGTCGACCGGCTTGTCCAGCACGTCGTCGGCGCGGGTCGCGATGCACAAGGTCTCGCGCAGCGTGTCGTCCGCGCGCACCACCAGCAGCAGCTGCGGGCGCGTGCCATCGCCGCGGATCCGGCTCAGCACATCGGCGACTTTCTCCACGTCGCGCGCCATCGGCGCATCCGCGTCGATGACCAGCAGCTCCGGTCGCAGCTCGCCCAGCCGCTGCGCCAGCTCATCCGCCGTCTGCGCTTGCAGCAGCAGATGGCCCAGCGGCGTCGTGACCGCAGCCAGCGACTGCAACAATTCCGGACCGTTGGCGATGACAAGGATGCGGGCTTGCGCGGACACGACGACCTCCGGGCCAGAACCCTGCGCCGAGCATAGCTGGACCTGCCTGCGACGCAAGCGCCGTGGCCAAGCCCGGGCCAGCCACAGCGATTTTGACCGTCCGACGCGCCAAGAATCGATTTTTCCGGCACTTCTGTGACGACCGGCCGACACGTGTGATTTCATACCCGGCCGCGGTTCGGTATACTCTGCCAAGCGGCGCGGGTGCCGTTGCCGTCGTGCGGAGCCAAGATGACCGATCGCAATCGTAAGGCGGCATTTTGGCTGGTGTGTCTGCAGCTGGCGCTCGTCATCGGCTGCGCCAAGGACGTGACGGATTACGCGTCCCTGCGGCTGGTCATCAGCAGTGAGCCGCCGCTGCAGCCGGGCGCGACGATTGCCGCGCTGCAGCTCGCGCTGCGTTCGCCCGATGGCAAGACGCTCAAGCTGCCGACGCTGGGCCAGGAGGCGTCCCTGACTTTTGCGCTGCCGGCGGGCCGCAACATCGTCACGACGCCGTACACCATCGATGTCGCCCAGCCGGCGGGGACGGCGGGACTGGTGCAGCTGCGCGTGCTGGGCGTGCAAAAGAGCCAAATCCTGACGGCATGGACGGGCGTGATCGACACGCGGACCACGGGTGAGCTGGCGATCACGCTGCGGGCGCCCCAGCCGGCGTGTGACGCGGATGGCGACGGCGTCCCGGACTGCACCAAGCCCGGCTGCTGCACCGACCCCAACGCACCCAGCGACTGCAACGACGACCCGACGCCGGGCAAAGATGGCATTCCCAAAGGCTTTTCCTCCAGCCCGTTCAACTACGAGGACCCGTGCACGCAGTGCGGCGACGGCCTGGATCAGGACTGCGACGGCACCGACACCGCGTGCGTGGACACCGACAAGGACGGCGTGCCCGACTGCCAGGAGACCGCGTGCCCGCCCGGCGCGACCACCGACCCGACGGTCTACCCCGGCGCGCCGGAAATTTGCGACGGCAAGGACAACAACTGCAACCTGATCGTCGACGACGGCCTGCCCACGGCCGACGATCCCAGCCCGACGCACAAGGCCGGCGACCCGTGCGGCGTGGGCGCGTGCGCGGGCGGCCAGTGGCAATGCGACCCGGCCGGCGTCAAGAAGCCGATGGTGTGCTCGACGGACAACAAGAAAGCCGCCAAGGAAAACTGCGACAACAACATCGACGACGACTGCGACGGCTTGATCAACCAGGGCTGCGAGCTGCTGGACCTGGACGGCGACGGCGTGAACAATGACGTGGAAAAAGCCAAATGTGCCTATAAATTCGCGATGTACCACAGCGAGTTCTACCCGCCCGACGCGCCGGAAAAGTGCTGCCTGCCCAGCGTCGCCGACACCACGCTGTGCGACACCAACTGCGACGGCAAGGTCACGCCGTGCGACCCGGACGATCACGACGGTGACGGCTATCCTGCCAAGGTCGATTGCGACGACAACGACCCGCTGACGCACTTTGGCGCGCCGGAGAAATGCGGCGACGGCAAATCCCAGAGCTGCACCACCGACCCGCCGTGCGACGCCAGCGACAAGGACGGCGACGGCTGGATGCCGCCCGCGGACTGCGACGACAACGACAAGACCATCAACCCAGAAGCCAAGGAGCTCTGCAACGGCAAGGACGACAACTGCAACGGCATCATCGACGACGGCGACCCCGAAGGCCTGGACGCGCCGTGCGGCAACACAAGCGGCGAATGCGGTCACGTCGGCGCCGCATACGGCCTGACGACCGGTTTTTCGGTCTGCAAGCACTTCAAGTTCGGTCAGATTCCCAGCGACCCGTTGGACTGCGCGACGGCGTTCGACGCGAAATCCGGAACGTGTGTCGGCTGCGACGGCGACCAGCGTCCGACCACCGAGGTCTGCAACAGCAAGGACGACAACTGCAACGGCAAGACCGACGAGCTCTTCAAATACACCCAGGAAGACGGCAGCCAGCTGGGCGTCGGCGCGGCGTGCGACGGCGTGGGCGCGTGCGGCATGGGCGTCGTGGAGTGCCTCAACAGCGGCGCGGCGGCGTGCTCCACCGACCCCAACGGCTCCACGCCGCAAAACAAGCCGGAAATCTGCAATGATTTGGACGATAACTGCAACAAGCAGATCGACGAGAACCTGACAGCGCTGTCCGACTCGACGTGCCAAAAAGTCGGCGTCTGTTCGGCAACGCCCAGCAAGATCCAGACGGTGTGCAACCTCGGCGTCTGGGTCTGCGACTACAGCCAGGTTCCGGGCATGGAAATCTCCAGCAATCCCAAGGACGTGTGCAAGGCGGGCGACCCGCAATGCACGTGCACGACCGGTCCCAGCCCGGTCTGCCAGCTGATGATTGAAACGACCTGCGACGGCTTGGACAACGACTGCGACGGCCAGACCGACGAGGACTTCAGCTACACCGATTTTGACGGCGTGACCCAGCGCACGGTCGGCCAGAGCTGCCTCACCGGCGCGTGCTCCGGCGGCGCAGTGGTGTGCACCGGCGACCAGACGACCGTGACATGCTCGACGCTGGGCAAAATCAAGACCGAGCAATGCAACCTCATCGACGACAACTGCAACGGCGTAACCGACGAGGCGAGCGACTTGCCGGTGGAGAAATCGACGTGCCGGCAGGTCGGCGTGTGCGCGGTGCAAAAGCCGGTCGCGACCTGCAGCGGTGGCGCCTGGCTGTGCGACTACAGCGGCGTGCCCGACTGGCAGACGCCCACCGAGGCGACCTGCGACGGCTTGGACAACGACTGCAACGGCATCACCGACGACGGCTGCGACAGCGACGGCGACGGCTACTGCAACGGCGCGATGGGCTGGACGGCCGGCGCCAGCGCGACGTGCCCGAAATCCACAAGCGCCGCCCTGCTGGACTGCAACGACAGCGCGGCCGGCGTCTCGCCCGGCACCGTGGAGCTGTGCAACAACGTGGACGACAACTGCAACGGCGTGACCGACGAAGGCTGCGACGACGACAAGGACGGCTACTGCGATGCCGCGATGGCCTGGCTGAACGCGCCGGCGGTGTGTCCACTGTCGACCTCCGCGACCGTGCTGGACTGCGACGACAGCGACCCGGCCGTCCATCCCGGCGCGACGGAGCGCTGCAACGGCATCGACGACAACTGCGCCGCGGGCACCGACGAAGGCTGCGACGACGACGGCGACGGGTACTGCGACAGCGCGATGGCGGTCGTCGGCAAGCCCGCGGTCTGCGCGAACGGCGGCGGCGACTGCAACGACACGGACCCTGCGATCCACCCCGGCGCGACGGACATCTGCGACGACATCGACAACGATTGCGACGGCGTGACCGACAACGCGTGCGACAGCGACGGCGACGGCTACTGCAGCGCCGCCAAGACCACGCTGGGCAAGCCCAAGTCCTGCCCCAACGGCGGCGGCGACTGCAACGACGCCAACGCGGCCATCCACCCGGGCGCGATCGACCTCTGCGACGACATCGACAACGACTGCGACGGCGTGACCGACAACGCGTGCGACAGCGACGGCGACGGCTACTGCGCGGCCAGCAAAGTCACGATTGGCAAGCCGGCGATCTGCCCCAACGGCGGCGCAGACTGCAACGACGCCGACAAGTCCGTGCATCCCAACGCTGTGGAAACCTGCAACGGCGTGGACGACAACTGCAACGGCGCGACCGACGAAGGCGTGAAGACCACATTCTTTCGCGACGGCGACAGCGATGGCTTTGGCGACAGCGGCAACGCGACCCAGGCGTGCCAGGAGCCTGCAGGCTACGCGCTGGTCGGCGGCGATTGCGATGATGGCAACGGCGCGATCTACCCCGGCGCGGCGGAAACCTGCAATGGCCTCGACGACAACTGCAACGGCGTCGTCGATGAAGGCGTGAAGACCACGTTTTACCTGGATGGCGACGGCGACGGCTTTGGTCTCGCCAGCGCCACGACGGAGGCGTGCAGTAAACCGCCGGGCTACGCGCTCGTCGCGCTGGATTGCAACGACGCCAACGCCAACGTCCACCCCGGCGCGACGGAAGCCTGCAACGGTTACGACGACGACTGCAACGGGGTGATCGACGGCGCGGATTCGCTGGGCTGCGCCGGCTATTTCGGCGACGGCGACGGCGACGGCTATGGCCCCATCGGCGGCGCGACCGTCTGCCTGTGTACGGGCACGGCGCAAACGCCGGTCACGGTCGGTGGCGACTGCGACGACAAAAACGCCAGCGTGCACCCGGGCGCGACGGAAATCTGCAACGGGATCGACGATAACTGCAACCAGCTCATCGACGAAGGCGTCAAGGCGACCTTCTACCGGGACGCGGACGGCGACGGCTACGGCGACGTCGCGGTCACGTCGTTGGCGTGCAGCGCCCCGGCCGGTTTTGTCGCCAACAGCGCGGATTGCGACGACAGCGCCGCCAGCGTCCACCCGCTCGCTCCCGAGACGTGCAACGGCGTCGACGACAACTGCGACGGCGTGACGGACGACCATGTCGGCGCCGGCGACCCGTGCGCCAACACCAACAGCTTTGGCACCTGCGCAGGCGTGAAGGTCTGCAACGGCGCGGCGGGCCTGAGCTGCACGGCCCGCACGCCCGCCGCGGACACGTGCAACGCTGTGGACGACAATTGCGACGGCCAAACCGATGAAGGCAACCCAGGCGGCGGCCAAGCGTGCAACGACGGCCTGCTGGGCGTCTGCGCCGCCGGCACGACGAGCTGCTCCAGCGGCGCGATCAAGTGCAACCAGAATGTCCAGCCGAGCGCGGAGGTCTGCGACGGCTTGGACAACAACTGCAACGGCGCGGTCGACGACGGCGATCCGGGCGGCGGCCAGGCGTGCAATGACGGCCTGCTGGGCGTCTGCGCCGCCGGCACGACGAGCTGCTCCAGCGGCGCGATCAAGTGCAACCAGAATGTCCAGCCGAGCGCGGAGGTCTGCGACGGCTTGGACAACAACTGCAACGGCG
>CAIYWC010000077.1 GCA_903929795.1 uncultured Myxococcales bacterium | reverse complement strand
GGTCGGCGCGCTACACGGACCCGGCGCCATTTCGCCGTGAGATTGAACTGCTGGGCCCGATCGCGGGCACTGCAGACGAATGCAGGCTGCCCTACCGGGACGGCGTGCAGACCGTGAATGTCGTACATGGCCGGCCGCACACGGGCGAACCCGTGGAATTGACCATCGACGGCGAGACCTTCGTGGTCGCGTCCGTTGAAGGCCGGCGCGTCAGGCTGGCATTCGATCTCGAGCGGCTGTTTGAAGTGCCCGGCGAGATCCAGCCCGGGCTCATCCTGCAAGCTGTGCTGGGCGCGGCGCTGCCCATCGCGGCGGCGTACATCCAGGGCTACGACTGGGAACGCGAGCGCGCGGAATTTTCCATGTGGATGGTGTCGTCGGTCGACGGCATGGTTCGCAACTGGAAAAACGCCATCCGCGACAACGAGTACGAAGCCAATCGGCTCACCAGCCAAATTAGCGGACTGGTGCGCAAGAACGGCGAACTGCGCGAGCAAATTGTCGCGCTTGAGGCCACGACGCGCCCGGCGCAGGAGCAGAAGGCGCAGGAAGAGTTCGCGGCGCTGGTGAAGATGATGCCGTCGCCGGTGGTCAGCGTGGAAGTGGACTACGGCAAGCTGTCCATCGTGCTGGAGCCGCTAGTTCTTGAGCACGACAGCACCGAATACCGGATGGGCAGCTACACGCTTACCATCACGGCGGACAGAATCCATGTGTGGTCCGACGGCGGCTTCAGCTATCCGCACCCCCACATTTCCAGCGACGGCGTGCCGTGCTGGGGCAACTTGGGGCCCGGCATCGGCAAGCTGCTGGGCGAGGGGCAGTACGCGGCGCTGGTCAGCGTGATTCTGGAGTTCTTGCACTCGTACAACGAGCGCGACGCGTACCGGCACATCGAGACCTGGGACCCGGACTACAACAGCGACGACGAGTAACGTCGGCGCCCAACCTGCGGCTTCTGGCAATTTCCATGATGGAAATTGGCGAGCCGAAGAGCGAGCAAAGCCGCCCTGGCTGCGCACGAGAGACGTGCGTGGCCGGGGCTCCTGCATTTTTGGAGACGAGCATGAAAGTGAAACAGAATCTGCGGGTGCGCATCGACGCGGACGCGATGGAGCGCATCTGGCACTGGACCGACTTGGCCGCCGGCGAGTTCTCGTGCCTCGCCACCGTGACGGACGACGTCGTGGTCGGCGGCGTGCAGCTGTTTGACCAGGTGTGCACATCGGCCAGCACGGAGCTGGATCAGGACGCGCTGGCGAAGTTTCTGGTGACGCATCAGCAGCCCGAGCGGGTGCGCGCGTGGATTCACTCGCACGGTCGGCTAAATGTCTTCTGGTCTCAACAAGATGAGGCCTGTATCGCCGGACTGGCCAATGACGTGTGCCTCGTCAGCATCGTGGTGAACAAGAAGCGCGAGTGGAAAGCGCGGATCGACATCTGGCAGCCGTTCCGGCTGACGTTTGACGACCTGCCGCTGGAGATTCGCTTGCCCGATCAGCAGCTGCGCGGCGAGTGCGAGAAGTTGTTCAACGCGCACGTCGTCGAGATGCAGCCGGTGCTGATGCCGGATTGGCGCGGGAATCGGCCGCAGGGACAGAAACAGCAGCCGCGGCCGAGCTGGATGGACCAGAACGGCTGGCCGGACTTAGAAGACGACCTTGCAGACTGGAGGTAACGATGAATTTTCACCGACAACAAGACGTGCTGGACACGCCGCGGCTCGCGCGGACGCCCATCACGGTCATCGGCGCGGGCGCGGTGGGCAGTTTCACCACGCTGGCGTTGGCCAAGTGCGGCGCGACCGACATCACGGTTTGGGATGACGACAGCGTGGAGAGCCACAACCTGCCCAACCAATGGTACCGGCTGAGCGACTTGGGCCGCCCGAAAGTGAACGCGCTGGCGCTGCTGGTGCGGGAGATGACGGGCGTGGAGCTCAAGACCGTGCAAGAACGCTTTCAAGGTGACGGCGCGACTGAAGTGACGATTTGCTGCGTCGACACGATGGACGTGCGGATGGCGCTGTGGCGGCAGCTGCAGCCTCGGCCGGAGCTGTACATCGACGCGCGGATGGGCGCTGAAGTCGGCAAGGTCTTCTGCGTGGGCAGCTACGGCAACTGGTACGACGAGCATCTCTATCCCAGCAGCGAAGCGTTCCGCGCGCCGTGCACGGCGAAAGCGACGATGTACTGCGCGAGCGGTCTGTCGGCGTTCATCGCGGCGCAAGTCGCCAACTACGTCAGCGGCCGTGAAGTGAAGCCGGAACTGACGGTGGATTTCCGCAACGGCTTGATTCTGTAGGAGACCGTGATGAGCAACTACGTCAAGGCGCTGTGGCGCAACCGCGCGTTCAGGCAGGCCGTGCTCGTCACGGTGCTGCAGGTGCTGGCGGCGATGCTGCGGTCGCACGATGAAGAATCGTAACTGCGTCGTGGTCGACGGAAGGTCCGTCGTCCGCGTCGCCATTTTGGGAAAGGAAACGTGATGCGGTGGTGGCTTGAGGCCGCGTACTGCGTGGCGCGCGTGCTGGACACGATGGTCGCGATTGTCGCGGGCGTGTTGGGAATCCGCGTGCCGTGGCAGGCGGCGTAAACAGGCGACGCCCCGGTCAGCGCGTGCTGGCCGGTGGCGTCGTCGCCGTATTACCCAAAATATAGGGAGGCACGATGAAGCCTTTGGCGAAAACCCACGGCGACGTGCTGGACGCGTTGACCGCTGGTCTGAACATCGGCGACGCCCGCAAGGTCGACAACGGCAGCTACATGGCGGTGCGCGTCGACCGGCTGAGCGAGCGCACCTACAGCGTCGCGCACTACTTTCAGCAGAACGGCGATGCGGTGTGCGACCCCGACGGCGTGTTCCTCAAGACCGCGGCGGGCTGGCTGCCCGTGACGCTGCAGCTGGCGACGGGCCACTACACGGTCGCGCTGGAGTTGGACGGCGACGACAAGCCGACCGGCTGGCGGCCGCGGCAGTACCGGGAGCTCGCGGCGTTTACGGCGATGTGGCTGCGCAATGTGCGCGATCAACAGGGTGGGCTGACCGCGATTGTCGCGGCGGCGAAACGGGCGGCGTAGCTGCTCAAGGCAAGGAGAAGTCATGGACCAAAACCAACTGCGGGTGCTGTCGCGTCCGTTCACCGACATCAAGACGCGGCCTGGCCGCAACGGGCAATCCATCAGCTACATCGAGGGCCACGCCATCGTGCAGCGGCTGAACGAGGCACTGGGCGGCGATTGGTCGTTCCGCGTGCTGGAGAAGGAAGTGCTGGACGGCGAGGTCATCGTGCTGGGGGAGTTGCGCGCGGGCGAGGTGGTGAAGCAGGCGTTTGGCGGGTCGGAAGTGACCAAGACCCGCGACGGCAAGATCGTCAGCTTGGCGGACGACCTGAAGAGCGCCGCGACGGACGCGCTCAAGAAGGCGGCGACGCTCATGGGCGTGGCGCTGCAGCTGTACTGCGCGGAAGAACCGCCGGTGGCGCCGACCAAGCCGCGGCTGGTGGAGACGCCACCGCATGACGAGCCGGACGTGCCGGAAGGCAATCGGCTGACGCGCAAGCAGGCCGACTTCATCGCGCGGTTGGCGCGGGAGCACGGCATGGCCAAGGGCGAGGTGGACGCGCTGGCGCGGCAACACCACGGCAAATCGGCGAACTTCCTGACGGTGAAGGAAGCGAGCCTGTTCATCCAGCAGCTGCAGGAAGCGGCGTAGGAGGTGCGCATGGATTTCTTGAAGCCGGCGCCAAGGGCGCAGTTGCATTGCAGTGTTTCCCAGGTGCGTGCGTACCTGTCCTGCCCCCGTCGCTTTGAGATGCGTTACCTGCTGGGCGCTGAACCGGAGCATCGCTCGGCCAACCTCGTGCTCGGAAGTGCCGTGCACGAGGCGCTGGCGTCGTATTACGCAAAATATCAGCGCGGCATCGAGCCGGTAGCGGACGGCGTCATGGCGGCGTTCAGCGACGCGTTTGACGAGGAGGTGGCGAAAGAACCGGCCGTGCTGCTGGACGACGGTGAGACGCTGGGCCAGCTGAAGGACAGCGGCGTCGCGCTCGTGCGGGCGTTTCTCGACAACGTGGTGCCGCCGGAGCGCGTGTTGGCGGTGGAAAGCGCTTTCGCGTGCGACGTGGTCGATCCCCTCACGGGCGAGGTGCTGGAAGAGCAGCTCATCGGCTACTTGGACGCGGTCGTGGAGGACGCCGGGCGGCTGGTCGTGTTGGAGCACAAGACGGCGGCGCGGGCTTGGTCGGCGGATCAGCTGGAACATGACCTGCAGGTCAGTCTGTACCAGGCCGCGACGGGCGCGGACGCGGTGCGGCTGCAGGTTCTGACAAAGACCAAGGTGGCGAAGTTGCTGCTGCATGAACTGGTGCGTGACGAGCGCCAGCAGGTGGAAGCGGTGGAGGTGGTCTGCCAGGTGCTCAAGGCGATCCGCGCGGCGGCGTTTTGGCGGCAGCGTGGGTGGGCATGCCGGGAGTGTGAATTCCGAGCGCGGTGTGCTGGTTGATGGGACAAGGTCGGCGGAGGCTGGCCTTGTTTCTTAGCTGGGTGCCGAGACGCCTGACGGTTCCGGAACACCTCAGCGGCAAAGGCAATTCCGACTGGGCAGCATCCTGTGGAAGCTGCACGGTCGTCCAACCATGACGGAACCTTGCGTCGGCAGTCCACTGACGCAATTCTGGTCAGATTTGCGAACGCGTGTTGGACGATCGGCTGGGTTGAACGCGACTGTGCCGAGCGTGCGAGAGGAATGACCGTTGCAGGAGAAGATCGACAGGATTGCTTGCCGACTTCCGTTGCGGCAGAGTTTTGGATTCAGAGCCCGATGAGCCCGGGCGCCGCAGGCATCCAGCGCCGCAGGCGCATTCATCACCACCGGCAGAGCCGGACCGCCGCAGGCGATGGCATGAATGATGGCATGACCTTTGGGCATGAATTCAGGCATAATGAGTAACAGAAACTGTATCCACGGATGCAGCGGACTGTTACTCAGCCACCTGTCGATTTGTTACTCAGATGGGTACAAACCGTTACCCAGGGTCGCCCTTGGGACACAAAAACTGTGACCCAGAGGGTAACAAACGCTTCGCTCCCAGGGTACCGTCCGGTATCATGCTTACCGCCGACGCAAGCTGCCTGCTGTCGCGCCAGGAGCGTTCGATGCCCCAGCCCATCTGCAACACCCAAGCGATTCAGCAACGGCTGGATCGGTACGGCCTGACGGCCGACTCGTTGGTCCCTGTCATTCCGAGCACGCTGACCCTCGACTGGTCGATTTGCCAGGACGAGAACGTGCCCGCGCTGACGCGCCTCTACCTGCTGTACCTTGCCCGCGGAGATGAGCTTTTCACTTGGTCTGGCGCCGCTATTGCGCACGTGCTGGGCGTGGATCGCCAGATCGGCAGGAACTACAAGTACCTGATTGCCAAGAAAGTCGGGAAACCGTCGCCGAAGATCAGGCAACAGTAAAATGCGGTATCCAGCCGAGCTTGCCGGCAGACTGGATACCGTACAGGAGTGAACCATGAGTGCACCATACCGCAAAACACCTGCGAAGTCCAAGTCTTTCCAGAAAGGATCCGTCTCGTGCGAGTTGCGCATCCCGCTGGAGGTGCTGGGCGATCCGAATCTTTCCAAGGACGTTCGCGTCTTCCTGCTGCAGTTTCTCTATCCGACGCACGTCAACAAGATGCCGTCCACCCGCGTGGCCGAACTTTTCTCCGACATCAGCAAGGAGGAAGTGAAAAACATCCGCTCGCGGCTGAAGAAGAAGGGCCGCATCACGTCCTACAAGGTCCCGGTGGCCGGCAGCAATCCGTACACCTACCACAAGGCCGTCGTCAGCAAGGAGGGCACGAAGCTCAACCTGGCCGCGCTCAACGACAAAGAGACGCGCTGGGCGTTCTACTCCGACGTCCACGGCGGCGACGATGTGGCGGCGCCGGAAGGCGCGGAGGCGTCGGACGCAACAGACCATGCCCAGCAGCCGGTGCCCGCGTCGCCGCCTGCCCCGGCACCTGAGCCAGCACTTGAGTCGCCGACGATGACGGCCAAGCCGGCCGCCGCAGTCGTCGACCCGAAGAAGCTGCTCCAGCAGAAAGTGCTGTCCACGATGCGGGCCGCGACCAAGGAGTTCGACGCCGACCGCAGCACCACCACTGGCACGGGCGGGCTGACGACGGCGTCAGTCGCGTTTCTGGACGTGCTGCTCACGTCGTTGAAGTCGTGGACTGAGGAAGACGAGGCGACCCTCATCAACATCCTGTTGGACGCGGAAGGCGGCTCGTACGAGGTGTTTGTCACCAAAGGCGTCTTCAGCATCGTCAACACGATGAGTCCGTCCGCGCAATCTGGCGCCCTCATCGCCGCCTTGAAGGCTGGCCTGCCGCCTGACCACGACGTGCTGGGAGACGCCTTTTACGAGCCACCGCCGCCGCCACCGCCGCCACCACCGGTAGGCAGCGACGTCGACCCGGCCATTTGGGAAATGTGGGGCAACGAGAGTTTTGTGGACGGCCTGGGCGTATCAATGAGCTACCGTGCGTTCTACGAGGAGCGCCTCACCAGCTACGGCGGCAATGGTATCCGGCTCAAGATGGCGTACAACGCGGTCGCCAACCTGTGGAACCTGACGCACGTGAACAACCAGTTACCCGTCCGATAAGCAAGCGGCAACGGCAAACGCTGCAACAGGAGTTGGTGGCGGAACGCCAGCGCGTACGCATCAAGCAGTCATTGGTATTTTCCGTAATATTGAGAATGCGTCCGACTTTGCCGCGCGCCCTAAGCCTGTCCCGGCACCACGACCCGCAACTGCCCACGGACGTGGACAAGCGAGACCAACCCGTCGCGCACCAAATCGAGTCCGCCCAGGAGCGTGTCCTTCGGTGCTTCCTCCTGAACCCACGCCATCATGGCGTCGTGCAGTTCGGTGCGCATTTCCGTCCAGACCGGCTCTGTCACTTCGCGGCCGTCCACGATCTCGGCCGCCGCGACGTGGCTGAGCAGCATGAGCGACTCGCCGTACGCGTCCAGCAGGCGGTCTGCCAGCACCAGCGCGGCCGTCCGGTCGAGCGCGCTGAGCGCGTGCGCCACCAGCATCAGCAGCTCCATCACGGTTGACCGCGGCAGCGGTTCGTACGCGGCGAAATCGACCACGTCGGGATCGACGCCGCCCGCGAGTTGGAAGGCGTCGCGGGCCGCCGCCAGCCACGCTGCCGCGGTGCCGGCGCTGCCACGGGTTTCCAAGAAATTGGTCAGACTGCACATCACCGCACCTCCGGAGATCGCCACCAGGATACCACGCGGACGACGACAGCAAAGCTCACGAGGCTTTGATGTTGTGCTCCGGCGCGCGACAATGGGACGGCTCAACCGGAGGTCGCATGTCCGTGCTCATCGAGGGAATCAGCTACGTCGTGCCCAACCGCGTCCTGGAAGACCGCTACCCGGGCGGCGACCGCGGGTTCCTCGTGGACGCACCCGGCTTGACCCGCGTCAGTGACGGCGAGTTGGCGTGCGCGATGTTCATGGCGCCGGCCGACGTGGTCGCGTTTGACCAGCTGATGGCGCAGCACGGCATCTTCTGCCGGAGCGGTGGCTACGCCCGCGAGGCCGTAGTGGTCGACATGCTGAGCGGCCCCGAGCGCGAGTGCAGGTGGTTGGACTTCCGGATCGTCGCGCCGGACGGTCAACGCGTCGCTACTGCGCGCCTGCGTGGCGGTCAGGATCGGCCGCTCGTGGTACCACCGGGCTGGACGTGGGAAGGGTCGGTCACGGCCAGCGCCGGTTTCACGCGCGAGCAGGACCTGCCGCGGGAACTCGTGTTCCTGCGGGGCGATGGCCGCGTCGACGTGTACTGGAACCGTAACGGCCCCACCAACCCCATCTTCCGCCAGCGCGCGCCCGCCGACACACTCCGACCCGGAGGTGTCCCATGCAATCCACGACCCTGTTGACCGAAAACTTCACCCTGCGTAAATCCACCCGCCGCGACCCTTGGAG
>CAIYWC010000076.1 GCA_903929795.1 uncultured Myxococcales bacterium | reverse complement strand
CGAGGCCCAAAAGCGTGTGGTTTTGGGCCACTCAGGCGCACCTGTCCGCCCGCGGCCGGCTTCTTCGCCAGTCCACACGTTGCGCGTCCTGTCGCGCGTCCGCTAAGCTGCAGCGTCCAGGGCGTCCTGGAAGGGCATTGGGCCAGCGAGTCGGCCGGCCCGGCTTCTGATGCAGACGACGGCTCCGCGGGCTGCACCTCGTCGGCATGGGAATCCCCAAGTGGCGTCGCTGCCGTCGGCTCAGGTGGCTCGCGGTTCGCGGTGTTGTCGGCCTCGGACGGGGAGGGCATCGACGCCCCATCGGGCTGCAGGTCGTCGTGATTCATTTGGTCCCCACGAACGGCAGGGCTTGGCCTGGGCGCGTTGAACGCGGTCTGCCGATGTCCACCCGATAGGTGTCGTCGTCGAACTCCGCCCACGGCGGGCCCTTGACTTCATCACACATAACCGTATATTCTGATTCTCGAATTTGGAACATGGCGTCTCCTGCGTGGTCGCTGGTTGCACCGGCAAAAGCGCCGGAGCCCAGAAATCTCGCACACAGAAGCGCCAGTGCCACGGGGGCAAAACGCAGGGGAACGCAGGGGAATCGGAACCGATCGGTCAGACGAGAAGGCGAATGTTGGGATTGGGCACATGCTCGCGCAGGGCGACCCGCGTGAAGAACCTGTCGCCGTCACCGGTTTCGGTATGCCAGTGCAACTCGCCAATCACATATCCGGCATCTGGGCCGATGCGAGCCGTGGCCAACTCAAGGTCGATGCTGGCCGATTTGCCAACAAGGTAACGAAGGAAGCTGTACTTCTTGGGGCCGATTGGCGCCGGTCCAACGCTGATCCCGTCAACTGGCATCGCTGTGGCTAGCGGCTCAGCATATTGAAAATCATCATCTTTCGCCCGATCTGCTCGGAACGTGTAGCCCGAGATGACGAGATATGGCGGGTCGAGCGACAGCGCCTGCGTTGCGCCAGAAGCTGCGCCAGAAGCTGACCTCGACGCCCTGGATGACGCAGCGTAGGTGATGCGCGACAGCATGCGCGACATGTGGACTGGCGGAGACGTCGGCCGCGGGTGCACCGCTACGCTTGAACACCTGAAAATGACGCGTTTCTGAGCCGCTGTGGGCCTTGACGGGGGCGGCCGCGGGCCCGAAACTGGCGGTCAGGCACGTGCTGGATGGTCCGGTGCGAGCGAGGAGCTCGATGTGGACAGCAAGTTCAGCGGGTGGACATGCTCGGACACCTTATCGACCGCCGGTTCAAGTTCATTCGTCGGGCCCTTCCGCTCGTGGTCGGCGTTCGCCAGTCCACACGTTGGGGAACCTGTTGCGCGTCAGTTCCGCACCGTCGTCCAGGGCGTCCAAGTGAGCTACTGGCCCGGTGGCCATCGGTGTGAGCACACAACGACGCAGTCACCGTTTTGGTCGGACGCTCAGTGCAAATTGACGCGCCACGGCCACCTGCGCAACTCTGGCACGCCTCTGCGTGGCGTCTCCTTTGAAGGCTCGTTTCACACCGTCGTGTCCGCTCTCGCGGAGAGGTGCGGACACGCTACTGCCTACAAGTTCTCAAACTCGCTGCGGTCTATCCCGCCAGACATGCAAACTGTGTTGGCTCGTGGCTGTTGCGACGGCACTCTGTCGGCATTGATCGCTCACTACGTTCAGGTGCGGTCCGCGTGGCGGAATTCAACTCGGGATCCGCGCGCGGAGCGATCACGCAGTTCCCGCTGCGGTCGACCACATCTCTACATAGATAAAGTCGGAAGGACGAAGACACAGTACCGCTCCGCCGGTTGACCTCAGCGAGTCCTGGCGGCAACCGACGATCGTTCACAAGACTCGGATGTCGCCAAAGCGCGCGAGTCCTGAGTATTTCTAGGAACATGCCGGACATTACATTTACACACACCTTCGCGGGGTCTCGCGCCGCACGCCCGTGTGCGTTTGTAAAGTCGTCTTACGAAGAAATGGCAGCCCCTCACGGGGAGCGCGTACGGTCAGGCGGCAAGAGGCGCATCGCAAAGGTGCGGACTTGCCCACAACGCTGCGATGACAGGAACGAATTCCATGGTCGCAGATTGGCTGAACCTACTCACCGACACCGGTCGCATTGCGCGCGTAGCTTCACTGATTGCCGATTCGCTTCGGCTCCCGGGACTGCCGGAGGGGAACAGCTTTCTGGCGAAGCGCTTGATCAGATTTGTGCAAGTTCACGGTTTGACGGCGCTGGATGAACTCATTGACGCCAATCGCACGGATCGGTTGCGTTCCATCGTCGGGGTCCAGAATTCATGGTTTTGGCGCGAGCCAGAGCACTTCATCTTTCTGCTTGGTCATCTGGAGACACAACTGCGTCGCGAACAACCACTGCGGATCTGGTCGGCGGCGGCATCCGCGGGACAAGAGCCGTACTCCTTGGCCATGGCATTTCTGGAGGCTACGCAGCCCAAGGTGCCGGCAGTGCGAATTCTGGCCACCGACTTGGATGCTGCCGCGCTGGATTTGGGGCGTCGCGGCGTCTACGACGCGGCGGCTTTGACGGAGCTGCCGGACGCGCTGTCTCCCTGGCTGGTGCCCGCGCCATCCGAAAGCGGTCCCCCCGGATGGCAGGTGCGACCCGAAGTCTCCCAACTGGTTGAATTCAAATCGCTCGACCTGCTGTCCCTGTCCTGGTGTGGCGATGAGGCCCCCGTGGTGCTGGACATGGGAAAAGGCCTCTTTGACGCCATCTTCTGCCGCAACGTCCTCCTCTATTTCGCTGCGCCTTACCGATACGCCGTGCTCGAGGGGTTGGCGCGGCGCCTGGCTCCCGGGGGGCTCCTTTGCCTCGGCCAGAGCGAGACCCTCGGGCTGGCGGGCCATCTTTTTGAACCCTGCGGCCGGGGCATGTACCTGCGGCCGATCAGGACCCGTCGGACGAAGAAGGAAGTGACCGAATGAAAAGGTTGACTGTTTGGCTGGAGCGTCTGCAAGTGCGCACAACCATAGCGCTGGGCTTTGCCATCCTGCTGGCGCTCGTGCTGGGGCTCGGTGTGCAGAGCCTGCTCACCATCGACCACCTGAATGAGGCGACAGAAAACCTCTACGAGAGAGAGCTGTTGGGCATTTCCCACATCAAGGAAGCCAACATCAACCTCATCTACATCAGCCGCAGCGTGCGGGAACTGATGCTTGCCCCCAACGCACAGGAGCGGGAGAAGGCAGAGCGCGCAATCGCCAAAGCGGAGCGAACGTTGCGTTCTGAATTGAGCGAAGGTCGGAAGCGCGTTCACCACGCCGAGAATCTGAAGATCCTTGAGCAGTTCGACGCCAGTTTTGACGCCTACTTGCACAATGTTGCGCATCTGATTGAGTTGGTTCAGAAGAATCCAGACTACCACTCGTCAGAAGCCACAGAATTCATGCTCAGTGCGGGGAACGTAGACGTGCTGACGACCAGCGACAACTTGCTGACCACGCTGTGCAAAGGCAAGGAGCGAGCAGGATATCTCGCAGCCAGCATGGCGGCAAGCGATGCCCGACAGACGCGCCAACTCGCGCTCGTGATCTATGCCGTCATCCTGCTGCTTGGTCTGCTGATCGCGACCCTCGCAAGCGGCGCAATTACCGCCCCGCTGAACTCGCTGAACCGCGTTGTCCAGGCGATTGTCGAAGGCAAGACCGATGTTGCCGTTCCGTGCATCACCTATGGTAACGAGTTGGGGGCGATGGCGCGATCGATCGATGTGCTGCGCGGCAACGCCATCGACCGGGAAAATGTGCGCTGGGTGAAGGCAGGTAAGGAGCGGATCGCGGCCGTCTTGATCGGCGTGGAATCATTGGCTGAGTTCGCTCGCGTGCTGCTGGCTGAGCTCGCGCCGTTGACCAACGCTCAGGTTGGCGTCTTGTTCGTCAAGGATGCCAACGCGCTCACCTACAAGCTCAAGGGGTCCTGGGGCTATCGCGAGCGCAAAGAACTGTTGACCGAGTTCTCGGCCGGCGAAGGCCTGATCGGCCAGACCGTCCTCGAGGGAACGCCGATTCGGATCACTGACATCCCCTCGGACTACATCCGTGTATCATCGGCGCTCGGCAGTGCGCCTCCGCGTTTTGTGGAAACATTTCCTGTGCATGGGATTGGAAAGGACGTGATTTCGGTCATCGAATTGGCGGGCTTCACGGACTTTAGCGCGAGCCAGCGTGCCCTGATCGATGAGGTGCTGCCGATCGTCGCTTTGAATCTGGAGATCCTCGAGCGCAACGAGCGCACGCGGGACCTTCTGGAACAAACGCAGCGACAGGCAGAAGTATTGCGGGCGTCGGAAGACGAATTGTCGGCGCAGAACGACGAACTGCACGCGCAAACGGCAGCGCTGCAGGAGCAGACCGCAGAATTGCAGCGAATGAACGCGCAAGTCGCTGCGCGGACGGATGAGTTGGAGTTGGCGCGAACCAAGGCGGAGGAGGCCACAGCGACCAAGAGCATGTTCCTGGCCAACATGAGCCACGAGATTCGCACGCCGATGAACGCGATCATCGGTCTGTCGCAGTTGGCCCTACGCGGAGAGCAGTCGCCCAAGCAGAAGGACTACCTGCAGAAGATCAACCGAGCTGGGACGTCGCTTCTGGGCATTATCAACGACATCCTGGACTTTTCCAAGATCGAGAATGGCCGAATGGAGTTGGAACAGGTCGCGTTTCCGCTGGATGAAGTGCTCGACGGGCTGGCAGCCTTGGTAGGCCAAAAGGCCAATGAGAAGTCGCTGGAGTTCTTGATCCACGTGGATCCCGGCACGCCGGCCGGGCTGACTGGCGATCCGCTGCGTTTGGGCCAGGTGCTGACCAACTTGGCGAACAACGCCATCAAGTTCACCGAAAAAGGACACGTCACGGTTGATGTCCGGTTGGGGGCACAGCGCGGAAATCAGGTGCAACTCATCGTGTCTGTAGAGGATACCGGGATCGGCATGAGTTCAGAACTCTGCGCGCGGCTGTTTGAGGCATTCAGCCAGGCCGACGGCTCCACGACGCGAAAGTACGGCGGCTCCGGCCTTGGCTTGTCGATCTCCAAGCGGCTGGTGGAGATGATGGGCGGCGAGATTCACGCGGAATCGACGCCGGGAAAGGGCAGTACTTTCAAGTTTGACGCCTGGTTTGGTGTGGCGCCGACGCTCACGCGCAAGCCGGCGCCGCTGTCCGTCCGTGGGATGCACGCGCTCGTGGTGGACGACAACCCGGTGGCCATCGAAATCCTGACTGAGCAGCTTTCTGAGCTGGGCATGCGCGTGGAAGCGGTGGAGAGCGGCCCCGAGTGCATCAAGATGCTGGAACTGCACGACGCCGAGGACCCATTCCGCATCGTCTTCATGGATTGGCGGATGCCGGGAATGGACGGTGTTGCGGCGACGCGAGCGATCTTTGACGGTCGGGAATTGAAGCACCGCCCCGTCGTGGTCATGGTGACGGTGTTCGGCAGCGACGACGTCCGCAACGCGGCGCAGGCCGCTGGCGCGCGGACGTTCCTGGCCAAGCCGGTGAGTCAGTCGCAATTGCTCGATACCATGACGGAAATCTTTGCGCCTGAGATTCGCGAACAGATTCGAGCGGCGAGCCAGGACTCTGGTCGCTACGCATTCATCGACGGAATCGCTGTGCTGCTGGTGGAAGACAACGCAGTCAATCAGCAAATCGCGGTCGAACTGCTCCAATCTGGTGGTGCGCACGTGACGGTAGCGGGCAACGGCGCTGAGGCCCTGCGGCTCCTGACAACTGCGCCCGAGCCACTGCCGTGGTCGGTCGTGCTGATGGACTTGCAGATGCCGGTGATGGATGGCCACACGGCGACGTTGGAAATCCGCAAGTTGGAACGGTTCCGATCCTTACCAATTGTCGCGATGACGGCGCACGCGCTGGCCGAGGTGCGGGAGAGGTGTCTGGCGGAGGGCATGAACGACCATATCACCAAGCCGATCGACGCGGACGTGCTGTTCGCAACCGTCGCGCGGTGGGGCCGGCGTCAGCAGCCGGTGTCATGGCGCGACGCGCTCACGGCAGTGGGCGTGGACGTGGACAAAGGCATTGCCCGGTTCTCCGGCAAGGATCTGGCGTATCGGTCCATGGTTTGGCGTTTCCGCGAAGAGTACGCCGACGCCGTGACGGACTTGCGGGTTGCGTCGGCAGCAGGCGATGCGGCGACGGCGATGCGCATCGCCCACACGCTTCGTGGCTTGGCGGCGACTTTGGAGGCGGGACCGCTGGCGAGGGCAGCAGGCAAACTGGAGAGGCTGCTGAAGACAGAGCAGTGTGGCGAGGCGTTTGAAGCGCTGCTGGTGGATTTTGGTGCGGAGCTCACGAAGTTCGCGACCGCAGCGCAGACGCTGGCACCGACGGACCGAAGTTCCGACGACAACGACGCCATAGACGGCGAGCCGGTCGATTCTGCGCACCTCACGGAAGTCTACGCTCGGCTTCACAAGCTGCTGGAGACGTCGGACGCAGAGGCCTTGGCGGTGGCGGACGCTCACGAACTGCTGCTTCGTCGCAGCATGGCCAGTACGTTCAAGTTCCTGCAGGACGCGCTGCGGAGCTACGACTTCAGCACCGCCCAGCAGATCGTCGGACAAGCCCGGCATTTGCATCTGAACGGGCATATTTCCCCAAGCGAGGCGTGAGAGATGCCGCAAGACGCCCACACGCGAAAGCCAACCGTTCTGGTGGTAGACGACGCCCCGCACAACCTGTCCCTGATGGCTCACGTGCTGACCGGCCAGTACCGCGTCTTGCTGGCCAATTCAGCGGCGCGCGGGCTGGAACTCGCCAAAGGAGACCTTCGTCCAGACCTGATCCTGCTGGATGTGGTCATGCCCGAGATGGACGGCTATCAAGCCTGCGCACAGCTCAAATGCCACGAGCGTACCCGGGACATTCCAGTCATCTTTCTGACCGCGCTGGCGGACGCTGACGATGAGCAACGTGGCCTGGAGGCCGGCGCAGTCGACTACCTGATCAAGCCGATCGAACCGCCCCTCCTTCTGGCCCGTGTCAAGACGCATTTGGCCGTCCGGGCGAATGCCGAGTCGCGGTTGGTCGAAGCGGTATCCCGCGATCAGGAAGTGGCGGCCCGCAAACTCGCGACAGTGCTGGCGACGTCGGGTGACGGCTTCTGGACAATCAACCGCCAAGGGTATGTCACCAGCGTCAATGAGGCCTACTGCCGGCAGCTCGGCTACCACTGGCAGGGTGTAGTCGGCGTCCACATCACAGCATTCATGGAGCGGTCTTACACGAAGGCGGCCATCGCAGCCCACATCCAGCGGATCATCGACGGTGGCGGTCACGCGCGCTTTGAACGCAACCATCGCCATTCCGACGGGCATCTTGTCCCCATGGAAATCTCGGTGACGTACGTGCCGGAATACGACGAACTGGCGACGTTTCTGCACGATGTCTCAGAGCGTCGACTTGCCGAAACGGCGCAACGAAACCTGGTCGAGGAGCGCGGCGCCGCGGCGCGCAAGTTGGCGGCGATCATCAACACCACTGGCGACGGCTTCTGGACGGCCAATCTCGACGGCGTCATCGGTAGCGTCAACGACACGTACTGCACGATGGTGGGCTACGCACGTGAGGAGATTCTCGGCCAACACATCTGTTTCTTTGAAACCGTCAAGAAGACTCGCGAGCAAATCTACGCGCACACCCAGCGGATCATTGAAGGCGGCGGCCACGAGATGTTTGAGACACGCCACACACACCGGGACGGTCACTCCATCTGCCTGGAAGTGTCCGTGACGCATGTCCCCGAAGAAGCAGAAATGGTGGCCTTTCTGCGGGATATCTCGGAGCGCAGGCGTCAGGAAGAACTGCTGCGGCAGGCGGCGTTTCACGACGTGCTGACCGACCTTCCGAATCGCCGAATGCTCATCGACTCGTGGCGACGCGCGTCGGCGGCGGTTACACGGCATGGCAACCGGGGCGCGGTCTTGTTGATCGATCTGGACCACTTCAAGGTGCTCAATGACAGCATGGGGCATGACGCTGGCGACGCGTTTCTTCGGCAGGTCGCGACGCGCCTGCGCACGTGCGTACGCGACGTGGACACTGTGGCGCGACTCGGCGGCGATGAATTTGCGGTGCTCTTGGTCGACCTGAGTTCGGTGATGGACGAGGCCGCGACCCAGGCTGCAGTTGTTGCCGAGCGCATTCGAACCAGCCTGAGCGAAGACTTTGGCATCAACAACACCATCTACCGCGGCGGTTGTAGCATCGGCGTCACGCTGTTTCGCAGCGACCGTGACGAACTGGACGGGCTGCTGAAATTTGCCGATTCGGCGATGTACCAAGCCAAGCGGAGCGGCCGCAACGCGGTGCGGTTCTTCGACAGCTTGATGCAGGAAAAGGTGACCGAACGCGACGCACGTGCGGTTGAGTTGCGCGCGGCATTGGCGGGTGACCAATTCCTGCTCCATTACCAAATCCAGGTGGACGCGGACCGGAAACCGCTCGGCGCAGAGGCGCTTGTGCGCTGGATGCATCCTGAGCGCGGCCTCATCCCACCTGGCCACTTCATCGCGTTGGCCGAGGAAACCGGGATCATTCTCGAATTGGGATTATGGGTATTGACATCAGCATGCCGGCAACTCAGTGCATGGCAAGCGTCGCCGACCACGCGCAATCTGCCGATTTCCGTGAACGTCAGTGCCCGGCAATTTGGCCAAAGGGACTTTGTCGATCGCGTTCATCGGGTCCTCGATGAGACCGGAGCGCCGCCGCATCTGCTCAAGTTGGAGTTGACGGAGTCGACTGCGCTCCGCAACGTGGAGAAGACGATTGAGACGATGCACGCCATCAAGGCGTTCGGCGTCACGTTTGCCATGGACGACTTCGGTACGGGCTACTCGTCGCTGACCTACCTGAAACGTTTGCCGTTTGACCAGCTGAAGATTGATCAGTCCTTCGTGCGCGGCCTGCCAGACGACGGCGTCGGTGCGGCAATTGTCGAGTCGATCATCGCAATGAGTCGGGCATTGGGCATCGAAGTCATTGCGGAAGGCATCGAAACCATGTCGGAGTTTCAAGCGCTGGAAGCGCGTGGTTGCCTCAAATACCAAGGCTATTTGTTCAGCCGGCCGATCCCGTCGACCGAGTACGAGTCATTGCTGATTGTGCATTGACCGTTGGGGACCGTGCTTGCGAAGAGCCGCTGGGACAAGTAGGGTTGTGCCCGCTCGTTCGTCACCGCGACAAAGGGGCCTCTTCGATGGAGTTTGTATGGCCGCGCGCATTTTGATCGTCGAAGACAATCTGATCAACCAACGCGTCGCCCATGACACGCTCTGCAGCGCCCATTACCGCGTCGACGTGGTCGCGAACGGTCAGCAAGCGCTGGAGGCCACGGCTGCGACCGACTACGACCTGATTCTGCTCGATTGGCATATGCCGGTCATGGATGGCTTCGAAACGGTTCGAGCGTTGCGCAGCGGGTCGCGGACTGCTGCGCCAGAAGCTGCGCCAGAAGCTGACCTCGACGCCCTGGATGACGCAGCGTAGGTGATGCGCGACAGCATGCGCGACATGTGGACTGGCGGAGACGTCGGCCGCGGGTGCACCGCTACGTCTGAGTGGTCCACGACCTGCATCGCTCACCGCCAATCCTCCCCGGGCATCAGCAAAATGCGCATCCCCGGACGCAGACGTGGAGGTCCGAACACTTTGCCCTTCCCCGGCGTCTTCAAACACTCCACCGTCCATCTCGCCGGACCCCAAAAATCCGTTTCAAACTCCAGGACGGTGCCCGGCTTCATCGCCACTACAGCTGCCACCTGCGCCCTCGTTGCCGCATAGCGCAGCTTGCCCTGACCCAGATAGTCGGCGGTGCGGACGTTGCCGTTTTCGTGGTCTGTGATACGGAAAAGCTGGACTCGATGCCACGACGGCGCGGCTTCCAGCGCGACCTTGCGCGCCTCCACGTCCGACAGGCGGATGAACCACACGCGCCCTTCGCGCTCTGCGGGTAGCTTGCCACTCTTTGCGAGTTGCGCGACCCGGCTGACGCTTACGCCCAGCCACTCAGCCGCATCACGAGTCGTGAGCCATTGGTCGGTTGCTGAGGCGGGAGTCGTCGACCGGGCCGCCGCCGGGGAATCTGCTGACGACTCGGTGGGCAAGCCAGTTGCCGCAGTCACTCGACACCGTCCAGATCCCTCAGCGCCAATTCGTCGGTCGCGTCAGTGACCTTTTTGATCAAGGCCGCTCGTGCGGCAGCGGGTGCGCCACCGATGAGGCTTTCCAGCTTTTTGACCGCCAGATCAACCATCTCGTCTATCGTCCTCACCGGCTTCTCAGTCTTCTCAACCACAGCGTCCGGATCGATACCCTTCTTGATCGCGTTGGCCGCCGCGGCGAGCTTGGCCAGCGGCCGGTCCAGAACCGCTATTGGCATTTTTGGTGCCAATAGCCGGACCGCCTTGGCGACACCCAGTACCTTGCGGAGTTGGCGCGGTTTGAGCCCCAGGCGCTCGGCTTCCCGCTCTTCCCAAGCCAGTCGACCGTCGCGTGGCTTCGGTGCGGCCAGCAAGAGTTCCAGACCCAGCTTCAGTCGGTACGCGTTCGCGCTCACCTGCGCATTCACGCCGTCGCGGGCGAGCTTGTGTGTGTACATCTCAGCGGTTTCGCCTTTCTGGATGCTGGGCAGTTCCGCCAGCAAGTACGCGACGGTCCCCGGTGGCGGTGCCGGTTCCGCGGTCGGCTTGGTCAGCTGTTCGGCTTTTTCGGACTTCTTGGTTCTGGCCATGTTCGTACCTGCTTTGGTGCCCGCTGTGGGCGCTCGCCCGATCTGAGCACTCGGCGCGGCAACCGTCAACACGCCGCGACCTGGCAGCGAAGGGCATCTCAACGATTTCGATTCTGTACGGCGCGGCGCCCCGGCGCAGCCCGCTGGCCAATCCTTCTCGGCGCTGTCACGACGAGCAAGATGCGGCGCGGCAGCGCATCCTACTATCGACTAATAAGACTCCGCCACATCACTGGGCTGACCCAGCAGCCTGTTTTCTTTTCCGTCTCGGCCACTTTGCCGGCGGCGCGCCCATCTCCGCCAACTCTGTCGTCTGCGCGTTCGGGTCCAGTTCGCTGACACGGCCCCGGCGATCGCGTTCACCCAGCACCATCAGCCGTTCTGCGTCCTTCTGCGAGATTTCGCCCATGCGCAGCTTCCGGAGCGCCGCCGCCGACAAGCGCTCAACCAGCCGCGCCGACACACTTGCCCAGGGCTGGGAGACTTTCAGGTCCCGCATCAGCTGCTGCTCGGTCTGCGAATGTGGCGGCTGCATCAGGTGCACGGTCAGCACGGCCTCATCGCCGCGGTTGCCGTGCATCTGCAACGCCTTGTTCAGGCGCAGGTGCGCGGCAAGGTGGCGGACGGAGTCCAGATCTGCGGACACGACCGAGCAGTTCACCGGGTCGATCGGAAACGGCCCCGCGGCCAAGTCCCACTCGTCACGCAGTCGCTTGAGCGCCATGACCCGTCTGCCGCCATCGACGATGACGTACTGCTGTGGCTCCGTGTCTGGCACCGCCCATACCAACGGTGGCACGACAAGCCCGCGCTCGCGGATCGACGCGGCAAGACGGTCGACTTCACGGGGGACCAGCCGAAACGGCTCCAGTCCACCGCCCGAAGTGAGCAGGCTGTCCAGCGGGATCGCGACAAGTGGAAGTTGCTGTAACATGACGACTCGTGGCCGATCGGTCGGCTGGCAGCAGGCTATCCCTCGCCCGCCAACGGTCAATTTCCTCGCATGCCACGCGCTCGCGGTTCACAGCGAACCAGCAGCGACGCGGCCTGAAGGACACGCCCTGCAAGCCATCGCAGACCGTCAGGCCGCCACATGCACCGCCGCCGGCATGTGCACGCGCGCCGCAGCCGGCGCTTCGCACTGCGGACACCAAACGACCACGATGGTGTCAACATCCACTTGTCCTAAATGAACGTGAAGTCCGCCGACCATTCCGCGCAGAAGTCAGATCGCGGTTGCTGCCGGCCGCGGGTGCGCAGCTGCGCCTGTACACCTGAAAATCAAGCAATTTCGGCCCTTGCGACACGGGCTCGCTGGACCCGGCATGCTCGGCTTAACGCGCAGATCGGGACGGTCCCGCGCTGCCAAGGAGCTCAATGAGGGCGGCGAATGGCGAAGCGAGACCCCAACGGACTGCTTGTCGGCGCGGGCGTGTGGACTGGCAAGTGCCGGCCGCGGATGAATAGATCCGCCTGAAGTGCCGAAAACGGCGCGGCTTTGACGCGGCGCGGCTTTGACGCTTGACGTGGTCTGCCGACGGGGCACAATCGGTTTCAGGCGGCAATTCGGACGGTCCGAGGCTGCGGAGGCGCCGGACGTGGGCGGAGAGTTCAAGCGGCAGACCCCATCGGATGCCTCATGCGGATCCCATTCTGAAAACACCCGATGGAACTGCCATGAAACGCGACATCCTGGTCATCGGTTCCACCGGCGCCGTCGGTAGCCTCGTGGTCGCCGAGCTGGCCCGCGCTGGCTTGGCCGTGCGCGCTGCCACCCGCGATCCGGCTTCATTTCGCCCGGGCTGTGAAGGGATGGTTCACCCGGTCGAGCTCGATTTCGAGCGCCCCGAAACCTGGCCAGCGGCGCTCGCGGGTGTCGAACGCGTCTTTCTCATGGTACGACCGGGCGATGACCACGCCGATCGCTACGGCTTACCGCTCGTCGACGAGATGCAGCGCTCCGGCGTGGCTCACGTCACCACGCTCAGCGCCATGGGAATGGAGAGGCTGCCCGAGGCGGCCCTTCACAAGATCGAGCGGCACGTCGAGAAACGCGGGCTTGCTTTTGCCCACCTTCGGCCGAACTTCTTCATGCAGATGCTGGCCGGCGGAGCCATCGGCAAACGAATCCGCGAGCGGGGCGAGATCCGCATCCCTGCCGGCGAGGCCCGGCTCTCGTACGTCGACGCGCGCGACGTGGCAGCTGTCGCTGCCCGCACGCTCACCGACGCAGCGCTGGCGGGGCGTGGCTACACGCTCACTGGCGGCGAATCGCTATCGCTCGAAGAGATAGCAGCGAAAGTGAGCAAAGCAGCTGGACGATCGATCCATTACGTATCGCTTTCCGAGGACGAAGCGCGCCGCGACCTGGCGGCGAGCGGCTTCCCTCCGGCCTGGATCGAGCGACTCATCGGCTTCTATCGCCTGGTTCGCTTGGGCGCTTGCGCTCCCATCTCGCCCGACGTGGCCACCGTCCTCGAGCGACCGCCGATTTCCATGGACAGCTTTGCGCGAGACCATGCGCCGGCGTGGCGGCTCATCTCTATCAAGCCATAGTTGGAGCGGCGCGAAGGTCGAGCTGAACGCTCGCTTAACCTCTCATTGGGCAGATTTCGGTGTTGAACGGGTGATCACATTTCTCCCGGCGGTTGGCGTGGAGCTCGCCGACATGGCAAACTTGGTTCTGTCATTGTGAATGATTTGTCGCGCCATGGATTGAGAAGGCGTTGACCATGACAGAAGATCGCTGCGCCGGTAGCCGACCTGGACGCTCTGGATGCCGTTGCGTAGCCGACGCGCGACAGGATGCACGACGTGTAGACCGGCTCGTGTGGACGAAGCTCCGGGCGAGATGCCGGGCTACTGCTGCTGCACGGGTTGCTGCCAGAATGCCTCCACCTGCCGAAGCGTGGACGGGTGCTGGCGGAACAAGGCGAGGATCGCCAGCAGAGACTCGTTCGGTGGCCGCGTGGACTTCCTCAGCCGCGACAGGTAGCCCCTGGACAGGCCGAGATCCCGCTCGATGCGGCTCGCCTCCTTGGCATCTGGCAACACCGACCGCAGGCGACGGAGCAGTTCCTGCTGGTACACGCTGTTCATGGCCGCGTCGATCCGCGTCGCATCCTCGGGCGTCATCCATTCCTCGCCGCAGTGGTCGCAGGTCTGGATCTCCAAGTCCGCGGGCACCAGCAGGTTTGGAATCGATTTGTACGGGGCCGTCCGACCCGGCCGGGCGAGCAGCGTCACGGTTCCCTTGTGGCAGTTATGGCACTTCATCGGTCTTTCCTCCGGCCTTTCGGCCTTCTTCGGACGGCGGAACGGGCAGCAACATGCCTGAGTTCGTGTGCAACGGCCTCAGCAGCGGATGCAGCGACACGACCACGAGCAGTTCGTCAATCGTGACCTTCAGATACCAGCCACGCCCGTTGATGCGGACACCGTACACGTCGCAGGTGTCGATCTGCTTGAGCGTCTCGGCGAACTGGCGCTCGGTCAGGTCGCCGATGGTCGCCCTTGCCGTGGCCATCGCGGTGGCGGGATCTGGAAAGGACTTCTCGGCTTTGGTCTTGGTCAGGAACAGCTTGCCGCTGGCTGCCAACGCCTTGACATTCTCCAGATCCCAGTAGGGCTTCTTGGCCTTCATCCCGCCTCCCGACGATCAAGGTATGTGAAACCACTTCACACGTCAAGGGCGAAGTGCTCCAGAGAAGCTCGCAGTCGTTCACGTCTTTCGCCGACCGCCGGGCCGGCCAAATGTGCAAAGAACTCCAAAGCCGTCCATCCCCGCGATTCACTGCACACATCCAGCCTCCGCCGGTAGCGCAGCAAAAACTGCGCTGATAGGATGTCCCATGGGGTCCGCCGGCTGAACTTGCTGTCCACATCGAGCTCCTCGCCCGCACCGGACCATCCAGCACGTGCCTGACCGCCAGTTTCTGGCCCGCGGCCGCCCCCGTCAAGGCCCACAGCGGCTCAGAAACGCGTCATTTTCAGGTGTTCAAGCGTAGCGGTGCACCCGCGGCCGACGTCTCCGCCAGTCCACATGTCGCGCATGCTGTCGCGAATCACCTACGCTGCGTCATCCAGGGCGTCCAGGTCAGCTACTGGCGCAGCGCAGCAAGCGGGTGGGCGAAGAGCAGGCGGTGATGAAGGCGGTGACGGCGAAGCGCCTGGCGGAGCACATCACGGTGGCCGCGCCGGTGTCGACGTGGAGCACGGTGCGGGTGCGGGAGAACACGTACTCGGTGCCATCGCGGCTGATTGGCCAGACGGTGCAGGCGCGGGTGTTTGAGGACCGTGCCGATAGATGCTATGCACAAGCCGTCCCCACCGTTCGGCCACCGTCGCCGGCGCGTCCAGGCTCGGCCTACGCGGCCTGCGCCAAAGGGGACTTTCCCCTTTGGAAACCCGCGGGGGTCTGCATTTGACCCACCGCGACT
>CAIYWC010000075.1 GCA_903929795.1 uncultured Myxococcales bacterium | reverse complement strand
GGCACGCAGCTGCCGTTCTGGCAGATGTCGCCGACCGTACACGCGTTGCCATCGCTGCACGCCGCCGTCGTGTTGGCGTGCTGGCAGGCCTTGACCGGGTCGCAGCTGTCGATTGTGCACGGGTTACCGTCGTCGCAGTTCAGCGGCGTGTCGGCGACGCACAAGCCGGACTTGCACGTGTCCTTGGGCGTGCAGTTCGTGTTGTCGGCATTGCAGGTCGTGCCTTCCCACGGCGTCGGGTCAAACACGCAGCTGCCGGTCGTCGTGTTGCAGCTGTCGGTTGTGCAGCTGCTGCCGTCGTCGCAGGTTTTCACCGCCCCGGGCTGGCAGGCGCCGAGCGAGCACGTGTCGCCCACGGTGCACGCGTTGCCGTCGCTGCAGGCGAGCGCGTTGTTGCTGTGTGTGCAGCCGTTGACGGGGTCGCACGCGTCGGCGGTACAGGGGTTCGGGTCGTCGCAGCTGAGCGCGGCCCCGGCGTTGCAGATACCGCCCAGGCAGGCGTCGCCGGGCGTGCACACGCTGCTGTCCGCGTTGCACGGCTTGGTGTCTGCCAGAGACGCGGTCACGCACTTGCCGCTTGTCGGATCGCAGGCGGTCGCCTTGCATTGGCCGTCCTGCGTCGTGTCGCACGTGACAATCGACCCGGCCTTGATTTTGCAGAAGTACGGCGCCGCGGCCTTGTCGCAATACAGCGTGCCGGTGCAGAGGTTCGGGCTCGGGGCGCAGTCGCTGTCCGAGCCGCACTGGCAAATGTTCTGGCCGCTGACGCACACGCCGTTGCTGTTGCAGGTGTCGTTTTGCGTGCACGGGTTGTAATCGTCGCAGCTGGCGCCGGCCTTGGGCGTGTACGTGCAGCCGGTGGCGGGCGCGCAGGAATCCGTTGTGCACGGGTTGCTGTCATCGCACGCCGTCGTGGCGTTGATGGGGTTGCCGAGGCAGCCGGAGATGCCAAAGACGGTCGCGCACGTGTCGCCCGTGGTGCACGCGTTCTTGTCGTCGCACGGCTTGGCGTTGCCGACATGCGTGCAGCCCGCGGTCGTGTCGCAGCTGTCGTCGGTGCACAGGTTGCTGTCGTCGCAGGTCAGCCCTGGTCCGCCGCAGCTGCTGGGTCCCGCGCTGCCGCCGCCGCAGGTGTCCGGCCCGGTGCACGCGTTGCCGTCGCTGCACGCCGCGCCGGTCAAGGCCGAGTGGCTGCACGCGCCGGTCGTCACGTCGCACAGGTCGCCGGTGCAGGGGTTGCTGTCGTCGCAGCTCTTGGCGCTTCCGGGCACGCACAGCGCGTTCACGCACGTGTCGCCGACGGTGCACGCGTTGCCGTCCTCGCAGCTGCCGGTCACGTTGGCGTGGATGCAGCCGCTGGCCGGGTCGCAGCTGTCGTTTGTGCAGCTGTTGCTGTCGTCGCAGTTCTTGGCCTTGCCGGTGCAGACGGTGTCGGTGCAGGCGTCAGGCTCCGTGCAGAAGTTGCCGTCACTGCACGCCGCGCCGTTGAGCGGCTTGTTGATGCACGTCCCGCTTGTCGTGTCGCAGCTGTCGGACGTGCAGCTGTTTTGGTCGTTGCAGTCCTTTTGCGCGCCGGAGATGCACACCGACTCGATGCAGCTGTCGCCTACGGTGCACGGATTGCCATCGTCGCAGCCGGTTGTTTGTGGCGCGTGGTCGCAGCCGGTCGTGGGTGCGCAGGTGTCCAGCGTGCACGGGTTGTTGTCGTCGCAGCTGACGGCGCTGCCCACGCACGTGCCCGCGGCGCACGCGTCGCCGCTTGTGCAGAAGTTGCCGTCCGTGCAGGCGTTGTCGCTCAGCGGCGCGTTCAGGCAGACGCCGGTGCCGACGCCGCAGCTGTCGGCGGTGCACGCGTTCTTGTCGTCGCAGTTCTTCTTGGCGCCCGGGACGCACTGGCCGTCGATGCAGGTGTCGCTCAGCGTGCACGCGTCGCCGTCGGTGCACGGAATCGCCGCGTTGTCATGCGCGCAGCCGGTCTTGGTGTCGCAGCTGTCGGTGGTGCAGTCGTTCTGGTCGTCGCAGCTGATGGCCTTGCCGGCGCAAACGCCGCTGGCGCACACGTCGCCGCTGGTGCACGCGCTGCCGTCGGAGCAGGTCAGCGTGTTGGCCGTGTGCGTGCACGTCTGGTTGGCGGGTATGCAGGCGTCGTCCGTGCAGGGGTTCTTGTCATCGCACACGACGTCGTCGGTCAAGCCATTGCAGTCATTGTCGATTCCGTCGCAGATCTCCGTGGCGGAGGGCGACGCGGTGCACGCGCCAAGGCCCGTTGCGCCGCACGCGCGCACGCCCGGGCAGGAGCCGCCGGTTGCCACCGCGGCGTTGCAGGTTGTCGCGAGCTTTTGGGCGACCGCGCTGGCGTCGCATGGGCACTGGATGTGGCCGCCGCCGTCGGGCAACCGCGCGCATTGTTTGGCGGATTTCCCCTCGATGCTCGTCACGGTCTGGCAGCCATAGCCGGTCGGGCAGTCGGCGTCGGCGGTGCACTGGCTGCCGCAAAAGCTGCCTTCCAGGCCGCCATACGCGATGCACACGCCTTTTTCATTGCCCAACGCCGCGCTGCACAACTGGGAGTTGTCGCACGGCTCGCACAACCGGCTCCATTTGGGCACGCAGATGTACAGGTTGTCGCCGCCGCTGGTGTTGATGAGCGAGCAGTTGTAGCCGCCGGGGCACGCGCCGCCGCCGCAGTCGATGCCGCAGCGGTGACCGTCGGGCACTTCCAGGCAAATGTTGTTGTCGCAGTCGCTGTTCAGCGTGCACGGGCAGTTGCCGCCGCCCGGGCACGTCGTGCTGATGTCCACCGTCGAGCCGTCGCCTTCCGTGTCGCCCGGCAAGCTGGCGTCGCTGCTGCTGTCCTGGCCGACGGTGTCCACCAGGCTGTCGCCCGCTTTGGCGTCCGTGCCCACGACGGAATCCGCCGTGCCGTCCTTGTCCGTCGCCGCCGTCGCGTCGTCGCCCGCCGCTTTGGTGTTGCCGCACGCCGCAAGCGCCGCCAGCAGCCCCACCAGCGCAGCGCGTCGCATCGGTCGCGCCAGGGTCGTCCATCTCGGCATTTCACTCCTCGTCGCTGCCGTCTGAGCGGCAGCAGCCCCATCGCGGTCGCATGTGACCGGAATCGAGCCTCACAGTCTCGCAAATCATCGCCCAGTGCCGCAAGCGCTGGTTTGTGCGGACCTGGCTGGCAGCACACCGCGCGCGAAGGGGGGCGTAGCGCGTGTCGGCCAGCAGGTCGGTTCGGGCGCCCGCGGGCGCTCGTCAGCTCAAATGTCTTCCTCGTCATCGTCCAGCGGCAGGCCTTCCGGCGCCGCGTTCTCGTCCAAGGTCGTCAGGGGATTCGGTGCCGGCGGCGGCGTAGACGGAATGTACACGGTCGGCGACGACTTCTGGCTCGCCGGTGGCGGCAGGACCGCGGGCTGCGCGGTCACGTCGGACCGCCGCGGATTGGGTTTGTCCACCGCCGTCGACTTCAGCAGCGCCCGCCGCGCTTCGTCCGATTCGGTCGGCAGGGGCTCACTCAGCCGCGCTAGGGCCACCTCGGCGGCGCGCGCCTTGCCGTCCACGCGCTCCGTATCCTCGATCAGCACCGGCGCGATCGCCTCAGTCGCCGTCGCGCCGCTCTGGTACGGCGTGCCTTCGACGCGCACGCGCAGTATTGGCTTGACCGACGGCAGATCCGCGGTCACCGCGTCCTCGAGCGGTGCGGCGACCACCGGCAGCTGCTGGCTCTCGCGCGGCACCGGGTGCTTGGCGGTCGTCGCGAGGTCCGCCAGTCGGCGCCCCGGCTCGGTCGGCAATGGCGCGCCGTGCGGGTCGGTCAGCTCCTCCGGGTCCACGTCCGCCGGGAGCTGCCCCGATGGCGTGCCACGCCGCGTGGGCAGCGGCAGCCCCGGACGCGGCGGCGCGCTCAGCTCGTTGTTCTGCCACGGCCGGTACGGCACTTCCTGGGTGCGCGCGTGCTTGCGCAGCACGCTGGTCTGGCGGACCTCGATCTCGGTCAGCGTCTCCGCGTCCGACGGATCGCTGCGGATATCAAAACCGGGGCTCGTATCCTCGAGCTCGTCATGCGGCAGCTCGTCGGTGTCCATCGGCAGCGTTGCGCGCGCCGAGAGCCGACTGCGCGACTCATCGGCCAGCTTGACCACGCGCAGCAGCACGACGGTGATGTTGTCCTTGCCGCCGCCGTTCAGCGCGTGGTCGATCAGCCGCTCGGCCGTCTGCGTCAGCTGTTCGCCGCAATCCTGCAGCGTCGCGGCGATCACCGCGTCGTCGACCATGTCCGTCAGCCCGTCCGAACACAGCAAATAGACGTCGTCGGCCTGGTAGTCCTGCACCTGGACGTCCGGCTCCACCGCGTCGCGCAGCCCGACCGCCCGCACAATCACGTTCTTGCCGGCGAACTGCTTGATCTGATCCGCGGACATCGGCCGCGTTTGGATATAAAAATTCAGCAGGCTGTGATCTTCGGTCAGCTGCGAGAATTCACCATCGCGAATACGGTAAATTCGGCTGTCACCCACGTGCACCAGTCCCAGCCGGTACGTGCCCGCCAGGATGCCGACGACGGTGGTGCCCATGCCTTTGTGCAGCGGATTCGCGGCCGCGGCGGCGAAGACCTCGCTGTTGGCGACCCGCACGGCGGCGTCCAGCACCCGCGATTCTTCCGGCAAGCCGTTGGGCGTGTCGATCGGCCACGCGAGGTCGGGACGATGCACGTCCTGGCTGACAAAACGCACCATGGCGTCCGCGGCGATTTGGCTGGCAATCTCGCCGGACGCGTGCCCGCCCATGCCGTCGCAAACCAAATATAGGCCTGATTCCGGGGAGATCCGAAACGCGTCCTCGTTGTTCTTTCGCTCGCGGCCGACGTGAGTGGCACCGTAGGCGAGGATTCTGAACATGCCGGCGCCTCTCCCTCGGCGGTTGGCCCGCTGGCCACGCCCTGACTGCCGCGCGTAACGCAACGCAGCGCAACGCCGATCTGCCGGGGAGATAGCGAGATTAGGCGCGCCAGTCAAGCGAGGCCACCAGAATGCCTCAGCCGGGCAACAGGCCGAGCGTCTGCAAGTCCCGCGTGAGCGCCTCGCGCGTCGCCGCCGATGCCGTCACCAGCGGCATGCGCACGTCCGGATTCATCAGCCCCAGCAAGTGCATCGCCATCTTGGCCGGCTGCGGATTCGGCTCGGAAAACAGGGTCTTGATGAGCGGATGCAGCGCCTGTTGGCCCTTGGCCGCCGCGTCGAGCCGCCCGGCGCGAAAGTCCCGGTAGAGCGCGGCCGTCAGCGCCGGCGCCGGGTTGGACATCACGGAAATGACACCATGGCCGCCGACCGCGAACAGCGGCAGACACAGCGCATCTTCGCCTGACAGCACGGCAAAGCCTGGCGGCACCAGCCGGCAAAGGTCCAGCACCTGCTCCAGCGACCCCGCCGCTTCCTTGACCGCGACGATGTTGGGCACCAGCGCGAGCTCCGCCACGGTCTGCGCCAGGAGGTTGCAGCCCGTCCGGCCAGGCACGTTGTACAAAATGATGGGCAGCGTCACCGCCGCCGCCACCGCGCGATAGTGCGCCAGCAGCCCGGCTTGGGACGGCTTGTTGTAGTACGGCGTGACGACGAGCAGCGCATCTGCGCCCATCGCCTCGGCTTTTTGCGACAGCGCGATCGTCTTGTGCGTGCTGTTGGTCCCCGTCCCGGCGATGACCGGCACGCGGCCGCGGGCAAAGCGGATCGTCGATTGCACGACCGTCGCCCACTCCTCGTCGGTCAGCGTCACGGATTCGCCCGTCGTTCCGCACGCCACGAGGCCGTCGATGGTCCCCGCGATCTGCTGTTCCACCAGCCGCTCCAGCGCGTCCAGGTCCAGCGAGCGCGCCGCGTCGCCCTTCATCGGCGTGACGATGGCCGTAAAAGTTCCTTCAGGCTTGAATGCTGAAGCCGATCCCATGGGGTCCCCTTGCTGAGTCGTTTGCGCCAAAACAGCGCGTCATCACTTGGCTTTTTGCTTTGCCGCTGGCGCCGATTCGCGCGCGCCCACGCGCTTGAGCGACGCCATGATAGCGTCCCGCACCGTGATGTCGCTCTCCCGATCGAGGTGTGCTACCAAAACGTCACGCACGCGGCGATCGTCGATGTCGCCGAGCGCGTACGCCGCCGCCTCGCGGATGTGGACGTTGCGGTTCTCCAGGTACTCGCGCTCGGTGGGCAACATCTCGGCGCCAAAGCCAAAAGCCATCGCGCGCAGGCACACCCGCGTGGTCGGGACGTCGACATTCTTGGCGCGCAACACCTCCTGCAGCACCGCCTTGGTCTGCGGGGTCGGGAACCACTGCAGCCACGCCAGCGCCCGCAGCCGCACCGGAGCCGGCTGCGCGACGCCAATCGCGTATTCCACAAGCAGCGCGGGCACATCCGGGCCCAGCCGCGCCAACGCCGGCCCCTGGATCTGCGGATGCGGGGCCCGCAGCAGCTGCAGCAGCGCGCCAGCTTGAACCGTCCGCGGCTTGTTCTCCTCCTCCGCGGCAAACGCCGGCAGCGCACACACGATCGTCAACAGCAGCAGGAGCTTGGAGATCATGGGCATCGCAGCCTCGCGCCGGTCAGGGCGCAACGGGGGCCGGTGATTCGGCGTCGGGCACAGGTTCAGCCGGTGGCGGTGGCGCGCCGGAGACGACGCGATTCACCTCGGCGCGCAAACGCTTGTCCGTCAGGTCGTACGTCGCAAACGCAGCCGCCCGGTGCTTTTCCGCGGAAGCCGCATCGAGCTTGCCCGCGCGCTCCGACGCCTCGACTTCGGCAAAATACTTGCACACATCCACCGCGGCAAGCGCCAAGTCGTGGACCGACAGCGGCCCGGCCAGATCCAGCAGCCCGGCCACGTCGGTCTCGTCCCCCAGCGTCTTCAGCGCCTGCACGGACGCGTCATCGGCCAGCGCCTTCAGCGCCGTCACCGCAATCACCTTGCCCATCGCCTGGTTGCGCACCAGCGTCGCCAGCAGCAGCGGCTGCAGCTTCTGCGGGCCAATCGGCGCGATCACGTCGCGGGCCAGGTGCGCCAGCGCCTTTTTCGGGTCCAGCGTGTGCCATTCCGGCTTCTGGTAGTGGTCATCGACCGCCATGTCCGTCAGCACGCGGCGCAGCCCGTCCAGCCCGCGCCAGGTGATCAGCAGCTCCGCCGCCCACCAGCGATCGTCGGCGTTGCGCAAGTGCAGCAGCGCCTCCAGCAGCGGGTCCAGCTTCTCGAACATCGCGTCGAGCTTTTGCGGCGGCATCTCCGCCACGTCGCGGCGAATGGTCGCCATCGTCGCCAGCTGGGCGGCCACGGCATCGTGCTTTTCCAGGCTCGCGTGCAGGTTCAGCAGCAGCAGCAGCCCGTCCGCGGACCCAAGCTGGCCCAGCACCCGCAGATCCTCGGCGTCGGGCCCCGCGCCGCTCTTGAGGAACTGCCGGTAGCCTGTGACAAGCGCCGCGTTCGCTTCCGGCGTCGCCTGCGCGACCAGCGCCGTCGCCGCTTCATGGCGCCGCACGTCGCCGGCGATCCAGCGCCCCAGCACGTCCGGCGGCAGACCGACCCCGAGGCGCGCCAAATCGCCCTCGGCCAGCCGCTGGGCCTGCACCTTCAGCGCATCCGGCGGCAGCTCCGCGGCCATGCCGCCCAGCGCCCAATCTGCCAAGCGTTTCTTGGCGATCGCCGCCGCGTCCGGGCTCAGGTCGGCCGGTGCGTCGGTCCCGGTGACGCCGTCGGCCATCGCCAGCACGGTGGCCCGCAGCTCGGCGTTTTGGTCCGGCGTGCCGGCGCCCAGCCGCGCGAGCATCAGGTTCACCAGCTCCGCCGCGACCATTTGCCAGTCTGCGGCCTTGCGGCCAATCTCAAGCACTTTCGCGGCGTTGGCCGACGCGCCCAGCACCGAGAGCGCCTCGGCACGGTAGTGGGCCGCGTGGCTCGAGCGCGTCACGTAGCGCGTCAGCGCGTCCAGGCCGGCCGCGCTCTGGCTCCACAGCGAGAACGCGTTGGCGCGCGCGGTGTCAGACATTTCGCGATCGCTGCCGACAAAAACGTGCAGCAGCTTGCCTTGCGCATCGTGCTCAACCACGCGACCGCAGCGCGCGTCGATTCCCGGCCGCACCGCGCTGACGTTACCGGCGAGCACGACCACCGCGCCGTCCAGTTCCGGCCACCGCACCATTGCGCCGGGCACGCGATCGGCTGCAATCTCTTGGACTTGCGTCAAGAACTGCGCCTGTGCCTCGGGCGGCAGGTGGTACAGCGGCGCCACCGCCAGCAGGTCCGCCAGCTCGTCCCCGTCGGCCAGCCCCAACGCGAACTGCCCGGCCAGAAAGCGCTTCGCCGCGGTCAGCTCGGTCTCGCCGGGCGCCTGCTGCTTGAGCTTGGCCAGCTCATCCTGGACCACGCCGAGCGCTTCCAGCGTCGCGTCCGTCCGCACATTCGCCGCGATGAGCCACGCGCCGCCGACCAGCCGACCCTCCAGTCGCGACGACGCGCCGTAGCCGATGCCGCGCTTCTCGCGCAGGGCGTCAAACAGCCGCGACGACGCCGAGCCGCCCAACAGCTGGTTCGCCACTTGCAGCTCCGGCCAGCCGGCATCGGAGCGCCGCGGCGCTTCCGCCGCCAAGACGACCGCGGTCTGACTCGCGTCGGGCAGGGCGATCAGGTGGCAGCCGCGCGCCGTCGCCTCGCTGGCCGGCAAAGGCAGCGACACCGCCAGCCCGGGCTGATCCACGGCGCTGCCAAAAGTCTGTTGGATTCCCGTCGCCAGGCCCTGCACCTCCACGTCGCCCACCGCGATCAGATGGCTGCCGCCCAGGCGAAACGCCGCCGCTGCCGCTTCCTGGACGTTCTTGCGCGTCACCTTGCCCACCGACTCCAGCGTCAGCCCCAGCGAACCGTACGGGTGCGTCGGACCAAAAATCAGCCGGCGCGCCAAGCGATCCGCCACAGCCGCCGGCTCCTGCGCCTCGTTGCCGAGATCCGCGCGATGCCGCTGCTTCAGGGACTCCAGCTGGGCGGCGTCCAACTCCGGCGCCAGCAGCACTTCCTTCAGCAAATCCAGTGCTTGCGGCAGCCGATTGCTCAGGACATGCACATCCACGACGACCGCATCCGGCAGCGCCAGCACATCGATCTGCGCGCCAATCATCGCCGCGCGCGTCGCGAACGCCGGACCCGGCAGACCGCGCGTGCCCATGGGCGCCAGCTCGGTCGCCAGCTGCACGGTGCCTTCCGGCCACCGCGCCGCGATCTTGCCGTCCTTGCCCGCCATCTCCAACGCGCGCCCGCCCGGCAGCACCCAGCGCAGGAATACCGCCGGAGTGTCGTGTCGCGCAACCACATGCACTTGCACGCCTTTTCCAAGATCCGGACTGCCCACCAGCAGCCGGTCTTCCAGCGGCCACGCCGAGGCAATCGGCCCCTGCACTTCCGGCCGCGCCGGCCAGTCGAGCGGCACGCCTTCGCTGTCCAAGCCCGGTCCTGACTGCACCGCCGGCGCGCTGCAACCGATCAGCAGCGCACCGAGCGCCAACAGCCGCCGCAGCGGCATCTGTCGCGGCAGGTTCATCGGCTGCCTCCGCTGTTTTTCTTGACGCGCTTGATCGGCGCCAGGTCGGTCTCATCGGTCGCCGACGTCGCCGACGGCAGCTTCACCGCCGGCGGCGGCGCACCCTTGGCATCGGGCGCAACCTGGTATTCGCCATTGGGATTTGGCGCCAGTGTCCTGGGCGCCTTGGCCTCGGCCTCCGCGCGCGCCTGCGCCGCCGCAGCTTTCTCGGCCTCCGCGCGCGCCTGCGCGGCCGCCTTGCGCTCCGCGTCCGCGCGCGCCTCCGCCGCTGCCCGAGCCTCCGCCGCTGCCTT
>CAIYWC010000074.1 GCA_903929795.1 uncultured Myxococcales bacterium | reverse complement strand
TGCTGGCAAGTCACGGTGCCCGCGGTGCATTGGCTGGTGCCCGCCGCGCAGACGCCCAGCTTGGCCGTGTTGCACGTCGCGCCGCCGCCGGGGTTGCCTTCGTCGACGACGCCGTCGCAGTTGTTGTCCAAGCCGTCGCAGGTCTCCGGTCCCGCGGCGACGTTTTGCTGGCAAGTCACGGTGCCCGCGGTGCATTGGCTGGTGCCCGCCGCGCAGACGCCCAGCTTGGCCGTGTTGCACGTCGCGCCGCCGCCGGGGTTGCCTTCGTCGACGACGCCGTCGCAGTTGTTGTCCAGGCCGTCGCAGGTCTCCGGGCCCGCGGCGACATTTTGCTGGCAAGTCACGGTGCCCGCGGTGCATTGATTGGTGCCCGCCGCGCAGACGCCCAGCTTGGCCGTGTTGCAGGCGGGGTCGGCGGGGACGTCCGTGTTGTCGGCGACGGTGACGATGGCGCCGCTGCCATTGCAAACGCTGAGCTGGCAATCGCCCTGGGTCTGCGTCGCGACGGCCGTGCCCGAGGCGACGAGCGCAACGCCACACGTGCCCGCGGTGCATGTCCGGGTCTGGCAGGCGGAGTCCTGGCCCGGGCAATCGGTCTGCACGACGCACGCGACGCAGCCGGCCCCAGTGCACCCGGTTCCGGTGGCGCCACCGCTGCAGCCGGCGAACAGGAAGACCGCCAACCCGGCCAGACCGTGCCACCAGCGGCTGACAGTGCGGATCGTGTAGATGTGTTGCATGGTGCCTTCGCTTTGGCTGGATGCGCCAAAATTGCCAGATGGAACGTCGCCGCCTTGAAGCCTGGGCGGGCGATTGGCCGCTTTGTGCCAAACTTCCCGGTGCTTACAGGCCATCACACGGCGGCGCACGGCCTCCCAGTGGCACCGCCGGTGCGCAGTTTGACCCTTCCGGTCATGGCGTCAAGCGGCACCGGTGCGTGGTGTCGGTGCGTGGTGTCGCGAGCGCCCCGGGGTTCGCGCCAAACACAGGTGGACGACATCTGCCTGCCGTGCCACTATCCGGGCAAGGAGCGGCCGCATGCACCATCGAACCCCTTGGATTATCGCGCGTTGCTTGGTTGTCGTCGCGCTTGGCGCTGGTTGCGGCGGCACGACCGCCGGTGAAACCGCGGACGCAGCCGCCGACGTCGCGGACGCGCCATCGGGCACGGATGCCGCTGCGATGCCGGATGCAACGGGCGCCAACGACGTAGCAGCGCCGTCGGACATCACGGATGCCGCGGCTGACGTGCCGGTCACGACAGACGCAGCGGGCGCGGATGTGGAGGGCGATGGCGCAGGCGCGTGCGAGCCCGTGACCTCGGCAGGCTGCAGCGCTGACCAACAGTGCTTCTTCACGACGCCCGGCAACCCGCAGTGCGTCAACCCGGGCACCCTGGCTGTCGGCGCGCCGTGCACCTCGATCCTGGCGTGCGTCAAGGGCGCGCTGTGCATCAACGGCAAATGCAATCCCATCTGCGATGCCTCCGGCAGCAACAAGGCGCTCGGATGCGCCGCGCCGGGCTATTGCGGCATGTTGATCGACAAGTCCGGCGTCCCGCTCGGCGGCAACCTCGGCGTCTGCTTTGGCGGCGACAACTGCGACCCGGTGACCAACGCCGGCTGCACCGCCGGCGACGCGTGCGATCCCGGTGGCGCCGCGACCTTTTGCCAGAAACCCGGCACAGTCGCCATCGGCGGCGGCTGCCTGGGCCCCACCGGTACCGACTGCACCGCCGACGGTCTGTGCATCGGCGCCAGCGCTACGGCTGCCGGCGTCTGCGGACAGCGCTGCGACACGACGGCCACCGGCCCATGCCCCAACGGCAAGACCTGCGGCGGCGTCACGAGCGGCGGCGTGAAAGTCGGCAACAACTTTGGCGTTTGCCAATAACCCAAAGTGGCCGGCACCGCGAGCTGTCAGGCCAGCAGCGGCCGGGTAAACTCCGTCTGCCAATCCGCCGGGTTGGCGCTTGACTCCGGGCCAGCCACGTAAGACTCCCACAGTTCCGGCGCCGGCGTGTGGCCATGCGCGCGCAGCCAGCTCTCAAACGCGCCCCACGCCGCGCCAAGGCCCTCGTAGCTGCCGCGGTATACGGTGCGCGCCGCTTGGCCACCGGGCAGCGCACCCGCCTGGACCCGGCCCACCGGCGTGACTGGCGCGCGAACCGGAACGCCGATCTCAAAGTCGAAAAAGCCCGGATCCATGCGAAAGTGGTGGCTGAACAGCGGCCCAGCCGGGCCGATCCCTTGGCTTGTGACCGCCGCCAGCAGCTCGGCGATGCCGGGCCCCATCACCGCTTGAATCTCAGCACGCGGCACGCGCAGGCGGATGACAGCGGTCGTCTGCGCCGCGAGGGTCAAGAGGTGTGGTGTGTCGTGCATGGCAGGCTCTCCTGGCGCCTTGTGGACGGTGGCGCGAATCGGCAACGGCTGATCTCGAAACTCGGCCCGCGTGTCTACTCCGCAGTCCGCGGTTGGACCGGAGCCTCCACCTGAGGTGCAACCGGAGCGCGAACCTCCGGCGCCGACGGCTTCGGCGTGCTCATGGCCTGCGCCTTCACGATCGCGGCCATGAGTTGGCCCATCAGCGGGCCGATCTTTTCGCGGCCGTACGCCTCAAGCTGCTTTTTCTCCGCCGCGGTCAGGTTCCCTTGCAGCGCCTCGCCCCGCGCCTTCATGGCCTCGCTGTTCTTCTTGAACGTGTCGCCGATCTGCCGGATCCTGACAGTGTCAGCTCCGGCAGCCTTCACCTCGGCAATCCGCGCGTGCAACGACGCCGCCATTTCATCCACAAGTTGCTTCGCTGCCACCAAGTCCGGCGAATTGTCGCGCGGCGCGGCCCCGATGAACTCGCACGCTGAATCCCCGCAGGTCAGGACCTGGACATTCTCGCGCATCGCCGCGTCGACCAACACGACTTCCAGCCCGCGGTGGCCGTTGGGGAGCGGCACGACTTCCCCAAAGCGCTTGAAGCAGCCGCCCGCTTCCGCGCATGTCCGCAGGTGGAGCAGCGCCGCCGTGCCGCGGCTGTTCAGGACCAGCAACGGTCCCAGCCCGCTCGGATCCGCGACGCCGATGGCAATGACGTCCTGATTCGCCGCGTCGCCTTTTGCCGGCTGGAGCAGCCGCACCGTCCGCACGACCGCGTGGGCGTCTGGTTGCGTGTCCGACGCGCGGCTCATGGTCGCGGTGCCCGCCGGCTGAGCAAACACCTCGCCAGTGGCGACGAGAAGCACGATCAGGATCAATGATGGCTTCATCATCCGACTCCTTCAGGCTGGCAGCTGAGCGCGACCTTCTGCGGAGCTTCCGCGGCCCCGGGGAGGGTGTCAAGCGCAGACGCCGTCCGTTTCAGGGCGTTCGCAAAGCCCGCAAGTCGCGGCGCTTGACTTGCCGCACCGAAGTGCACAGGGCGCGCGTAGGGGCGGTCCACCGTTGCCACCCCGACGACTCGCCCGGCGACGTCAAGCCCAGCGGCGCCCGGACCGCATCCAAACCCGCCCAAGCACTCCGAGCCTGCGCCCCCGATATCTGCCCCTGAATGTGCCGCGGAGGCGTTGGCTCCGATTTGGCGTCGCAAAGCGGCGGCAAAAGCTCGGGCCCCGCGCCGATTCAAAAACTTCAGCGTCCCAAGCCCGAAAGAGGGGAAAGGAGTCTGAGGAAAACCGGAATGGTTTTCGTCAGATCCGGCGCGCCTGCGGCGCCGGCCCCGCGCGCCCGCGCCGCCAGAATCTTCCGCCGCGGCCCGGTCACGCCGCGCCACGTTTCCCGCGCCGGCGCAACACGAGGATGCCCAGCACAAGCGGCACTGCCCAAGCGCTGAAGTCGCCCTGGCGCGCGGCGCTGCAAGCGGTCCCTGCGATCGTGTCGTTGCAGGGCGGGTTCGTGAAGCCCAGGGCATTCAACGCGGCCGCGCAATTCGCCGCCGCCATCGCAGACTGCGCTTCCACGGCGGTGGGCCGGAATGCCGGCTGGAACGTGCACGTCACGCGACCATCCGCGTCGATCCGGATCTGCGGCTGGAGGGCCTTGGCCTGCAGCGTGCCGAGAAAGCTGTCGCCGACCTTGAGCTGCGCGTCCAGCAGGCCGAGGCTCGTGCTCACCGTCGCGCCCTCCGGCAGCTGCGCGACCTGGCCGTTGACAACGAGTTCCGTGTCAAGCTGCGCCACGCCGGTCCCGCCCGACGCGCCCGCTGAGATGACATGCGCCCGCACCGCCGCGTCGAGGGGCGCATACGCGCAGATGCACGCGTGCGGGTCGATGCACGCCTGCGCCGCGCGCGCGCACACCAGCAGCGCCAGCACGCTGAGTGCCAGCACAGGAACGTCGAACCGCGAATGCCTGGCCATCTTTCCCCCGTCTTGCGGTCGGACCGACTATACACGCGGACCTGGGTCCAACACCAAGGTTTTGCCGTCAGACGTGTGGCATTGCGGACCGGGACCGCCAACACGCCAATGACCGGGAAGAAAGCCAAGCATTTCCATCAGATTCGCGCTTCCAACCATTTCGTGCCAACTGGACTCGCCCGGTGCCAGCGATCCGTGCACAATCCCGCCCCGCCGCAAAGACATCGCGGAGGAGGCCCGCGTGAACGCTTGGGACCAGCGCTACGACAACGACGCGTTCTACTACGGCACTGCGCCGAACGATTTCCTGCGCGAGCATGTCGGCGATTTGCCACCGGGCGGCCGCGTGCTGTGCCTGGCGGAAGGGGAAGGTCGCAACGCAGTCTTTCTCGCCAAGCAGGGCGTTGCGGTCACGGCGGTGGACCAGTCGCGCGTCGGTCTGGCCAAGCTGCAGCGGCTGGCCGAGCAGGAGGGCGTTCACGTGGCGACCGTTGTCGCCGATCTGGCGCAGTTTCCGATCGCGCCGCAGTCCTGGGACGCGATTGTCGCGATCTGGTGCCACCTGCCGCAGCCGCTGCGGGCGGTTGTTCATGCCGCGTGCGTGCGCGGGCTGATGCCGGGCGGCGTGTTCCTGCTGGAGGCGTATACGCCGCGCCAGCTGGAGTTCGGGACCGGTGGCCCGCCGGTGGTGGAGCTGCTCATGACCGGCGACGCGCTGCGCCAGGAGCTCGCGGGGCTGAATCCGCAGATCCTCGCCGAGACCGAGCGCGCTGTGCACGAAGGCCACGGCCACCGCGGCCCCAGCGCGGTCGTCCAAGCGCTGGCGCGCAAAGCGTAGCGCTTGCCGAGCTTGGCACAGGTCGATCACCCAGCGGGTTCAGCTCGGGCAGACCAGCATCCCGCCCGTCAGGTTCTTCACGTCGGCAAAGCCGTTCTGCTGCAGGATCCGCGCCGCCAGATAGCCGCGAAAACCGACTTTGCAGTACACGACCGTCTCCGCGGCGCGGTTCAGCTCGCCGAGCCTGTCGCGCAGATCGTCCACCGGCACGTTGCGCGCGCCTTCCAGATGGCCCGTGGCGAACTCGCCCGGCGTCCGCACATCCAGCAGCTGAATGGACTTTCCCGCCGCGACACGCGCCCGCAGCGTCGGGCACGTGACCACATCCAGGCCGTTGCGCAGCGCGTTCGCCGCCACGAGACCGGCCATGATGACCGGGTCGCGCGCCGAGGAAAACTGCGGCGCGTAGGCCAGATCCAGCTCTTCCAGCTCGTCGACGTGCATCCCCGCCTGCAGCGCCGTCGCCAGCACGTCCAGGCGCTTGTCCACGCCGTTTTCGCCCGCGACCTGCCCGCCCAACAGCCGGCCCGTCGCCGCGTCCGTGACCAACTTGATGTGCAGCATCTGCGCGCCGGGGTAGTAGCTGGCGTGGTCAAAGTTGTGCGTGTAGGTCACCAGCACGTTCAGGCCCAGCGCCTTCGCGTCGCGCTCCGTCAGGCCAGTCCGACCGGCGGAAAAGCCCATGATTCCGAGGATTGCCGTGCCCAGCGCACCGGCAAAGCGCAGGTCGCCGCCGGCCGCGTTCGCACCCGCCACGCGGCCCTGCTTGCTCGCCGGACCCGCCATCGGCATCCGCACTTTTTGCCCCGTCACGCGCTGCACGACCTCCACCGCGTCGCCCGCGGCGAAGATGTGCGGATCCGACGTCTGCTGCCGCTCATCGACCGCGATGCCACCTGCGGCGCCGATCTCCAAGCCCGCGGTCCGCGCCAGGCTCAGCTCCGGCCGCACGCCGATCGACAGCACGACGATGCCCGCCGGCAGCACCTTGCCGCTGGCCAGCTGCACGCCTGTCACGACCTGCGCGGCGTCCGTCTGCAGCCCGGCGATGCCATCGCCCAGCACCAGCGCCACGCCGCGCTCGCGCAGCCGCTGCGCCACGTGCTCCGCCATGTCCGCGTCCAGCGCCGGCAGCACC
>CAIYWC010000073.1 GCA_903929795.1 uncultured Myxococcales bacterium | reverse complement strand
GTGCTGCGGCGATGCGGACGTATCCGTGGGGCGAGACAGCGCCGAGCGCGAGCTACGCGGTGATGAGCGGCGCCAGCGGCACTGCGACGGTGGGCTCGATTCCTGCCGGTGACAGTCCGTATGGCTTGCACGACATGGCGGGCAACGTCTGGGAGTGGACAAGCGACTCATATGGTGCGACGTACTACGCCGGTTCGCCGGCGGCCGATCCACACAATGCAGCCAATTCTTTGAACCGAGTCGCGCGCGGTGGCGACGCCATCAACGTTGCCAAAGACCTCCGCGCAGGTGTTCGCGCATCCACGTACGCTACTGCCACCACATTCTACTTGGGCCTGCGCTGCACGCGCGCCGTCGCCAACCCCTGCGCCAACGTCACCTGCCCAGCCATCGCCTGCAAGACCAACACCTGCGACCCTGGCACCGGCCAGTGCGTCGCCGTCAACCTGGCCGACGCCACCGCCTGCGAGGACGGCAGCGCCTGCACCACCGGCGACCAGTGCGTCAGCGGCAGCTGCTTTGGCGGCGGCGCGACAAACTGCAACGACGGCAACGCGTGCACCGACGACAGCTGCGCGCCCGTCACCGGCTGCGCGCACACGCCGAACAACGCCAACGCGTGCAGCGACGGCAGCATTTGCACAACGGATGTCTGCTCGGCTGGCGCGTGCAGCTCCACGCTGATTGACGCCGACGGCGACGGCTACGGCCCGGGCGCGACGTGCGGCGGGGATTGCAACGACGGCAACGCGGCGATTCATCCGGGCGCGGCGGAGATCTGCAATGGCATCGATGACAACTGCAATGGCCTGACCGATGAGGGTGTCGGTCAGATGTGGTACCAGGACAACGACGGCGACGGCTACGGCTCCAGCGTCACCAAGCAGGCGTGCAGCAAGCCCGCAGGCTACGTCGCGGTCCTGAACGGCGATTGCAACGACGCGAATGCCGCCATCCACCCCGGCGCGACGGAAATCTGCAATGGAATCGATGACAACTGCAACGGCCAGACCGACGAAGGCTGCGGTCCGCCCGCCGGCATGGTCCTCATCCCCGCCGGGACATTCTGGATGGGCTGCAACGCGACCAAGGACACGAACTGCAACAGCGATGAAAATCCGCAGCACAAGGTGACGCTGTCGGCGTATTACATGGACCTGACGGAAACGACCGTGACGCAGTACAAAGCGTGCGTGGACGCCGCGGTCTGCACGGCGCCGAGCACGCAGTCGCCGTCGACGTACGCGACGTATCCTGGGTTTCCGAACAATCCGGTGAATTACGTCAGCTACACGCAATCGCAGGCATATTGCAAGTGGCGGGGCGCGGCGTTCGACCTGCCGACCGAGGCGCAGTGGGAGATGGCGGCGAAGGGCAGCTGCGAGAAGAACGGCAGCACTGCAGGCGACGCAGGGTGCGCGGCGGCGATGCGGACCTATCCGTGGGGCGAGGCGACGGCGACGTGCAGTTACGCCGTCATGTCAAACGGCACTTATGGCTGCGGCACCGGCGCGACCTGGGCGGTTGGCTCGAAGACCGCGGGTGACAGTCCGTATGGTCTTCACGACATGGCGGGCAACGTTTGGGAGTGGAACAGGGATTGGTACAGTTCGACGTACTATGGCAGTTCGCCAGCGACGGATCCGTACGATAGCGCTAGCGCCTCCTCCCGGGTCCTTCGTGGCGGCAGCTTCTACGACGCCGCTGTCATCCTGCGTGCGGGCTTTCGCAACTACGACTCCCCGTCCGTCGCCAGCTACGACTTCGGCCTGCGCTGTATGAGGTCTTACCCCTAGACCCTACCGGCTCCAGCCACATGCAAGCCGGGATAGCCGCCAGGAGCGCAGAATCCCCGAGCCCGGCTATACATGAACGCCCTGGTGCGAGACCAAAACCGCTGGGGTCAGACCTGTTGCAGCACGCCGCGGATGACGGACGCCTGATCTCGAACTTCGGCGAGCGTGTATAGCACCCCGCTGCCCCGCGACCCCATGCGCCTCGACCGCACGCGGCGGCGGACGAGCCCCCGCCCTCCGTTTGGCTGCACGCTGCAACCGCTCCCCATCGCGAATCCGCCATTTTCTTGACATCCGCATCGCCTGAGTATCCTTTTCCCAGCGCCCCGAAATCCCCGGCAATTCCGCCGGAATGTCGGGCGCGAGGAGAGCAATTCCATGACTTCAGTTAGCAACTTCCGTCGCGAAGGCGACAGCGCGCTCGAGCGGGTCGGCGCGCAACCGGATGCCCAGACCGGCAAGCCCAATCCCAACGCGGTTGCGGTGCCGGCGCAGGTCAAGCCCTCAGAAGCGGCGTTTGTGGCGGTGCACAAACCCTATGCGGCGGCGTGTGATGCGGCGGATTCGGCGCGCGAGGTGCGCGATGTGGCGCTCGAGGCCATCGGCACGGCGGCGGCGACGTTGGCGGCGCGGGAGGAGACGCTGGCGGCGAAGCTCGTCGACGCGAAGCTCGGCACGCGGATGCGGCCATTTGCGGCCTTTTCAACCCACGCGCCGTCAGAGCTGACGAGGTTGGCCTACGCCGCGCGGCATACGGAAGCCGTCAAGCTGGCAGATGCGGTGCTGGCGCAGGTGACCGACGCACCGGTGAAGAAGGCGGCGCAGGACGTCAATGCGGCGGCCGAGGCGCTGGGCCAGAAGATCCAAGGTCTCGTGAATCCGCAGGCCGTGCTCACCGGTGCGATGGCGACGCGCGATGCGCTGCTGCCGGACTGGCATGCGCAGTGGAATGAGTTCAAGACGCAGCTGCGGGCGGGGTGGAGCAAGGAGCCGGGCAAGGTGGCGTTCGTGCTGGCGCCGCCGCCGGTGCTGGTGGTAGGGAAGAAGAAGGCCGCGAAGAAGCCGGTGACCGCGGCCCAGCAGCCGGCGGAGCCGACGTGAGCACGCGCGCGGAGGTCCGACCGGACGTTGCAGAGTCTGCAGTGGCTGGTTGAGGGCCTCGACTGGGCGTTACAGAGTCTGAAGTAGCTGGTTGAGGGCCTCGACTGGGCGTTACAGAGTCTGAAGTAGCTGGTTGGGGTGCTTGACCGGTCGTTGCAGAGTCCGAAGTGGCTGGTCAAGGTGCCTAACCAAGCGTTTCGGAGTCCGATATGGCTGGTTAAGGTGCCCAAACCATCAAGCCCGCCGTGAAAGCAGCGCGCCGAGGCCAAATGTGGACTTCACCATCAGCCCCCGAGCCCAAGCCAGCAAAGCCGCCCCCCACCACGGCGCGGAGGCGTGGGCACCGATTTGGCGACGCAAAGCGGCGCCAAAAGTTCGGGGGCCCCGCGCCGATTCAAGCCCGTCGGTGCCCCAAGCCCGAAAAAGGGGAAGGGAGTCTGAGGGAAACCGGAACGGTTTCCCTCAGATCCGGCGCGCCTGCGGCGCCGGCCCGCGCGCAGCGCGCCTACTGCCAGCGTCCGCGACAGCAGCCCCGCGCGCAGCGCGCAACCACCACGCGCCCGCGCCTTCCCCCGCGCCGGGTTTCGCGCTAAAACCCCACCACTGCCCATCCGGGCACCCGGAGCCCCCCATGCGCATCCTTTACGGCGTCGTCGGCGAAGGCATGGGCCATGCCACCCGCAGCCGCGTGGTCATCGAGCACCTGCTCGCCGCCGGCCATGAAGTCCACGTGCTCGTCAGCGGCCGCGCGCACGCGATGCTGTCCGCGCACTTTACCGGCGTGCACCGCGTCCACGGCTGGCACCTTGTGTACGAGGACAACGTGGTCAAGAAGGGCAAGACCGCGTGGTCCAACCTCGTGGACCTGCTGCGCGAGGCGCCGATCCTCGCCAACGCCTACCGGCAGCTGGAGGATTTTCGCCCGGAGGTGGTGATCTCGGATTTCGAGTCCTGGTCCTACGTCTACGCGAAGTCGCACCACGTGCCGGTCATCAGCGTCGACAACATGCAAATCATCAACCGCGCGCAGCATGACGACGACGTGCTCGACGGCCACAAGGCGGAGTTCCTGCTGGCCAAAGGCATCGTCAAGTCCAAGCTGCCGGGCGCGGATCGCTACATCGTCACGACCTTTTTCCGCCCGCCGCTGCGCAAGGAGCGCACGACGCTCGTGGCGCCGATCCTGCGGCCCGAGGTGCTGGCCGCGAAGCCGTCGTGGGGCAACCACGTGCTGGTTTACTCATCGGCTGATAATGCGCAGACGCTGGAGGACGTGCTGAAGTCGTTCCCGGAGGTGGCGTTTCGCGTCTATGGCGCGCGGCGCGGCATCCAGGCGCCGGAGATCGACGGCAACCTCGCGCACCAGCCGTTCTCGGAGACCGGTTTTGTCGACGACCTCGCCAGCGCGCACGCGGTGATTGCCGGCGGCGGCTTTTCCCTGATGGGCGAGGCGGTTTTTCTGCACAAGCCAATGCTGTCCGTGCCGCTGGAGGGCCAGTTTGAGCAGATCCTCAACGCGCGCTATCTGCAAAAGCTCGGCTATGGCCTGTGCCGCGAGTCGGTGACGCACGCGGACGTCGCAGAGCTGCTGGAGCGCGCGGGGGAGCTGACGGCGAACCTCGCGGCGTATCATCAGGATGGCAATGCCGAGGTGTTTTCCGCGGTTGACGACGCGCTGAGCGAATTGGCGGGCTAATCAACCGCCGAGCCGCGCCGCCATCGCCCGCAGCATCAGCCAGCGCCCGGTGCGCCCCAGGTCATTGGCGTCGGCGACGATCGCGTCGCGCTCCACCAGGCCGGTCGCCACCGTCCGCGCCAGGCGATCCGCGCCCGCAATCTCCGGCCGCAGCACCGCCTGCAGCTCCGCCAGCCAGAGCCGCCAGTTGTCCTCGACGCGCTCGCGCGCCGGCTGCCGCAGCGTCCGGTAGTCCAGCCGCCGGGCGAACACGTGAATCCGCCGCGCCGGCGCCACCGTCGCCAGCTCCAGCATCGGCTCATCGGTCTGCGATTCCGTGATCTTCCCCGCGGTATTTTGCGACGGCCGCGACGACAAAAGCGTGCGAATGCCGCCGGTTGTCGCGACGTCAAACATCACACTCACCGCGGTATTCTTCTTTTTCGCCACCTGCTCCTGCTGCAGCAGCGTCGACTGCCAGCGCCCGGGCAGCGCCAGCACGACTTGCCGCAGCGGGATGCGCTCCGCCGGCCCGGAAAAGCTGATTTGGGCCAGCAAAACATCCGGTTCGCGCACGTCGACCAGGCGCGCCACCACCGGCCGGGCAAACTCAGGCAGCGTCGTCAGCGGCAGCGCCCAGGCGATGATGCCGACCTCGCGCCACGCGCGCACGACCGCGCGTGCGGCATTTTCCTCCAGGCGATCGGCAGCGATTCCGCGGCACCGGGCGAGGTGCTGCGCGCGATCCGCGGCCGTCCCGCCGGCGTGCTGGGCGAAAAGCGGCGCGGCAAGCCGCACATCGGGCATCGGCCAGGTCTGCAGGATCAGCTGGAGGTCGGCCATCTATCCCTTCACCACGACGCTGACCATCCGGCCTACGACGGGAATCACCTTGAGGATTTCTTTGCCTTCGGTCCATTTCTGCACGGCCGGATCCGCCAGCGCCAGCCGCGCCAACTCCTCGGCCGGCGTATCTTTCTTCACTTGCAGCTTGCCGCGCATTTTGCCGTTGACTTGCACCGGGATTTCCACGGAATCGTCGGCGCACAGCGCCTCGTCAAAAGTCGGCCATTGCGCCAGCCCAACGCTCGGCGCGTGTCCGAGCTTCTCCCACAATTCCTCAGCCAAATGCGGGGCATAGGGCGCCAGCACGCGCACGAACGCGTCCGCGGTCGCGCGCGGCAGCGCGGGCAGGGCGGCGAGCTCGTTCAGCGCGATCATCATCGCGGAAATCGCTGTGTTGAAGCGCAGCGTGTGGCTGTCCTCGGTCACTTTTTTCACCAAACGGTGCTGCACGCGCAGGATCGCCGGATCCGGCGCTTCGTCCGTCACCGGTTTCTCGAACAAATTCCACACGCGTTGCAAGAAACGCTTGCTGCCGACGATGTCGCGCGTCGACCACGGCTTGACCTGTTCCAGCGGGCCCATGAACATCTCATACAACCGGAACGTGTCGGCGCCGTGTTCGCGCAGCACGTCGTCCGGATTGATGACGTTGCCGCGCGATTTCGACATCTTTTCGCCATCTTCGCCCAGAATCATCCCCTGGTTGATCAGCCGCTGGAACGGCTCGGCGGTCGGCACCACGCCCAGATCGAACAGCACTTTGTGCCAAAACCGCGCGTAGAGCAGGTGCAGCACCGCATGCTCCGCGCCGCCGACATACAGGTCCACCGGCAGCCAATAGCGCAGCGCCTCAGGGCTCGCCAGCGCGTCCGGATTGTGCGGATCGATATAACGCAAATAATACCAGCAGGAGCCTGCCCACTGCGGCATCGTATTGGTTTCGCGGGCATACCACTTGCCATCCTGCTGGAAAAATCGCCATGCGTGGCATTTCGCCAGCGGCGGCTCGGCATTGCCGGTCGGCAGAAAATCGTCGGTCGGCGGCAAAGTCAGCGGCAGCGCGCTCTCCGGCACCGCGTGCGATGTCGCGTAGTCGATGCGCCACGAGCCTTGCTCCACCAGGTCTGCGACGTCGCGCGGCTGCAAGCCCGCCTCGCGCAGCGCGCCGCCATCGGTGGCGGCAATCACTGGATAATAAATCGGTATCGGCTCGCCCCAATACCGCTGACGGCTGAACACCCAGTCGCGCAGCTTGAAATTGACCTTGCGCTCGCCGATGCCGGTTTCCACCAGCCAATCCGTCACCGCTTTCTTGACCGCGACCGTGGGAAGACCGTCAAATTGCTTGGAATTTACCGCGACACCGTGTTCGATGAACGCTTGCGTCGGCGCTTCGGTCCAGAGCGTGCCGTCGTTGCTGACGACCTGCACGACAGGCAGGCCAAATTGTTGGGCAAAAGCGAAGTCGCGCTCGTCGTGCGCCGGAACTGCCATGATGGCGCCAGTGCCATAGCCGCCCAGCACATAATCCGCGATCCAAATGGGAATGTGCGTGCCGGTCAGGGGATTCACGGCATATGCCCCAGTAAACACACCGGATTTTTCCTTGACTTCAGCCTGGCGATCGCGCTCCGACTTGTGGCGCGCCGCTTCGACGTAGGCGTCCACGGCGCCCTTCTGGCTCGGCGTCGTCAGCCGGTCCACAAGCGCGTGCTCGGGCGCGAGCACCATGTACGTCGCGCCAAAAAGCGTGTCAGGACGCGTGGTAAAGACCCGCAGCGTGCCCGCGCCGCCCTCGACGTTGAAGTCCACCTCCGCGCCTTCCGAGCGGCCGATCCAGTTGCGCTGCATCGCCTTGATGCCCTCGGGCCAATCCAGCGTCTCGACGCTTTGCAGCAAATCGTCGCCATAGGCCGTGATTTTCAGCATCCATTGGCGCATCGGCACGCGCACGACCGGGTGGTTGCCGCGCTCGCTTTTGCCATCGATGACCTCTTCGTTCGACAAAACCGTGCCCAGCGCGGCGCACCAATTCACCGGAATCTCCGCTTGATACGCCAGGCCTTTCTTGAACAATTGCAGAAAGATCCACTGGGTCCACTTGTAATAGGTCGGGTCGGTGGTATCAACCTCGCGGTCCCAGTCATAGGAGAATCCCAGCGACTGGATCTGCCGGCGAAACGTCTTGATATTCACTTGCGTCGTCTGCGCCGGATGGGTGCCGGTCTGGATCGCGTATTGCTCCGCCGGCAGGCCAAACGCGTCCCAGCCCATTGGGTGCAGCACGTTGTAGCCGTTCATCCGCAAGAAGCGGCTGTAGATATCTGTCGCTGTGTAGCCCTCGGGGTGGCCGACGTGCAAGCCCGCGCCCGATGGATACGGAAACATATCGAGCACAAAGGCTTTTTTGCGCGTCGGGTCCGTCGACGTGCGAAACGTCTTGTGCGCAAGCCAGTACGCCTGCCAGCGGGCTTCGATGGTGGTGAAGTCATAGCGGGGTGGCAGGATTTCAGTGTCGCGCGGCTGGTCGGTCATGGCGTGCCTCCTGAGGCGGGGAAGCGGTTTTGCCGCGGATGGCCGCGGATGGCAAGGGCCTGCGCGCGCGCCGGCGATTTGCGCATGGGGATGCGCGCTTGCGGCCGCGCCGTTTGACAGCCTCCGGCGCAGCCCGCAGGGTGATCGATGGGTCAGGCGTTTGAGCTGCGGGGAAGCCATGAAGTTCTGTTGTGTTGCACTTCTCTTGTCGCTCAGCGCCTGCGCTGCAGATGCGCCCGCTGTCGCCGTCTGCTGCGCGCCCGACGATACCGCGACGACGGACGCAGCGGCGCTGACGGATGCGGGCCCTGACGCCGTCGCCGACAGCGCGACCGACACCGCCGTGGACAGCGCGTCCGACGCCAGCGGCGCCGACGCGACGCCCGGCTTTGGCTGCACGCCCGGCAACGACAAGACCTGCAACTGGCTGCCGCAGGGCGTCGGGCTGGCCGGACACTGCAACGCGGACGGCACCTGCACGTGCAACCCCGGAATTGGCTTGGAAGAAACGTCCGGCAAGTGCGTGGACATGAGCTGGTGTGACCCGCATTTCGTCGACAGCTGCCACGGCAACGACAGCGCGACGGCCATCGCCGGCGTCTGCCAGCCCGACGGCACGTGCGTGTGCAACCCCGGCTTCGCGCTGGACGCCGACGGCCGCTGCACGTCCACGGTCTGCCACGGCGGCTGCCCGACCGAAGGCGTCACGCGCTGCGCCGGCGGCTTTTTGCAGACCTGCGACGGGCCGGCCAACGGCTGCGCGCACCACTGGTTCACGACCGACAACTGCCACCTGGAAACCTGCAACGCGGACGCGACAAAGTGCGTGCCCGTCGCCACGACCACGTGCGCGGTCAGCGCCGACTGTCCCTGCGGCTGCGGCTGCGGCGGTGGCAAGTGCCTGTGCGCCGGCGCGACGCCACCCAGCTGCAGCCACGACAGCGACTGCGGACCGGCGTGCAAAGGCCTCATCTGCACGGCCGGCAGTTGCGTCGCCGCGGGCGCTCACCCGTGATCGCGCGTCTGCGCGGCAAAATACGCTTGGCTGGCCGGGCGTTTCAGCGTGAACAGCGTCGCGGCGAGCAGCGGCAGGCCGGAGAATACCGCCCAAATCTGCCAAATTCCTGAGTCATCCATCAGCACGAACAGCAGGCACAGCACGGCAAATCCGGCGACGGTGGAGGCCGCGAGGCACGCTGCCGCCAGCACGCCGACCGACGCCCAGACCGAGCCGAGCGCCAGCTTGCGGGCGAGCGCCGAGAACCGCAGGCGCACGCCGATGACGATGTGCAGCACCCCGAGCGGAAAAAACAGCAGCGCCGCGCCCAAGCCGATGAGCCACGCCACGCCCGCGCCGTCGCCGTTGCCGAGCTTGCTGACGTACAGCGGGATGCGGATGGCCGCGTCGATGGCCAGGCACCCGGCGACGAGCCAGCCGATGGCCAGGACGTTCAGGGAGGGGGGAACGCGGCGCGCACTGGCCATGTGGGCGACTCTGCTGGCGAAGCTGCCGATCGCCAGTATGCGGCGGCCGACGGCGCGCGGCAAGGTCGCGCGGGTCATGGGGGCGAGGATCGAATTCCGGGGTCTCGCCGCGCCCATGACTGATCAAGTCGCGCGCGGCTCCGCGGTCGCCACCTGATCGATCCGTGCAAATACTTGTTTTGAAAAGAATTTGGGAGTAGTCCCGTGGTTGCAATAACCGTGCACCCGAGACAGCCCCGGGTGCCCTCCACGAGGTACTCCCGATGGCGAAAACTACTTTGAATCTTGGTGCATCTCAAGCCTTGTTGTCAGACTTTCTGACAGCGGTTGCAAACAGACCGCATCTTGAAGCTCCAGCCGTCCAGGAGTGCGCGCGTGAGGCGCTCGGCG
>CAIYWC010000072.1 GCA_903929795.1 uncultured Myxococcales bacterium | reverse complement strand
TCGCGACGTGCGGGTTTCTAATTGTCGCGGAGGGTGCGGGGTACTTGACGCGGGGGACTTCGCTCCGTCGGCGTTCGTCGGGCGCGAGCGACGAGTGCAGCACGTGTGTGTCCACGCCCAGCCCGCGAAGATGCTGCCCCAGCGACTCCACGCCTGCGCGACTGTCCAAGAACACGAGGCGCTTCTTGCCGCGGTGCATCTGCGCGATGACCCGCGCTGCGTTCTCCAGCGTGCCGACATAGTCGATGACGATTTCTGGACTGGTCGGCGGCCGCGGTGGGGACACCATGACACCGGGCCGCGTCGATGACCCTTGCAGCCACGTCAGGATCTCCTCCGGGTTGCCGACGGTTGCGGATAGGCCAATGCGCTGTACGTCACGGCCGCAGAATCTGCACAGACGCTCCAATACTGCCATCAGGTGACTTCCGCGGTCGTCGCCGGCAAATGCGTGGATCTCGTCGATGACCACCGCGCGCAGTCCGGCGAACAGGCGCCGCGATGGCACTTTGGCGCTCATCAGCATGACTTCCAGCGACTCCGGCGTGGTCAGCAGAATGTCCGCGGGCTCCTTCAGGAACGCCTTCTTGTCGCGCTGGCTGACGTCACCGTGCCACACCGCTACCCGTCGACCCAACATCCGCGCGTAGCCGCGCAGGCGCTCTTCCTGGTTGTTCAAAAGCGCGCGAATGGGTGAGATGTAGAGCACAGACACAGGCTCCCAGCCCTCGGTGTCCATCTGAGACAAGAGTGGGAAGAACGCGGACTCGGTCTTGCCGCCGGCGGTGGGCGCGAGCACCACGCAGTTGGCGCCGTCCAGAATGGGGGGGATGGACAGCTCCTGCACCGGCCGCAGCGACTCAAAGCCCAGACCATTGACGATCTGGTACTGCAGCGCCGGGCTCAGGCGGTCAAATCCGCTCACGCGTCGCCACCGGGCGTGGAGAGGTCGAGTTCGATGTCGTCCACGCCACGCTCGATGCCTGCCGCGGCGCGCTCCACGTCGGACAGCTCGGACGCGGAGACCGTGAGCTGGTAGTGCTGCACGGGGTCGAAGTCCTCGTACTCCTCGATGCGGTCCAGCACGTCGCCAACCAGCTTCTTGAGGAAGAGTCGCGGGGCCAAGCCGACCTTGCCACCCAACTGGCCTGCGACCTTGCGGGCGAGTGCGACCAGGACGTCGTCCGAGAGCCGCTCCGCAACCCGCTCAGGATGTTTGGTCGGGTACAGCGCACGTACCTTCTGGCCCACTTCGAGCAGGCGCGCTTCATCGAATGGCTGCAGGCGGATCTGGATGGCTCGTGTGGCGTCAAAGCGCGGGTCGGCGCCGAAGTCCACATGCAGGCGCTGGGCCAGTGGCGGCAGTTGCCGCGCGCCTTGCGGCCCATCGAAGAAGCTCGGCGTCCCGGTAATGACGAGGTACAGGCCAGGGTAACGACCGCCGTCGAGGTCGTCGAGAAACTGCCGCAGAGCGTTCAGGCTCTTCTCGCGCACATCGGACCGCATCCGCTGGATCGTCTCCACTTCGTCGAGCACCAGCACCAGCCCGCGACGCCCGGTCTGGTTGAGCACTGACAGGAGTCCGCGCAGGAAGCCCGTCGCCGCGAAGTGGTCGACCTCGCCCTTGACGCCAGCCTTCTGCTTGACGCCGGCGGCCACGTGCGGCTCACCCATCAGCCACGCCAGCAGCCCATCGGCGGTCGCCGGGTCTCCGTCCATGCGCGCCTTGTAGACCGCACGCAACGCCGCCGCGAACTGCGGGTGCGTGGCGCTGACCGCGTTCAGCCGACCTTCCAGCAGCTCTCCCACCGCCTTGGCGACCATCCGCTCGTCTGTCGGTGCACCCGGCTGTGCCAGCACTTCTTCCTCCAGCGAGAAGAACCAGCGTTCCACCAGCGCGCGGAACGCGCCGTCGTTCCACTCCTTGGTGCGCAGGTGCTCGACCGCGCGCCTGTACACTGTCTCCAGTCGGTAGAGCGGCGTCTCTGTCTCGGAGATCTGCACTTCGGCGGTGGCAAAGCCTTGAGCCCGCGCGCGATGCTGCAGCCATCGACTAAAGAACGTCTTGCCCGCGCCCCAGTCACCGCGCACTGCCTTGAACGCGCCGCGCCCGCGGGCGACGCGCTCCAGTTCTTCGTCGATTGCAGTCGTGAAGCGCTCAATGCCCACGGCGAGCTGGTCAAAGCCGAACTCCGGCACCGTGCCATTGCGCAAGGCCGCGATGATCTCCTGGCGGCGCAGCAGGGAAACGTTGGACATGGTCTAGCCTCCCCAAAGCTGCTTGAGCAGGTCCATGTGCAGCTTCAGCTCGCGCGTGGTCGCGTCGTACGTGACGGGCACGTAGCCGTCCATGCCCAGCGACTCCTGCATCAGCGAGACCATGCCGGTCACGCGCATGGGCAGCGCGCCGACGGCCTGCGCAAACCGTTCTGCCGACATCTGTCCGCCCGCGGATTCGATGGCGTCGAGCCACGGCAGCACCTTGGTCTCCATTTGTTCGCGGTGGAAGGCACTGAGCGACTCGAACATTGCCGACGCTACGATGAGCTGACGGGCTAGAGTCTGGCGCGGGGGCGTCACCGATGCTGGAGCCGCGACGTCGCCGAAGCCGGGAAGCGGAATGATGTTCTTCTTGGCAGGAGTCGCCGCGGCCTTGGCAGGCCTGGTTTGGGGCAGTTCCACGGGCTCGACGCGTCCTTCCAACTGCCACCACGCGGGCTGTGCCATTGGCACTTGCCGAAGCGTCGGGTCTGCGTCACGGAACTGACGATCCAACTCGCCGTTGCTGAGCACGACCGCCGGGATCACGACTTCGGCCAGCGTTGCGCCGCCGTGTTCACCCGCGACCGCGCTCGTGGTGAAGCGCACCGTTTCACTGGCGAGCATCGCCACACGCTCAGCACCTGCGGGACGCCAGACGCTCGCGCCGCTGAGTACAATCTCGTCCGCGGCGACCTGTTCGTCGCTCGCCACCTGCCGCCACCGTGCACCTTTGATGTTGGTGGCCGCGCGGTGCTTGAGTCGCGCGCCAGGCACGTGTCCATGGTCGGACGTCAGCAGGACGTGTCGGTTGGCCGCGAACGCCTGCGCCAGCAACTCCCGCACCAGCGGCAGGTCGTCTGGACCGTAAGACAGCTTGGCCTGCGTGGTGCCGGCCAAATCGTCGTCGATTGCGTTGACGACACACGCCACGACGCGGTCGTCGCTTTGCAGCAACCGCAGCGCTTCAGGCGAAACGGCGGTGACAGCGCCTTCCAGCTTGGCGCGCAGCAGTAGAGTCGGGCCACCGGCGCGCGTCACGTGACGGCAAAGTCCGGGGTGATGCGCGAACCGGTCGGTGTCGCCGGCCGTGTACAGCGTGACGCCAGACTCCATCCGTCGGCCGGCAAAGAGGGCGGCGCGACTGACCTCGGTCATCGTCGGCAATGCGGCCAGCGCAGGCACCATGGTCGCCTCCGTGAAGCCCTCTGGGCTCCAGCGCACCGGCGATATTTCGCGTGATAACCAGCCTTCCATCAGCTCGCAGGCGACGGTCCATGACAGTCCGTCCAGGACCAGCACCAGCAGCTTGCGATCCGGACCTTGGTCGAGGAAACGCGCGGCCATGCGCTCCAGCACGACTTCAATCGGGAGGACGCCTGCGGCTGGACGTCCGGCGTTGGACCACGCTGCCAGCGCGGACGCAAACGCGAGGTCAAGCGCATCGCGGGCCTGATCCGCGCGGCGCAGCACATCCTGCATTGCGTGGCCCAGCTCGTCGGTGCCGTTTTCACCGCGCAGCTCGCGGCGGGCTCGGTCAACGAAGCCTCCCTCACTCGCGTATTCTGATGCGTAGCTGCCCACGGCCTCCCAGCCTGAGGGACGTTGTGTTGCCGGTCGCGCCAGCCAGGCAAGCAGGCGAATGGCCGCGTTGGTGCGGTCCAGAAGTGCCTCATTCCCTTCGAGCTTTGCCAGACGGTGCAAGCTGAGCGCTTTGCGGGCATCTCGTGCCGCTTGGAACGCTTGAGGTGCGTGACCAGCGAGCGTGTCCTTGAGTGCCTTCGCCAACCGCAGCTTCTGAATGTCGAATGCGAACGGCAGCCACGTGCTGTCGGCCAATTCCTCCCGCACGGACTGCTGCGACGCGAGGCTAGCTGCCGTGTCGAGGAGGAACTGCACCTGCGGGGTTCGCTTGTCGTTCTCGAGGCGGAGAAGCAGGCTCTGGCCAGCGTCGGCCCAGACTGTCACGTCCTTCTCGTTTTCCACCGTGATGTCGACGTTCTGCGTCAACAGCAGCAGCCAGCCGCGCAGAAACTCGTTGCTCGTGTAGTGGTCACGCACTGCGCGCAGCAGCACGGCCATCGCGGCCACCTTGCTACCGTCGCCGCGCTCCCAGGCCTTCCACGCTTGCAGCGCCGGACGCCCGACTTCACCCGCCAACCACGCGTCAAACTCGTTCCGCCGTTCCTTGGAGACGTCCAGCAGCGCGGTCAGCTTGCTGGGCTTGGCGCTTGTCGCGACCCGCTCCAACACGCGGTCAAACGTCAGCGTCGAGTCAAACGGCACGCCAGCATTGTCCGCGAGGACCGCCCGCCACGCGTCGTTCACGCCGATGACCGTCGATGTGAACTTGCGCTTCTGCAGGTCGATGCCGGACAGAATCGCCTTCGCCAACGCGCTCCGCAGCAACGCCGCGCTCGCATCGAGCCGTTGTCCAGTGCCCGGGTCGGCGAGGCGGGCCAGCAGCCGCTGGGCGCGGTCAGGCGTGTTCACGCGCATCTGCGCCACGCGACAACTGATGTCCAGCGGCAGTTCCAAGCTGTAGTCGATGACCGCGACAACCGGCGCATCCCCGTGGCTGGCCAGCGCGTCGCGCAGTGCCAGTTCGCAGTTCGCCGGTATTACGCGAAATATCTGGTCCCGCGTGCCCAGACGCACGAAGACTTCGGCGGCGGTGGTGCTGCCAAAGATGACCGTGTCCAACACCGAGTGCTGCTTGCTGCCGTGGATGCGGGCAAGTTCGTCGGCGACTTCAGCGGTCGTCAGTTGCGGGACGTCGTGGCTCAACGTTCCCTCCGGACAATCTTCCACTGGATGTCGAGTTCGGCGTCTGGTCCGCCGGCTTCGAGCGCAGCCAGAGCGTTGACGATCTCCGTTTGGACCGTCGTAGCTGTGCCGCAGGCACGTCCGCTCTTGCCCGGTACGGTGATGTTTGAGTCATCCTGCTTCGACGTCGAATCGTCTGACTTTGAGTCCTCAATCTTCTGCGGCTGTGGCGTCTTCCGCAGCAACAGCCGCGCCTTCTGCGCCAACTGGTCGATCTGCGTCTTCAGCTCCGTCTGCACCTGATCGGCTTCCAGCACCCGTCGCAACTGCTCCAGCAGTTCGGCTGCATCCGCTCGGTCCGTCAACGCTTTGACGTCGGCGAACAAGTCAAACTGCAGGCGTTCCTGTAGCGCCGACGAGACTTTCCACGCATCGGTAAAGTGCTTGGCCAGCGCCGTCGCCGATGTTGCCGGTTCGAACGCCGCCAGTCTCTGGACCACGGCCACAACGTCCCGGTCGTTGATTTCGTCCAGCAGCAGCATCGCGGAGCTGGCAGTCCGCAGCCGCGCGGGCTCCGGGTCCAACTGAAAGAAGCCCGCCCGCTGCATCAGCAGATTCGTGATGGCACCCGCCGATTGTGTGATCGCGACGTTACGCGCGTTCTGCAGTTTCTCCACGAAGTCATTGACGTTCTTCGGGTTCAGCGCGCGCCCAGCGACCGCGATGCCGAACAGCGTCCCAGCCTTGCCGAGCGCCGCTTGGAACTCCGCGGCCGATGGCAGCACAGGCTTCTCCAGCTCCGCATCAACGTTCAGTTGTCCGATCCGCAGGTCCTTGAGCAGCAAGCCATCAAAACGCAGTTGCCGCGCGCCCCACGCTGCGTACGCCAACACGTAGAAATCTCGCAGGTCGCGTTGCAGGCCGAGTAGACCCTCGGTGTCAAAGGCGTCCGCCACCTGCTTGACCGTCGGTCGCACCAGCCCGCGCGCCGCCAAGCGCCCGTCGACTTCCTGCAGCACGGCGGCTTGCACGCTGGCCCAGGTGTCCGTGACCGCGAGCACCTTCGCGTCGAAGCAGATGTCCAACAGCGGCCGTTCCGCCCGGTCCACGGCGATGCGCTGTCCGTCTGCGTCCACCGCGGCTTGGAACCGCTCCAGGGCCTTGGTCAGCTTCATCGTCGTCAGCCGCTCACTGAACTTCGGGTGCCGCGGGTACCACTGCGCCAGCATGTCCCCGATCGCGCCATCCATCGACGTCTTCAGGTCCGCGCCCAACGACGGCTGCACCTTCAGGTCCTCGCGCAGCAGGTAGAAGTTCTGCGAGACGCGGTTGTCCTCGTCGAGGTCGCCGTCCTGCATGGACGCAACGCCATAGGCCGCGCTCAGCGCCCGCTTCAGCCGTTCCTTCTTCTGGTTGCACAGGCTCTGCAGCTCTGCCACTGCCCGTGCGCGATCTTCCGGGCGCAACAGCGCTAGCGTCTGGCCCTCGTTGTTGAGCACGTACTCGACGACGACGAGGTCGCCGAGGTCGCGCTTGAGCTTGTCCGAGAAGAAGCTCGGGAGCCACACCACCGTCCGCCCGCTACGGCCCTTGTCGATGTAGAGGCGCACCCGCTCCTCGTCCTCTGAGGGGCGGTGCTGCGGCTCATCAAACGGATAGTCGATGACGACGCGGAAGTCGTCGCCCGTCGGCACGTCGAGGTCCGAGTCCGTCATCTCGCGGACGTTGCCAAACCGCACGCTGCCCTTGCGCGTCGTGCCGCGCCATTCCAGCGCGTACGGCATCTCCATCTGCGTGTCGTTGAGCTGCAGTGACTGAAACAGCAGTTCGCGCAGGCGCCGACGTTGGGCACCGGGGCTATCCTGCACGCGCTCCTGATCCAGCAGCGGCTTGACGTCCACGCCTTGCAGAGAGATCGCCAGCGTCGGGTCATCCTCCGGGCCGATCTGCAGCTTGCCGATTTCTGCCGCGTAGTCGCGCAGGCGCAGCACCGCGTCTTTGGCCTCCCGCCCGGGGATCACCGCTTCCAGCGTGCCGTGGTTGAGACCGACCAGCCGCGACGCCGTCAGCCGCTTGAGCACCTGCACTTCCGGCACCAGCGCCGCCAGCAGCAGGGTCTTGACCAAGCGATTGTCGCCGCGGCACGCCTTGTTCGGGCAGTTCGCGCAGCCCAGCGCAATCGGATGCGAGTCCTTCTTGCGTTGGCAGGTCGCGTCCGTCGTCGTGTTGTTGCGGTCCTGAATCAGCGGCAACAGCTCGTTGTTGTAGAGCTTCTTGGCGCTGTCAAACAGGTCGCGCATCCGCCCGTCCATCGGGTCTTCACCGCCGGCCAGCACGTCAAAGAGGTCGCCGACCGCGACCAGGTGGCCGAGTTCAAAGTCCTCCATGTGCTGGACCAGCATCTCCATCAGCACTTTGAGCGCCGTGCGCTCGCGCTGCAGGTAGTGCGACAGCGCGACGAGCGACTGCACCAGCGCGGGCGAGAACGGGTACACCTGCTGGAAGTCCTGCGCGGTCCACTCCTCACCGAGCAGCGTCGCCCACGACACGCGCGCGCCGCGTTGCAGGCCGGAGAACGCCTGGGCCAACTGGTTGCGCGCCTGCGTGTCCTTCGGTTTGACTACGCGGGCGGCGACAATCGCCGGCAGGTTGCGGTCGGGCAGGGTGATGGTGTCAAAGCGGCCTTCCCACCACTTCAGCGAGTCGCGCAGGTTGGTCGCATTGCTGCCGGCCATCGAGTCGCCGACCAACTCCGAGATGTCCCGCTGACGCGCGACGAAGCTGATGATGGGGATCGGCCGGTGGGTGTCCTGCGACTCGACCAGCTTGGCCACCTTTGTCGCCTCGGCGCTCAGCCACGTCTGGTCCGCCGCGCGGCTCGCCAGCCACAGGATCAGTTCGTCGAGGAACAGCACCACGCCCTGGTAGCCCAGCTTGGCCGCGTGCTGGGACAAGATGGCGAGGCCGTGGTCGATGCCGATGTAGCGCGACTGTTGGCCGATGAACGCGGGAAACAGCGTGCGCACGAGCGCGGAGAACAGGTCTGCGCGCAGTTGCGGGTCGGTCGATTGCAGCGCCGTTTCAAAGCTTTCCGCGTGCCACCGCGCTGCCGGGCGGAACGTGCCCCAGCCACCGCCGTCGGCCGTTGGCGCACCGGCGTTCAACTGCTCAAAGAAGGGAGCGTCGCCCAAGGTCTTGCGCACGTGCGCGGCGTTCTCGAAGAGCGCGGCATCCTGGAACAGCGCCGGCAACGGTGCGTCCTTGTGCTCGCGCTGCACGAAGTCCAGGTACTCAGCAAAGATCTTCTCTTCCAGTGTCTGCGCGCCCACAACATGGAAGTGCAGGCGCAGCAGCTTGGCGTCCTTGACCCACGCGTGCTTGGCGAGCGTCGCGTGCAGCTCTGGCTTGGCCCACGGCGTCGGGTCGCCCGCGAGCGTCAGCGACAGCGCCGCCATGAAGTGCGACTTACCAGAGCCAAACGAGCCGTGGATGTAGCTGCCGATGCTGCGCGCGTTCTGCAGCGCCTCGCGGCTCAAGCCCAGCGCCTTGTCGAACGCTGCGGCCAAGTCCGGCGTAATGGCGTAGTCGCGCAGCAGCTCTTCCGGATGCTTGATGCCTTCCGCGAGTGTAACGACGAACTGCCCTTTGGAGACAGTTTCTGGCAGGATCAGCAGGTCACGCAGCTTGGTCATCGATTCTCCCACACCCGGCCGTTACGCCTTCCCGCGCCCCTTGCGCACCTTCGCCACCGGCCGCCACTTGGCAAGGTCGTCCACCGACTTGCCCAGCTTGCGCGCCTCGTCTTCCACGTATTTCGCAAAATATTCGCCCATGCGCTGGCCGCCGCGACCGGGCTCGTTGTGCCACTGCTTGATCCACGGCACCAGCTCCGCCACGCCGACGAGAAGCGGCAGCAGCCGGTCGCCATTGTCGACTCCGCCCCAGCCTTCCACCGCCTCGCGGTCCTGGTAGAGCGCAGCCATCGCCAGCGCGCGTTGCAGGTGGTCCGCGCCAGCCCAGAGCAGCACGGGGCTCGGGTCGTCATCGCGTTCTGCGCCGGGCAGGTGGACAAACCGCTCCTTGGGCACGTCCAGCTTGCCGCGCAGTTGCCAGTAGGTCGTGCTGCGGAAGTCGGGCTGGCCGTACTTGGGCGGCACCGGGATGTCGACGGTCTCGCCGGCGTCTTCCTTGCGCTGCAGGTCCCACGTGTGTTCCCACGCCGCGCGCTTTTCCATGCCGCTGTCGCTGTAGCGCTGGGCGGCGATGACGGGCACGGCGTCGGTCAGCGCGAGATCGGTAAGCACGCGTTCGAGGTCGTAGTCGGAGGAGCCGGTGAGGACTTCCGCCACGGCCTGCACGGCCGGTTCGTGCTGCAGGGCTTGCGCGGCTTCGCGGATGGAGAAGGGGCGGCTGAGGTCGGACTGGCTCCAGGCTTCGAGGCGGTCGAGGAGCCAGCCAGACAAGTCATCCCCGTCCTTCGTGGATCGGTAATCCACCTCCGCGACGTTCTGCTCTGTGTCACGCCATGCACGTTTGAACACCGGTGTTTCAATCAGGCGCAGCCATCGAGATTTCTGAATCGCCTCAACCCGGTTGGTCCACAACGCTTCGAGGTGGCTCGGAAGTGCTCGGCCAGTCTGCACGGTTGCCTCGTGACTTGTCAGTGTTCGTCCGGCTTTTCGGACACCCGCTGTGTGTCCCATTAGCCGCTCAAATGGCCGGTCACCGCGCGGGCAGTAGAAGTCCTGCGCCACGTCCGGAGCAAGCTCAGCGTCTGTCGCGAAGCCAAACAGGGCGTAGCACTCCCAGTCACATTCTTCTTGCAGCGCAACCATCTCCTCACGCAAGAAGTCTGTAGTCACCCAGCGACTTCTTAGCTTTCTGCGCAATTCTAGTTCAGTCGGCCGACCTTCAAGCCACTCGCTGATCCGCTTCGGCGAAAGTGCCTCTAGGCGCGTGCTTGCAAGGTTGTCGATCCGCCGGGCGAGTTCGCCGACGCGCGAAGCGTCGTACCCGGCAGGGAGCGGCAGCTCTTCAAGCGGCGTCGTGGCGAATTCGTACGCAGTGTCCGCGGCCACGGTAAACCACCCACCGAGGGCCGAGTTCGGCCATCGGGATGGGGCCGGAATTCGGCCACGAACTAGGTACCACCCGCTGGCGTGAATCGGCCCGTAATGTCATGGACTTCTCCCGGAAACGCTGGGA
>CAIYWC010000071.1 GCA_903929795.1 uncultured Myxococcales bacterium | reverse complement strand
GTCAAGCGGCGAGGTGAGTTGTGTCGACTCCAGGTCGCGCGGCTGGACACCATCGGCGCGCAGCGCATCGACGCGGGCATCAAAGACCTTGCGGGCGGCAGAACCGTCTGGCTTGGGCGTGGGATTTGTCATGAGGGTCCTCCAAGGCTCTGGGTTGTGCGGCCGAAAGTGGCCGTTGTGCGGAGGAATTTGCCGCAGGTGGGAGGACGGAGGCAAGAGGGGCGGATTGGGGTTTTGTCGCGGAATTGTCATGGAATTGCAAGGCAGCACCGTGGCTGAATTGTCCTCGACGCCATCCCAATGGATTCGCGCAAAGCGCGAGGCCAGACCTTCCGCCACCGGCGACACGCGGCGAAGTACGCGTGCAACCAGGTCTCCAAGCCCGCGCCCAAAACATTCCCCCGTCCAAAGCGAGCACGAGCGGCAAAGCCGCTGCGCAGCCACCCGAGCCCCGCCTGGCCCCCATCGCCCGAAGCCCGCAATCTCGCGTAGAGCGAGCACGGGGAGGCCAACGGCCGACCTGCGCAGCGAACCCACAAACCCCGCATCGCCCGCGCCCGGGCCAGGAAAGAGGAGTGCGGAGGAGAAAACCGCGGCGAGCGGCTTTCTCCTTTGCGCCACCAGCTACTGCAACACAACCTGATTCTGGTACTGACTAAACCCATCTGCCGCCAGCGCCGCCGACTCGGCGCGCAGCAGGATGGTCCCATATTTGCCTGCCGTAACCGTCGTGTCTGACACAGCGTTGGCGATGAGGAACACGCTGTCGCCCGAGGTGAACTTCTGCAGCACCGCTGCAGCAATCTCGCCGTGGCCATCGGCGGCCGGGAACCGGCATGTCGCGCCGACAAATACCAGTTGATTCTTCGCTTGCGGCCCTTGAATCCAAACCTCCAGCACGCCCGCGGACTTGCCGGTCCAGGTCCACGCCAGCGGCTGGTTGCGCGCAATTGTCGGTGTCGTGCCCATGAGCTGCGGCGGCTGCGTCACCGCGACGTGGTCCGGCGCGGGCAGGTGCACGGCAAATGCGCCCACGACATCGCCCGGCGCTTGGAACGCCAGGTCCTCGCCGCCGGTCCACAGCTTGGTGTCCTGGGTCGAGAACGGATCGTAGCCGCTGGCCACGGGCGGCAGCGACACGGTCTTGACGCTGCTGGTGAACGTCACGGTGCCGGCGCTGGCGTATTGCGGGAACGCGGTGGACGTCGTGCTTGTCGATGTGGTGACGATGCATGCGCCGATTGTCTCGGCAATAGTCTGAAACGGCGATGGATCCTGGTCGAAGAACTGTGCGAAAACCGCGCCTGAGACCTGACCGGAGCCGGCTGCGGAGTAGCTCGACGCGACGACCTGGGCTGTACGCAATGCCGTAGCCGCTGCCGGCGCGCCGGTCCCGGGATTGCCGGCAACGTCAGCCGTGTCACCGGATGCCGCGTCAGCATCGGCGGAATCCGCTTGCGCGACATCCTGCGCACTGGCCGTCTGGGCGCTACCGGTCGTCGAACCGCACGCGGCACCAAGCCAGCAGGCGAGGGCGGCGACGGTGGTGGCAGTGAGTCGTGGGCAAGTCATGGCGTGGCCTCCGGTGAGCGGCCACGATAGCAAAGCTTGGGGCGACTGCAAGCGCGGCTGGCAGTGCCGGTAGCGGTGGCAAGGATCGTGCAGCTGAAGAATTTGCGGCAACTGAGGCGAGACGCGCCTGAGAGCGCGCGGCGCTTCGCGTGTCGGCTCAGGGGCAGGTGGGCGTCGTGATGAACGGCAGGCCGTTGTAGGTGTCGGTCGCGTCCCCCGTGAGAAAATCCACCGGATACACCTTTCCCGGCCAGGATTGAATCGAGCCATCCCAAGGCGGACAGCCAATTGGCGGGCCGTCGCCCGGCGCCAGGTCTGTCAGTTCGCAGCCACTGGCCAACCCGCCATCGGCAAAGATGCCCCAGACGCTTCCGCCGTTGGCCCCGGACATTGCGTGGATCCCGCTGATCTTGGTCCCCACTATTCGGACGGAAGCGTCGGGGCTCGTGACCCAGATTTCGGCCACGTGAAGGTCTGGCGGGTCCTCGGCAAAGCCGCCACCGGCATCATGGACCCAACAAGCCGTCACGCGCCCATCGAGGGAGTCGCCCATATTCACTCAGGCTGCGCGGCCTTCACCGCCAGCTGTGGGTCGGCAAAGGGCTTCGCCGCGCTCCCATCCGCCTGTGCGGCGTTCGCGCCTGCGGCGACGTACAGATTGCACACGACCGGCACGGAAGCTTCGCAGCCGTCGTTACCCCAGCCGTCGCGATCCTGCCAGCAGCCGAACACGCCGCGGCGATGCATTGGCCACCAGCGCAGACGACTTTGTCGGTGTGGGCGAGCGCCGGGCAATCGGCGGTTGTTGCGCAGACAAGCGGCGCGGGCTGCGTGGCGCTCTGCCGGGGGGCAACAGGCGCTCGCTGGACTCGCCGCTTTGGACTAAGGTGTGCTGGTCATTGGCGTCTTGGACTCGCTGGGAAAGAAATCGCCCAGCGCGACGCCGATGCGCAACGAATTCGAGAAGTGATCAAAGCTCAGCAGCGTCTCGTCATATCCGCCAAAATATTGCAAGTAAAGCGAGGTGGACAGCGCGCGAAACGGCGTGCGCCAGCGCAGCCAAAACTCGCCGCTGCCCAGGAATTTCGTGCCTTTGCGCAAGACGGCGCCGAGGACGAACTGCGCGTAACCCGAGCCATTTTCCGCGCTGTCCAAGCTGCACTCTACCCGCAATTCGCCGTAGCCGGTGTACTGAATGAGCGTGGGATTGCCGCCGCCGTCACTGTCCAAGCTGCTGTCGACAAACGGCCACCACACTTTGGGTTGCAAGATAAAATACAGGCGATCCGTGAAATAGACGCCAAAGCGGCTTGCGGCAGAGATCCGATTCCAGCTGCGCGATGTGGGCCCCGCGACGCCGTTGGACTCGTGCTCCGCCAGCAAGCGCGCCCAGTAAAAGTGGATGCCCGGGACGCCATGTGGCCGACCGCCGCGGCTGTCAGCGGCGCGAAAGGCGATGGCCAGCGAGGGGTTGTAATTGGTGTCTTGCAACGGCGACGACTTGCTGAAATCCCACATTCGCCAGAGCGATTTCTGGGTGTAGCCGATGTAGACCGTGACCGGCGACTGGTTGGGAAAGACGTCGAAATTCGTGCTCAACTGAAACTTTACATCGGCGTTGCCATCGCCGGTCACGCCGGGCACGCGCGTGATGAAATAATTGTCGCGATCCTCTGAAAACAGGCTGGCAAGGCTGGGACGACCGCTGGCGGCCGTCGGCGACGGTTCAGACGGCGGCGGCACGGCAGCCCTGACCGGCAAAGCCAGCAGCAGGAGCCACGGAATCGCACAAAATCGGGCACGCATGACTCACCTGAAGCGTTGGCTGGCGGTGTGCGGCAGGATCGCCACCGCCCCGTGGCCATTCCCACGCGGCCGAAGAATCGTCCGCATTGGAATGGGCCACGGGACCGGAAGCGGCAATGGCCTACATGGCCGGAGCGCTGCGCGGCGCGGCGTTTTGCCACGCCTTTTTCGCGACATCGGCGCTCGTCTTCAGGTGCGCGCCCTTGGCGTCGACCGACGCAATCGCGTCCAAGCCACACCAGTGGTGCGCGCCCGTCATGTCGCGCTTGAGCTTGATGGTCTTGCCATCGGTCTCCATGTGGTCGACGGTGCCGACGAGATTGCCATCCTTGCACAGCACCTGCATGCCGTCCTTGATCTCTTTTGCTTGAACCACGGGTCCTCCTTTACATGCGCGATCAGCGGGATCGCACGCCTGACACTTGTGACCAGCGAGCGATTCGCCGACCGTATCTCCACGTTAGGCGGAGGCGTCGGCGCGTCCATGAGGAAAATCGCACGCGAGACTTTGCAAAATGCGCAGCAGCCGCCTGCGCGCTCGCGGAGTGTCAGCCGGGCGCCGACACCCGCACCAGTCCAGTCACGCAAACCGGCACCTGCGACTGCGCACGCGCCCACAAGCTGCGCACCGCCCGAGCAGGAATCCAAATCGCGGTGCCAGAAAGTGTGGATCGCTAGGACAGCGCGTTCAAGAGGGTGGAGCGCGAAAGCGACCTGCGTTCTCCCTAGCAGCCGACGCGCCTGCGGTGCTGGCCGCACGCCCCAATCACTGCGCGTTGCAAGTCAACGCAGCCGCCGTCCCGCACTGCACGGACCCCACGACGCCGTTGGTCAGCCGCGCGCCCAGGTACGTCGTCGCACTGCTCTCCGGGATGATGAATTCCGGGATGGTGATCGTCGCGCTGGCGTAGGTCGTCGAGCTCAGCGTCACCGTCGGCAATTTCTCGTCCCACACGGAGCTGGTCGGCGTCGTCGTCAATGAGCCTGCGGCCGCGCAGCCGGCGATGCCGCCGTTGGTGCACTCCACGCCGCCGTACGCGGTCATGTTGCGCACGCAGCCGGTGTCGGTCGGCGCGGCGACGGACAGGTCCGTGGTGAACGTCATGGCGGCGCCCGACGGCGTTCCGGTTACGCCCGCCGGCGCGTTGATGCTGCAGGTGTCCCAGGTCAGCGTCGTGCCGACCACGGTGCCGGTGGCGAGCGCGGTGCAGTTGCGCTGCAGAATCGGCGAGCCCGTGGCGTCCAGATCCAAGCAGCGGGTTGCCGGCGCGGTGCAGCCGGTCGTCTTGGTCTTGAAGATGCCCGCGCTGCCGTCGATGCCGATGCTGACGGTCGGCCCGAACGCGGTCATCGCCAGGTTCGCGCTGTCCACCGGCAAGTACAACTCCAGCAAACTGATGGCGCCGGCAATCGGTGCCGTGCCCAACGCGTTGGCCGGGTAACGGATGCGCGCCCAGCCCTGCGGATAGTTCGCGACCGACAGCGGATCCGGCATCGCGTAGAACGGGTTGTTGCCGTACGCCGGCGTCAGGGTGTGCGTGCCGACCGCGACCGTCTTGTTCACTGAGCCGACCAGCGGAACTCCGCTGACGTACACGTGGAAGTTGCCGTACTGGGTGGCGCCAGCGCCGAGGTGGTAGACGACGTCGCAGAAGACCGGCACCGCGGTGCAGGTCGGTGCGGCGCCGGTCCAGCCCGCGGCGGCGCAGGTGCGCGTGGCAGCGCCGGTCATCGTCGCGTTGGCGTTGCACGTGTAGGTCGCGACGCCGTTCAGCAGCGTGTTCGGGTTGTAGGTGACGCCGCCGTTGGCGGGCGCGGTGAGGGAGCCGCAGTCGGTGACGCAGCTGGGCGCGGCGGGCCACGTGGCGTTGGCTTGGCAGGTGCCCGTCGCGGTGCCGACGATGCCGTAGCCGGCGTTGCACGCCCAGGTGACGGTGGAGCCAAACGTCGTGACCGGCGCGGTCGCCGTGCCGTTGGTCAGCGCGCCGGGCGTGCCGCAGTCGACGGGCGCGCAGGTGGGCGCGGCGCCGGCGAAGGTGCCGTTGGCCTGGCATGCGCGGCTGGCGCTGCCGCTGACGGTGTAGCCGCTGTTGCAGGCGTACGTCACGCTGTTGCCGAACGTCGCGCTGGCGGCGGAGACCGTGCCGTTTTGCGGCGCGACGGCGCCCGAGCACGTGACCGGGCCGCAGGTGGCCTGGGTGCCGCTGAACGTGCCGTCGGCCTGGCAGGTCCGCGTCGCGCTGCCGCTGGCCAGCGAATAGCCGGAGTTGCAGCTGTACGTGACGCTGTTGCCGTAGGTCGCGCTGGTGGCCGAAACCGCGCCGTTGGCGGGCGTGCTGACGCCGCTGCTGCACAGGACCGGCGTGCCGCAGTTCGGGTCGCTGTAGCCGGCCGCGCAGGCGCAAGTGTAGCCGGCACCGACGACGGTGCACACGCCCGCGTTCAGGCACGGGTTGGGCGTGCAGGGCGTGACGAGCGGCGTGCAAACCGGCGCGGGGTTGCTCCAGGTGCCGGCCGCGCTGCAGGTCGTGCTGCTGGCGCCGGTCAGCGCGTAGCCGCCGTTGCAGCTGTACGTGGCGACGGAGCCGTAGGTCGTGCTGGGCGCGCTCACGGAGCCGTTGGTCGGCGAGGTCAGCGCGCTGCAGTTGACCGGCGTGCAGGTGGGCGTAGCGGCGTTGAGCGTGCCGGCGGCGGTGCACATGCCGCTCGCGCTGCCGGTCAGTGTGTAGCCGCTGTTGCAGCTCCAGGTGACCGAGAGCCCGAACGTCGTCGAAGGCGCGCTGACGGTGCCGTTGGTCGGCGCGCTGGCGGGGCAGCTGACGGGCGCGCAGGTCGGCGCGCTGCCGCTGAAGGTCGTGTCCGCCTGGCAGTTGCGCGTGGCGGAGCCGCCGTTGCCGGCCAGCGTGTAGCCGCTGTTGCAGCCGTAGGTGATGCTGGCCGGAAAGCTGACGCTGGCGGCGCTGACCGTGCCGTTGGCGGGCGCGGTGGCGCCGCTGCAGGTGACCGCGGTGCAGGTGGGCGCGCTGCCGCCGAAGCTGCCGTTGGCCTGGCAGGTCTGCGTGGCGCTGCCGGTGAGCGCGTAGCCGCTGTTGCAGCCGTACGTCACGTTTGCGCCGTAGTTGGCGGACGCCGCGCTGACCGTGCCATTGGTGGGCGCGATCGCGCCGCTGCAGGTCACGGGCGCGGAGCAGTCGTTGCCGGTCCAGCCCGTGGTGCAGACGCAGCTGAAGCCGCTGCCGCCGACAGGCGTGCAGGCGCCGCCGTTCTTGCAGGGCGCGTTGGTGCAGCCGGTGGTGACGAGCGTGCAGGTCGGCGCGGCGCCGGTCCAAGTGCTGTCTGCCTGGCAGGTGCGTGTCGGCGAGCCTGTCAGCGCGTAGCCGCCGTTGCAGGAGTACGTCGCCGCGCTGCCAAACGTCGTGACCGGGTCGTTCACGCTGCCGTTGGTGGGCGCGGTCAGGGCGCTGCAGGAAACCGGCGTGCAGGTCGGCGCGGTGCCGCTGAACGTCGCGTTCGCCTGGCAGGTCTGGGTGGCGCTGCCGGTCAGCGTGTAGCCGGTGTTGCAGCCGTAGGTGATGGCGTTCGGGAAGCTGACGCTGCTGGCGCTGACCGTGCCGTTGGCCGGGGCGACGGCGCTGCTGCACACGACGGCGCCACAGGTCGGCGCGGTGCCGGCGAACGTGCCGTCGGCCTGGCAGGCGCGGCTGGCGCCGCCGCTGAGGTTGTACCCCGGGTCGCAGCCATAGGTCACGGCGTTGCCGAGGCTAGCGCTTGCGGCGCTGACGCTGCCGTTGGTCGGGGCGACGGCGCCGGCACAGACCACCGGAGTCTCGCAGTTGGCGCCGGAGTAGCCCGGCGGGCAGGTGCAGCTGTACGCGAGGCCGACACCGGGCAAGCAGACGCCGCCGTTGGTGCACGGGTTGGGCGTGCAAGGCGTGGGCGCGAGCGTGCATGCGGGCGCGGGCGTGCTCCAGCTGCCGTTGGCGGTGCAGGTGGTGGACACGCTGCCGTTCAACAGGTAGCCGCCGTTGCAGCCGTAGGTCGCGGTCGAGCCGTATGTCGTCGGGCCGGTGACCGACCCATTGGCGGGCGCCACGAGCGCGCCGCAGTCGACCGGGTTGCACGACGGCGCGAGGCCGCTGAAGGAACCGTCGGCTTGGCAGGCGCGCGCGGCAGTGCCGCTCAGGTTGTAGCCCGCGTTGCAGCTGTAGTTCACGCTGCCGGGGTAGCTGACGGAAGTGGCGTCGAGCGAGCCATTGGTCGGCGCGGTCAGGCCGCTGCAGGTGATGGCTTGGCAGGTGGGCGCGGTGCCGGACCAGGTACCGTCGGCCTGACAGGTCTGCGTCGCGGCGCCGTTGACGGCGTAGCCGGCGTTGCAGCTGTACGTCGCGACGTTGCCGAGCGTGGTCGCGCTGTCGCTGACCAGGCCGTTGACCGGGTTGGCGAGCGCGCCGCAGTCGACCGGCGCGTTGCAGTCGCTGCCGCTCCAGCCGGGCTGGCACGCGCAGGTGAAGGTCGTGGCGCCGGTGGCGGTGCAGCCGGTCGAGTGGACGCCGCACGGGTTGCCGTCGCAGCCGCCGGTCGCGGGAACACACGTCGGCGCGGTGCCGGTGAACGTGCCGTCGGCCTGGCAGGAGCGCTGGGCGTCGCCGGAGCCGATCTGGAAGCCGCTGTTGCAGCCGTAATTGACAACGCCCTGATAGGTGACGCTGGTGTCGCTGACGGTGCCGTTGCCGGGCGCGGCCGTGGTGCACGTGACCGGATCACAAAGCGGCGCGGCGCCGGAGAGCGTGCCGTCCACTTGGCAGGTGCGCGCTGCGGGGCCATTCAGCACGTAGCCGGCGTTGCAGCTGTAATCGGCCTCTGCACCGTAGACGGGGTTGGCGGGCGTGACGCCGCCGTTGGCGGGCGCGTTGCCGGCGGGGCAGGTGATTGGCGTGCAGGTGGGCGCGCTGCCGCTCCAGGTGGCGTCCGCCTGGCAGGTGCGCAGGCCGTTGCCGCCGTTGCCGGTCAGGGCAAAACCGGCCGTGCAGCTGTAGGTCGCCGTTCCGCCGTTGGTGGTCTTGCTGACGTTGACGGTCCCGTTGTCCGGGTTGCTCAGCGCGCCGCAGTCGATGGGAACGTCGCAGTTGGCGCCGCTCCAGCCGGCGACGCAGGCGCAGCTATAGCCGGGCGAGAGGTCGGTGCAGACGGAGCCGTTTTGGCACGGCGCGCCGGCGCAGCTGCTGACGGCGGTGCAGGTCGGCGCGGTGCCGCTCCAGGTGCCGTTGGCCTGGCAGGTGCGGTTGGCGCTGCCGGTCAGCGCGTAGCCGCCATTGCAGGAATAGCTGGCGCTGCTGCCATACGTGCTGGCCGGCGCGTTGACGTTGCCGTTGGCGGGTGCGACGAGCGTGACGCAGGTGACCGGATCGCAGGTCGGCGGCGTGACGTCCCAGTTGCCGTCGGGTTGGCAGGTCAGCGTGTCGGCGCCGGTGATGGCGTAGCCCGCGTCGCACGTGAACGTGACGGTGCTGCCAGCGGGAACGGTGCTGGCCGACACGGCGCCGTGCGCGGGCGCGGCGAGCGCGGAGCAGGCGATGATGGGCACGTCAGGCACATCCGGCACGTCCGGCGGGACGTCATCGACGATGGCATCGGTGATCGCATCGGCGACCGCATCAGGCAGGGTGTCCACCAGGACGGCATCCGGCGCATCCTTGGGCGCGACAACGTCGGCGACATCGGGCTTGGTCGTATCGGCCTGGTCGCCGGTGTCGGTCAGCACAGCTGGCGTGTCGCCGGTTGTGTCAGGCGGCACAAAGCCGGGGCCAACGCCGACGTCATCGCCGCAGCCTGACGCCGCGAGCGCCAGCAACGCCACGCACACGATAACGAAACGCCCACGCGCCGCCGCCGGGCAGCTCTTGCCCCAATTCCATGCCTGCATGTTCAACCCCTTTTTGCCGCTTTTCGCGACTCCCCGGCGCAGAGCGTAGGCGAGCATGAACCGCAACACAATCACCGGTTGCTGGCGTTTGACCCAGGGATTTTGCCCGCGGAAACTGCCGGGACGTGAGAGGCAAGGGCTATCGGGCGGTTCGCTTGGGCACGAAGCGCGGCAGAGTCAAAAAAACGGATGGCAAAACTTACATTTTCACACGCTTGCGCCCGATCGGCGCCCGCTGAGGGATCGCCTCGGTGCGTGGCGCCCCTGACAAACGGCCGCGATTCTGGCAGACTCTTCCGGGAGGCGGCCAAGGTGGCCGGGGGGTTTGCCGATGGACGTCCGCTCGCCAATGCGCTTGGTTTGCCTTGTCGCTGCCGCGCTGTGGCTCGCGCCGGCATGCAGCACGCCGGCGACAAGCGCCGGAGCCGGTCAAGCCGATGCCGGCGATCCCGACGCGGACTTCCTGATCTTTGACGCCAAGACCGAGAAAATCGACGCGGGTGCCAAGGATGTGCCCAAGCCCGACGTTTCGGACGTCCCCGCTGCGCACGACGCCGACGCTGCAGATTCCGCGGATTCGGCGGTCGATGCGGCTGCTGGCCCGGACGGGACGCCGGGGACCGATGGGCTGGTCGACGACGCGGTAGACGACGGCGACGCTGCAACCGCGGAGGACGCCGATGCGGACGATGCGGCAGCTGCCGCGGATGGCGGCGCGCCGACGCCGTTTGCCCACCTGTGCGATCCGTGCACCGCCACGGCCGCGTGCAACGACGACGGCTCCAGCGGCAACGTCTGCGTCAACACGGGCGGCGACGGCTCTTTCTGCGGCGTGGCCTGCGACCCCGGCAACGCCGCCAGCTGTCCGGACAACTACGGCTGCCAGACGACCACGGACCCGGTCCTCGGCGCGGTCACGCTCTGCCGGCCGGTCAGCGGGACGTGCACCTGCAGCGTGACGGCCGCGCTTGCCGGGCTCAGCACCGCGTGCAGCGTCACGAACGCGCTCGGCACCTGCAGCGGCACGCGCACCTGCGGCGTCTCCGGGCTTGGCAAATGCACCGCGCCCGCCGCCACCGAGGAAATCTGCAACGGTCTGGACGACAACTGCGACGGCCAAACGGACGAGGGCTTGTGCATCGGCAACGTTTGCCTCGGCGGCCAGTGCGACCCGAGCACCGGCGTGTGCGCGCCCGCAGCCGCTGGGACCAGCTGCGACGACAAGAACAACTGCACGACGGCCGACGGCTGCTCTTTTGGCACCTGCGTTGGCACCACGGCCAGCGACGGCAACGACACCGCGCCCGGCACGGCCATCGCCAACAAAACGGACTGCAACGGCACGTCGGCGATGCAGTCCATCCTCGCGCCCGCCAGCGACGTCGACTGGTTCACCTTCAACGCCAGCGACAAGATCTTGTGCTCGATCTACCCGTCCGCGCGCATCGACCAGATGGCCGGCGATTACGACCTCTGCGTCTACTGGGCGTGCAAGGACGGCTCGAGCAACTCCGGCGTCGTCGGCTGCGACCAGGGCCAGAAGGTCTCGAACGGTCCCAACGGCATGTGGGGCTGCTGCTCGCAAGCCGCCGGCTTGGGCGCGGAAAAAGTCGAGATCAACACGACCTGCTCCACGCTCGGCCTCGGCGACGACGGCGGCGCGGCGTGGATCAAGGTCACCGCGCACGATCCCAAGGCTGCCAACATCTGCGGGGGCTACACGCTCACGTGGTCCGCGGCGTCGTTCTGACGCCCATGCCGCCGCTGCCGACGCTGCTTTTGCTGGTGCTCGCCGCGTTGCTGGCGGGTTTTGTCGACGCGATTGTCGGCGGCGGTGGCCTCATCACGGTGCCGGCGCTGCTGCTCGGCTTGCCGGCCGGGACGCCGCTCCCGACGCTGCTGGGAACCAACAAATTCGTTGCGGTAATAGGCACTTCGGTCGCGGCGGGCAAGTTCCTCCGGGCCCGCGCCCTTGCGCCCCGCGAGATGGTCGGGCCGGTGCTGGCGTCGGCGCTCGGCGCGGCGCTGGGCGTGTGGCTGACCTATCGCGTCCACACGGACTTTCTGCGCCCGCTGATGCTCGGGCTGCTGCTGGTGATGCTGGCGTTTACGCTGTTCAAGCCGGCGCTCGGCCAGCTGCACGCGCCGCGTTTCGGCCTGCAGCACCAGCGCGGGCTGGCGACGCTGATCGCGCTCATTTTGGGTTTTTACGATGGATTTTTTGGCCCCGGCACCGGCTCGCTGCTGATCTTCCTGTTCGTGCTCGTGCTTGGCTTCGACTTCCTGCGGGCCTCCGCGCTCGCCAAAAGCGTCAACTGGGCGTCCAACGTCACCGCGATGGGACTGTTCGTCGCGCAGGGCAGCTGGCTCCCGTCGGTGGCCATCAGCATGGCCATCGCCAATGGCATCGGCGGCTACCTGGGCGCGCAATTCGCCCTGAAAAAAGGCAGCGGCTGGGTGCGCATCGTCTTCATCGTCGTCGTGAGCGCGCTGATTTTGCGGCTTGGCTGGCAGCTTGCGCGCGCTTGACGCCCTCCGATCGCCCGACCAGACTGCCGCTCCGGCGCGCGCCCCATCCGAGCAGGCGCGCGTTTGGAGGCAAAATGCGCCGCGCGAACTGGCCACTGGCTCTCTTCTTGCTGCTCGCGGCGTGTGCCCAACCGGCGGCGCCAGCGGCGGCGGACGCTTCCGATGCGGCGACCGCTGCTGATGCCGTGGCGCTCGCGGATGTCCAGGCGGCTGGTCCGCTGACGCGTTCGCCGTCGACCGTGGCGCTGCAGGACATCGTCGGGCTGTCCTCGCATCCGGCGCTGGGCGCGGATCCAGGCGCGGTGGCGGAGCGGGTATTCGAATGGAAAGCCATGAAACAGCTGGGGATTCATCGGGTGCGGACGGATTTTCGTTTCGCAACTGTGGAGCCGCAGCCGGGCGTCTGGGACTTCTCGGCGTACGATCCGCTGGTGACGGAAGCCGCAGCGAACGGCGTGAACCTGCTGGCGCTGCTCGACGCGACCGCGCCCTGGGCTGCGACGGTGGCGAACGGCGCGGATGGCTATCCGCCTAGAGATCCTCAGGATTTTGCCGATTTTGCCGCCAAGGTGGCGGACCGCTACAAGGCCAACGTCGCCGAGTACGAGGTCTGGAACGAGCCCAACAACGGCGTCAGCTTCTGGAAAGCCGACCAGTTCGCCGGCGAGCCGGACAGGTACGCCGCGCTTTTTCTCGCGGCAAACCACGCGATTCACGCCGCGCAGCCGGCCGCTCAGGTCGCGTTTGGCGCCATCTTGTACCACTTCATCGTCGGCTCCGGGCCGCAGTTCCTCGCCGACGCGCTGCAGTCGACGCCGCCCGCGCCGGACATCGGCGTGTTTTCGCTGCACCCGTACCCGCTGTATCCGCCGACCAGCAGCCCGGAGAGCGCGCTGGGCGACGAAGTGCCGCTGATGACGCAACTCGCAACAATGAATGGTCTTTTGTCGGCAGCGGGCGCGCCGACTCCGGCGATTCCGTTCTGGCTGACGGAGCTCGGCTGGCCGACGACGAGCGCGCTGACGCCCGCGCAACAGGCGCGCTACACGGTGCGCGCGATCGTGCTGTCGGCGCTGGCGGGCGCGGACCGGCTGTACCTGTACACGCTGCTGGACGACGGCAATTCAATGGGCGCGGAGGGCGTTTTTGGCCTGATGATGGCCGGCGACGTGACGGGAACGGGGACTGGCGTCGCGCCGCAGCCCAAGCCGGCGTTCGTGGCGATTCAGACGTTGTTGAAGACCGTGGGGGCGTATCGCGTCGTCGCGCAGGTGCCGCAGCCGGGGTTTCCGGGTGCGTGGCTCGTGCGGCTCGAGAACGCCGGGCAGTTTGCGTACCTCGCGTGGCGCACGGAGGACGCGCCGCTGCCGACGACGGTGACGCTGCCGTTTGGCGGCAATGTGCACGTGACGCAACTGGACGGGACGTCGGAGGACGCGACCGCCCCGGCGGTGGGCAACTATCAGGTCGCGGTGAGCCCTGACCCGGTCATCGTGCAGCCGCGTCCGTGAGGCAAAAAACACGAAGGCCCCGGAGTTTCGTCCGAGGCCCTCGCACTTTCAACTAACGGCTAACCGTCCGCAAACGCTACCGAATCATTCGGTCTCTTGATCGCGGAAGATGGCGCCGGTGCCGACCTGGTCGCACTCAG
>CAIYWC010000070.1 GCA_903929795.1 uncultured Myxococcales bacterium | reverse complement strand
GCTGTGGACCCCTCCGCTTCGGGCTCGCTCGCAAGCTCGCTTCACCCTGCGCTGCGGGGTCCACAGCGCGGGCTGGCGCCGCTGGAGCGCGCGCGATGAGCTTCGCCATCGCTGAACACTCGCTCGGCTACGCCGTCGCGACGTGCGGGTTTCTAATTGTCGCGGAGGGTGCGGGGTACTTGACGCGGGGGAATGGTACAGCCCTTCCTACGTGGTGTGTTCAATGTGCAAGTCGAACGAGAACTCGTGCGAACACATCTTCCGCCCCGCGACTTTGCCGCGCGGGACCACGGTCGCATCCGGCAAACGTCACGGACTCCCGATTCGCCCCACCGGCTGCGAGCGGATGATCGGGCAGGAAAGCAAACCAGACAGCAGCGGCGAGACTGCTGCTTAGCGAAGGCAATGCCGTGCACACCCAGATTCCACTTGCGCTGCAGGTTCTCCTGTGTAAAATACACGCCTGAGCACACACAGCATCGCGCCGTGACGTGCCTGTCGTCAAGATCTTTGCTGAGCGAGGTGCCCATTGAACGAAAAGCTCACCGATGACGTCGTCGCCGAGGTTCAACGCAGCTTGCTGAAATGGCATGTGAATCTGGAGGTGCTCAGACAGCCGCCACCCGAGATCAAATCCGATCGCGTCGCGACCGCCAACGGCGAAACGTGGCTGATTGAGTACAAAACATCGAGCAACTCGGTACCCATCGGCCGTGGAATCGCGACCCTGACGTCGGACCGTGAGCGCATACATGGCGCACGCTGCTTGCTCGTCGTCGCGTTCATGGGCGAGGCCGGCGCCAAAGCCTGCGAAGCGGCGGGCGTGAACTGGATCGACTTGAGCGGCAACGCGCGCGTCGACGTGCCGGGACTGGTCGTTGACATCTCGGGCAAAGCGAATCAGTTCGTGCGCGTTGGCCGCCCGGCGTCGTTGTTCTCGCCCAAGACTAGTCGCGTGCTCCGCTGCCTCCTGCAACGCGAGGAGGCAACGACGCAGGCGGAAATCTGCCGCCTGACGAGGCTCGACGACGGGGCCGTGAGCAAGATATCCCGATCCTTGGTGGACATTGGATTCGCCGCCAAGGACAAACACGGACTGCTGACGTGTCCGAACAAACGCGCTGCGACAAAGGCGTGGCTCGGTGAGTACGCGCCAAAGCGGGAAGTGCTTGGGCGTTTTGCGATTCAGACCGGCACTTTGGAGGAACTGGCGGATTTTTCACGCCTGTGTCGGAAGCGTTCGATCGACTGCTTCCCGACGGGCAGTCTTGCCACGTGGGTACTCGTCGGCCACAAGCCGGTGAGTCGCGTCTGCTACGTCCGACGCGAACATGCCGCGCGCCTCGTGGGCACCCTGCGGACCGCCGATGCGACGACGCCGGAGGAATCTGTCTTGACCATCGAAATCCCCTACGACGACGGCGTTTTCATGTCTGAACGCAAGGTCGAAGGCATCGTCGTAGTGCACCCGCTCCAAGCGTTACTGGATCTGGAAAACGATGCACCGCCGCAGGTGCGCGAGGCGCTCGAGCTGCCAGTTTACGGCGCGCCAAGGGGATCCGATGCCTAACCGTGACTACAACAATCACGGTTGGCCCGCCCGCCAGGTCGATCGCCTGAACACGCCCGCCGACACGTCCCAGGACCTCGTCGATCGTCAGTATTGCAGCGCGCCGCTGCGCCCGTTGACCCCAGCGGCGGCAGTGCCGTTGCGCTTGCTGCCGACACCGACGTATCCGGCCGACTGGGGACCGACGACGCCAACGCCGGCGCTCAACCCGTACGCGCCTGATCCACCACAGGTGGCGATCCTCGCCGCGATTCGCGAGCTAACCGACGTCGTGAGGACGCTCGCCGTCTCGGCGGCGAACACCGATGCCACTCCGGATTCCGCGTCAACTGAACAGCCGCCATCGGCCAGCATCCCGGAGGGCACGCCCTGGCTCAATACCGGCGAGTGCGGCCATTACACCCGCCAGAGCCAGTCCAACATCCAAAAAGCGATCGCCAAAGGGCATCTGAAAGCAAGCAACATCGGCACCGTCGCCCGCCCTATCCTGCGCGTGCACCGTGACGATCTGGACCAGTACATTCGAGGTCAACATGCGGGACAAGTTGGAAGCAACGAGGTATCCGGGCGTGTACCGCCGCCCGAACGGCACGTTCGTCGTGCGGATCAAGGCCGTGTCGGACCGGACCGGACAGCCAGTGGAGCGCATGCTGAGCCTGCCGGAGGACGCGACGCTGGCGGAGGCGCGGCTGATTGCGGACGATCTGCGCGAGCAGGCGCGAAACCGCGTCGAGAAGGTGCTGCCGCCGTCCTTGCGCGCGTTCGGGAAGGAATGGGTCGTACGCAAGCTTGAACGCGGCGAGTGGACGGCGGGCGGGGCCACAAAGGCCAATGTCGAACATCACTTGCGGGCGCACATCAACCCAGTGCTGGGCGACTACCGGCTGGACAAGATCACGCCTGCCGACCTGGAGGCGTGGGTCGATGGTCAGGTGCGGACCGGCAACAAGATGAACAGCGTCCGGACCCGCTGGGTGACGCTGAAGAACTTGATCGGCGCCGGGTGCCGCATGTACCGCATCGTCAATCCGGCTGACGGCGTCAAGCTCCCCAAGGGCGCCAGCATGACGCGCGGTGGCAAGGACTTGGTGCTCATGCCCGAGCAGCTCCGCACCTTGATCGCGATCGCGCGGGAAAAGTCGCCGGACTGCTGGCACCCGCTGCTGATGCTGGGCTTTTCAACGGGGGCGCGACCGTCCGAGTTGGTGGCGATCCGTGTGAAGGACCTCGACCTGACCGCCGAGGTTGGAAAGTGGCAGATCCGCCAGCACTGGGTCGCGGGCAAGATCGTGGCCGGCACAAAACAGCACGAGGAAGGCCGGCCGTCGTACATCGACCCGGAGACGACCCGCGTGCTGCGGATTCTGCAGCAGCAGCGCCGCCAGCTGGTGGGTGAAGAAGGCTGGATGTTCCCTGCGGGCGGCAGGTCGGCCGACTCCGGGCGGTGCGTCACGACGACGGGCTTGTGGGTATGGTTGCAAAAAGTGCTGCCCGAGTTGAACCTGCCCGCTCTGTCCGGCAAAGCGCTCCGACAGACAAACGTCACGCTGTCGGCGATGGCCGGCATCTCGCAGGCAATCACAATGGCGCAGGTCGGCCACAGCAGTCAGGCAGTCCATGCGATCTACAATCGCCCGCCCGAACAGCCCCGCCAGGATGCCGCGCGCAAGCTGGGCGAGGTCATCCATCTGGACGAGCGCCGGGTCGACGCGGATGCGGATGTTGGGGCAAAAGTGGGTACAAAAGTGGGTACAGGCACGGACGGCCAAAATTAGTAGTAATACTTTCAATAACATGGACATTGAATGAACATCGTCACCTGGAACGTCAACTCCATCCGCTCCCGCGAATCGCGCCTCGTCGCCTGGCTGACGGCGCACCAGCCAGACGTGCTGTGCCTGCAGGAGCTCAAGCTGGAGGACGCGCTGTTTCCGCACGCCGCCGTGGAAGCGCTGGGCTATCGCGCGGTCACACATGGGCAAAAAACCTACAATGGCGTGGCGATTTTGGCGCGCCACGAGATTTCGGACGTGACGCGCAGCTTGGACGACGGCGTTGACGACGCACAGGCGCGGCTCATCGCGGGTACGGTGCGCGGCGTGCGGGTCGTCTGCGTGTACGTGCCCAATGGCGGCGAGCTGGACAGCGACAAATTCGCCTACAAACTCGCGTGGTACAAGCGATTGCGCGCCTGGTTTGAGCGCGAGGGCGATGTCAGTCGGCCGATGGTGCTCTGCGGCGACATGAACGTGGCCCCGGACGATCGCGACGTGGCGCGGCCGATGGAGTGGAACGACACGGTGCTGTGCGTGCCCGAGGCGCGCGGCGCGCTGCAGCACGTGCTTGACTGGGGCCTGGCCGACGCGTTTCGCCAACAGCGCCCGGAGGCCGGCCTCTACTCCTGGTGGGACTACCGCGGCGGCGGCTTCGAGCGCAACAACGGCCTGCGCATCGACCACATCTTCGCGACCCGGACGATGACCAGCCTCGACGCGTTTGTCGACCGCAACGAACGCCGCGGCGACAAGCCCAGCGACCACGTTCCGCTAGGCGTGATTTTTGCTGAGGTTTGACCGTGCCGCGGTTGCCGATTCAGCCATTCAGCGCTACGGTGAGGCGGTCGGTGCAGGCCGACGTCAAGGCAGCCATGCGCAATCACAGCGATTTCATCGACCAGTCGCTCCTGACGACCATCCTGCCGGGCGTGCAGGTCGCAGCCGATCACCGGCTGGGCGACGTCAATCAGGGGCGACCGGGGCCAACCGTCGTGCTGTCGGGCGGCATGCACGGCAACGAACCGGCGGGCGTGCGCGCGATTTGCCGCATCCTCGCGACGCTGCGCCAGGACGACGTGCCGGTGGCCGGGCGGCTGCTGGGGCTGTGCGGCAATGTCGGCGCGCTGCGCCTGGGCGTGCGCTACACCGATCGCGACCTGAACCGCCACTGGGACGCGCCGTCGGTCGCGCAGCTGCGGGCGACGCACGGCCATACGGCGGAGGACGTCGAGCAGCTGGAGCTCCTGCACGCGTTTGACGAAGCCGTGGCCCAAGCCCGCGGCCCGGTTGTCCACCTGGATCTGCACAGCATGTCGGCCGACGGCGTGCCGTTCATCGTCGTGTGCGACCACCCGCAGAGCGTCGCGTTGGCGCGCCAGCTGTGCCTGCCGGGCATCGCCGGGCTGGAAAAGGCGATTCCGGCGACGACGATTGAGTATTTCACGGCGCTTGGCCACATCGCGCTGGCGGTGGAAGGCGGCCAGCACCAGTCGCCGTCGACCGAGGACACGCTGGAGTCGGTCGCGTGGCTGCTGCTCGCGTCAGTCGGCGCGATCGCATGGTCGGCGGTGCCGGATCTGGCCGGGCGGCGCGAGCGCCTGCGCGCGCGGGGACTCGACCTGCCGGCGGTCAAGGTTACGTATCGCCACGGGATTTCACCGAACGACCATTTCCGCATGAGGCCAGGCTACCGCAACCTGCAGCCGGTGCACGCGGGCGAAGTGCTCGCAGAGGACGATCACGGCCCCGTGCGCGCGCCGGCAGACGGCTGGATCCTGCTGCCGCTGTACCAGCCCGTGGGCACCGATGGTTTTTTCATCGGCAGCCCGGTCGCACACGCCTAAGTCCGCTCAACGCTTGAGTAAAATCCCTGGCGCTGCCAGCTCGCCGTACAGGTGCGCGTTCGCCAGCACCGCCTTGCGGAACACGCCGAGGTGCAGGGACTCGTTGGGCCCGTGCGCCGTCGACTCCGGGTCCATCACGCCGTTCAGGATCAGCGGCAAGTCGCCAAACCGCTCGCCGAAGATCGCCACGAACGGGATCGAGCCGCCGACGCCCACGCGCACCGGCTTGTGTCCCCACGCCGCCAGATAAGCGCGGTCAACTGCCTCAAATGCCGGGCCTTTTGGCTCGTAGTACCAGCCCATGCCCGCGCCGCGCTCCTGCGTCGCCGCGACCCGGACGCCCTGGGGCGGATCGCGCAGCAGCTCGACCTGCATCGCCGACAGCATCTGCTCGGGCGTCTGATCCGGCGCCAGGCGCACCGACAGAACCGCCGTCGCGGCCGCCCGCAGCGCGTTCTTCTTGCGCTCCGGAGTCGGCAAAGTCGTTGAAACTACAGTGATCGCCGGCTGCAGCCACAGCCACTCCGCCGCAGATCGCCCGCGCACCGGCAGCGGATTCACGCCCGGCAGGAGGTGCGCGCCGCGGCGGATCACGTCGTCCTCAATCGGCACGGCCGCCGCCGCTTTGTGCCGTGATTCCACGTGCTTGACCAGGCCGACCGATGGTCGACCGTCCGCGTCCACCACGCGCGTGATCAGCTGCATGAGCGCCGTCGACACGTCCGGCACCATGTTGCCCCAGAGGCCGGAATGTCCATCCGATTCAAGCGCTTCCACGCGAATGACCACCTCGAACACACCGCGCAGCGACACCGTCAGGCCCGGCACGTCCGTCGACGGGTTCTCGCAGTCGGTCAGGATCATCGCATCTGCTTGAAATGTTTCTGGAAATTCGTCCATGAAACGCTCCAGATTGCTGGAACCGCATTCCTCCTCGCCCTCGATGATCAGCCGGATGTTGCACGGCAGCTTGCCGGTCGCGTTCAGCCACGCCGCGATCGCCGCGATATGGGAGACCCAGCCGCCCATGTCATCCGACGAACCGCGACCGTAGAGGCGATCGCCCACGCGCGTCGGCTCATGCGGCGGCGTCCGCCAGCCGTCGCCGCCATCGACGGGCTGCAGGTCCAGGTGGCCATAGATCAAAATCGTCGGCGCATCCGGGCCCGCGTGCAGCCACGACGCCGCGACGCACGGCAGCGCGCCCTCCAGCCGCAGCACCTGCGCGTCCAGCCCCAGCGCCGTCAAGTCGGCCGCGACGAGATCCGCCAGACGCGCGACGTCCGCCGCGTGGGCGGGATCGCACGAGACCGCGGGGATGCGCAGATACGCGCACAGGCGCTCCAGCGCGGGTTCAATCTGGGCTTGGGCGGCGGCGAGAACGGATGCGGGCGTGATCATGGCGGCTCCTGCGAGGCGTACAGCCTACACAGGCCGACGGCAGTTGAAAACCGCGCCCCGGCCGCGCCTGCGAAAACAGCCCTTGACCGCGCCTCAGTTGATGTCGACCGCCGCGCCGCGCAGCTCTTGCAGCCGGCTCGCCGCCGTCTCTGCCGCCGCCGAGCTGGGAAAACCGTCCACCACGGCGCGGTACAGCATTTCCGCCAAATCCGTCGCGCCAAACGCGTCGGCGATTTTGGCTTGGACCAGTCGCGGCTCCGCCTCGCGCGGCCGCAGCGCGGCGTAAAATCGCGCCGTCCGCAGCATCTGCTCGGGCACTTCCAGCCGCTGCCAGATGTGCGCCAAGTTGCGCAGGACGCGCTCCAGCAGGCCATCCATTGGAATCGGGTGCAAAAACGCGTCGTTCCACTGCACTGCGCCGCCGCTCAGCTTGCCGACCAGCTGGCGGCACTCGCCGACGCTCAGCATCCGGCCGCCGTTGAACGGGTCCGCCAGCACGCCGGTCGAACCGCCGACCCGGACAATAAAATGTCCAGGCAATCCAATACCTTCCACGACGATTCCGGCCTGCTCTCCGACCAGCATCCAGACCGCGGACAGCAAAATCGGCATGCCGCGCCGGCGGGTCAGCACGTCGGACAGGCGCGAGTTGGCGGGCGCGAAATAGTCCTCGGGATCGCCGCAAAAGCCCGCCTCGTCCACCAGCACCACGCTCAGCGACGTGACCGGATCGCGCGACAGCAGCTCCGTCCGCACGCGCAGGGCGAAATCGCTGATCGTCTGCCGATGCGCCGCGGCCTCCTGCGCGGTAACGCCGTCCAGCGCCAGCAGCGCGCCGGCCAGATCGCCATGGCGGACCGCCACTTCAAAGCCGGTGACGGCCATGCGATCGGAATCAGACCAGAGATCAGGAACTTGCATCACGGGCCCCGCGGAGTTCTGCGCTTCGACGTTCACCAGCATGCCAGACTCCGCGCCGACTTGCACCGGTCACGCCAGACGATCCGCAGCGGCAAAATGCGCCAACAGCGCTTTCGCGACGCCCTGCGGATCCTGGCGGGTCACGGCGTGGCCGCACGCGTCAAAGCGCACCAACTGGGCATTGGGAATCAGCCGCGCCAGGCGGTCGCTCTCCTCGGGCCGCACCAGCAGGTCCTGGCCCGGGCGCACGATGAGCGTCGGCAAATCCTTCAACCGCCCGAGCTTGTCCGCCGTGTAATGCCCTTGAATGGCAGCATATTGCGAGAGCAGCACGCTCTTGGGTACCGGCTCGCCAAAGTCATCCTCCAGACCGACGCGCAGCGCGCTGCGATCGCAGGTCTGCAGAAATGCTTTGGGAAACAAGAGGCTGGAGAGCGCGGCCAGCTTCGCCTGGCGGTCGCGCAGCAGCTGCGTCTGGATGAAGTGGAAGATCCCGCGGGGCTGCGGCAGCCGCGCCTGCCAACCGCCGGCGTGCGTGGCCAGGAGCGCCAGGCTCCGCACGCGCGCGCGGGCGTTGAGCGCGACGTGCTGAGCAACCATGCCGCCCATCGACAGCCCAACGACGTGCGCTTGCGCCCAGCCGAGGTGGTCCATCAGCCCGACGACGTCGCCGGCCATCTGCGCCATCGAGTACGGGCCGCGCGGCGCATCGGATCCACCCACGCCGCGGTGATCGAAATACGCGACGCGATGCTCCGCCTGCAGCGCCGGGAGGATGCCGCGCCAGCTCCGCCCAGGAACCGTCAGCCCCATGATGAGCAGCACGGGCGCCCCCGCGCGCCCGACCGTGTCGTAGTGCAACTTGAACGCGCCGAGCTGAACGTGCGGCATCAGTGGCCTCCGCCGACGGCCATCTGACCGGGGCATTCGACCGCCAGCCACGGGGCCTCGGCGAAATGCGCGACGAGAAAATCAACAAACACGCGAACTTTTACCGACAGGTGGCGGTTGGGCGGGTAAACCGCGCTGATCGCGCCCGGGGCCGCGCGAAACGCCTGCAACAGTTCGACCAGCTGGCCCGAACGCAGGTCGCAGCCGCAGAGGTACGCCGGCATGAACGCGATGCCCACGCCCTGGCGGACGGCCTCGAGCAGGATGTCGCCGTTGTTCGCCCGCATGGTGCCATCGATTTTAACCGTAATATCGCGCTCTTCCTGACGAAAGTGGTAAACATCGCCGGTCGTCGACAGCGAGTACAGCAGGCAGTTGTGCCGCTGCAGGTCCGCCGGCAGTTCCGGCGCACCGTGCTGCGTCAGGTAACCGGGCGCGGCGACGACGTGCATCGGCATCGCGCACAGCCGCTTGGCGATCAAGCTTGAGTCCGCCAGCTTGCCGATGCGAATCGCCAGGTCGTAGCCTTCATCGACCATATCGACAAGCCGATCGTTCAGCACGACCTCCAGTCGCAACTGCGGATGCTTACTGGCAAATTCCGCCAATGGCGCGCCCAGATAGCGGATGCCAAAGCTGACCGGCGCGCTGATGCGCAGCGTGCCGCGCGGCGCCGCGCTCATGTGGGACACGGCGAGCTCAGCCTCTTCCGCCTCTGCCAAAATGCGCGCGCAGCGTTCGTAAAAAGCCGCGCCGACGTCGGTCAGCCGCAACCGCCGCGTCGTGCGCTGCAAAAGCTGGGCGCCAATCCGATCTTCCAGCTGCGCGACGTGCTTGGACACGGCCGATTTCGACAAGCCAAGCCGCCGCGCGGCCGCCGAGAAGCCTTGCTCCTCCACCACGCGGGCAAACACCGCCATGCTGTTCAGGTCCACCGACATGGGGCTCTTCACCACGCGCCGCGTCGGCGCTCTGCGTCACGGGTTCAGCGGTCGCGCCGGCTTGTGCACGCCCAACGTCAGGACAAACGCGATCGCCGTCAGGACCGCGCCCACGAGCAGCGGCAGGCGCCCTTCTACCTCGAACAGCGCACCCGCCATGAACGGCCCCAGCACGCGGCCGGCCGCCGACATCGACTGACCCACGCCCAGCAGACCGCCCTGCTGTTCCGCCAGCGCGTGCTGCGACAACAGCGACGTGGATGACGGCGTGTTCAGCGCCGAGCCCGCCGCCAACGCGATCGACGCGAGGAACATGCCTGGATACCAGCCAATCGTGCCCACGGCCGCCATGCCCAGCAGCCCCGCGGTAACGGTTGCTGTGCCAAACCGCAGCAGGCGACTCTCGCCAAAACGCTTGACCAGCCGGCCGATCAGCCCGCCTTGCACGATGACCATCGTCAGGCCGACCGCCGCCAGCACCGCCGTCGAGAGCAGCGCGGCGTGCTTGTGCAGCGCCTCGATTTGATCCGGCGCCGCGCCGGCCGGCACGGGCACCCAAATGCTCTGGATGTACAGCCCGGAGACCTGCTCCATCAGGGCAAAACCGGTCGTCACCGTGAACGTCACCAGCAGCAACCGCAGCACGGAAGGCTTCCTGAGCAGCGCCAGCAGCGCGCCTGGCGGCAGCGCCTTGCGGGCCTCGATGTGCTCCGGATCGCGCGTCTCGGGCAGGCGGAAGTACGCGATAATCCAGTTGATCAGCCCAAGGCCCGAGGCGACGTACGCCGGCAGCGCGAGGTCGATCTTGCCGAGCAAGCCGCCAAAGACCGGACCGAGCACGAAGCCGATGCCAAATGCCGCGCCGATCATGCCCATGCCGCGCGCGCGCTCCGACGGCGCGGTGGTGTCGGCGATGACCGCTTGCGCGGCGCCGATGTTGGCGTTGCCGAAACCGGCGAGAATCCGCGCGGCAAACAGCATCCACAGCTGCGACGCGAGGCCGAACCACAGGTAGCCGACGCAGGACACCGCCACGCTCATGAGGATAACCGGACGGCGACCAATGCGGTCCGACAGGCGGCCCCACATCGGCATGAACACCAGCTGCATGAGCGAATACGCCGCGCCGAGCAGCGTGATGACCTTGGGCGTCGCGCCGAAATGCTGGGCGTAGAACGGCGCAATCGGAATGACCAGCCCGAACCCGAGCAAGTCCAGCAGGATGGTCAGGAAGATGATGGGCAGGACTCGCTTGGCGGTTGGGCGCGGAGGTGGCATGGGCGCGCAGGATAGCACGCCTGCGGACGGCGTCGACTGGGCCGCGGCGTGTCCGGGACTCGCCAGCCCGGCGTATCTCCTTTAGACTCGCGCGCCCCGGCCAGGAGCGGGAATCCATGCAGCTCGGCGACATCACGCAGGATCGCAACGCCTACTCGTTCAGCACGGAGATCCGCGTGCGGCTGTCAGAGACCGACGCGGTTGGCATCGTGTATTTCGGCAGTTTTTCCGTGTACATGGACGTCGGCCGGATGGACTACCTGAACCACCTCGGCTTGCAAAAGCACGGCGGTCCGGTGCGCGATCTGATCCCAGGCGCCGTCGTCGCCGCGCATCTGAATTTCCACGCGCCGGCGCACTACAACGACATCCTGGTGGTCAACGTGCGGCTCGCGCGGATCGGCGCCACGAGCTACACCTTCCATTTTCTGATGGTCGACAAGCGCGCGCCCAAGGTCGTGGCGACCGGCGCGCTGACGCTGGCTTGGCTGGACGGCGCGTTTCGCCCCGTGCGCATTCCGGACGACTTCCGCGCCGCTGTGCAGGCGTTCGAAGCCGAACGCGTCGTCGTGGAACGCTGAAATGACGTGGATTCTTACGGGAACGGCTGGGCGGACGCGACGAACGTGCCGGACGCCGCCTGGGCGCAGCTCGCGCTGGAATACGAGCCGGACATCGCGGTCGCCGTCTTCTGCGTCGCAACGAGGATCGACGTGCACGGGCAGCTGCCCTGACATTCGGTCCAGATGTCCGTCTGCGTGCCCACGCGTTTGACCTGCGCGACGATCGATCCGCAGGCGATGAAGCTGCAGTCAGCGGAAGTCCAGTTGCCGTCATAGAACACGCCGTTGGCGTCAAAGCACAGGCGCATGACGCCGGTGCCCGAAGCATCGGCCTTGACGCTCCAGAGCTCGCGCGTCGCCTTGGCGCTCAGGCGCTTGAGCCCCGCAAACAGCGATGGATGCACCAGCGTGAGCTGCGCGCCGTCAAAGCTGGCCTGCGTGCCGGCGATCATCCAAGTGGGCGGTCCGTTTGGACAGCCGACGCCAGTGACCGCCGTGAAATCCAGCGTGCCGGCGTGCCAGACCAGCGTGGACGTGACTGTGCAGGCGCTGCCGGAGGCGCGCCAAGTTGCTGAATCTGGTTGGGAAATCGTCAGATCTCCGCCGCATTCCAGCCAGGTGCCCGTGAGCCACGCCGGCAAGCCAACGTCGGCGCCCGCGGCGTCGAGAACGTCAGGCTGTGCATCCGCAACGCCGCCGCCGACTTGCGCATCGACAGCCGCGATCGCGTCGGGCTGGTCAGAGCCGGTGCCCGCCGCCGCGTCGTCACCGCACGCAGCAACTGTCCATGAAAACACAACAATTGCCCAGCGAGCAGCCACGCGGCCTCCGGTTACCAAGTCGTCAGCAAGCGGTCCGCCACGTGCTCCGATTCCAGACTCTGGCCGGCCATCTGAAAGCGCCGCAACATCGACCGGCCCAGATTGACCTCGCGGTCCTGCGCGAACAAACCTTCTGGAATCGCCACGTTGCAGATGCGGTCGCCGGAGCGCTTGGAGCCGTCCAGGCTGAGCGCCACGCGCACGCCGCGCCCGCGCGCGCGCTCGATCGCCGCAAAAAGCCTTTGCAAGCTGAAGGTTTGCGCACCATACAGATTCCGGCCACAATCCTGATACGGCGGGTCGCAGTAGACCAGATCGCCCTCGCCCGCGGCATCGATCTGCGCCTCAAAATCGCCGACCACAAACCGCGTCCCGGCGACCAGCGGCTGCCAAAGCCGCAGCGCATCTGCGAATTTCTCCAGCGGCAGCGCGCGGTGGATGCCGCACGGCGTGTTCATGACGCCCTGCTTGTCAAAGCGGATCACGCCGCCGTAGCAAGTTCGCGCGACAAAGAGCAGATCGTCCGGGTCGCCCGTCGCGTTGTAGCGGTCGAGGATCGCACGGTAGACGACTCTGCGGTCCTGGGTGGTGAATGCGGCGAAGCGCGCCGCGTAGCCGTCGTACACCGCTTGCGGATTGGATTGCACGCGCTGCCAGATCTGCACCAGCGGCGCGAGCACATCGGACGCCACGGCGTCACGCGGCGCGAGCGTGCCCAGCACCGCAGCGGAACCGACGAACGGCTCGTAATAGCGTTTGTAATCGCTGGGAAAATAGCCGGCGATGATCGGCGCAACCCGGTGCTTGTTGCCGATCCATTTCAACAGCTGCCGGCTCGGCGCGTTCATTCGCGTACCCGCAGCGCGTCGATCGCCGCCGCGAGCGCCAAATCGCGCACCGTCAGGCCGCCCGCGTCGTGCGTGGTCAGCGTAACCGAGACGCTGCCGTAGCGCAGCAGCACGTCCGGGTGATGCTGCGCCAGCTCGGCCAGCTCAGCGATCTGGTTCACGAACGCCAGTCCCGCGGAAAAATCCAGGAATGGCCAGGACTTGTGCAGCTCCATGTCCGCGCACACCTGCCAGCCCGGCAGCGACCGCGCGCGCGCAAGGACCTCCGCGGACACAGCGAGCGGCGACTGGTTGGGCGGAACGGACTCGGGCATCGGCGCGCGGGCGGGCATGCGCCGCACCGTAGGCCGAACGCGCCGCTTCCGCAAGGCCATTTGACACCGCTGCCGCCCGCCGACCATGCTCCCGGGCGGCAGACGCTCAGGAGCCCCGTGAAGCCGATTCAGACCGATTTTCACACCGTTCGCGGCCTGCGGCTGGCAGTGCACCGCTGGGGCGACCCATCGCTGCCCAACGTCTTGTTTCACCATGGTTTTTTGGATCATGGCCACAGCTTCGCGGCGATCGCCGAACGCCTGTGTGACCGCTGGCACATCATCGCACCGGACGCGCGCGGCCACGGCCACTCGGATTGGATCGGCAGCGGCGGCTACTACCATTTCGCCGATTTTTGGCATGATTTCGATGCGTTGCTGCACGTTTATGCGCCGGATCACGTCGTTGGGCACTCGATGGGCGGCATGATCACATCCGCCGTGCTGGCGGTGCGCCCGGGCCAGGTGCGCAGCCTGGCGTTGCTGGACGGCATGGGGCCGCTGGAATCGCCGGTGGCTGCGTGGCCGGCGCGGCTGGAGAGCTGGCTGGATGCGCTGCGTGTACCCGGTTTTGCCGGCGACGTGGCTGAGCGGCGCATCGTTCGGCGGCCGATGGCAACGCTGGAAGATGCCGCGGCACGGCTGCAAAAGGCCAACCCGCGACTGCCGGCGGCGATGGCGCTGCGGCTGGCGACGACCAACACGGAGGACGTGGTCGGCGGACTGGTTTGGCGCCACGATCCGCTGCACCGCACGCCCTCGGCGCGGCCGTTTCGGACGGACGAAGGGATGCGCCTGTGGGCCAAGCTGGCCATGCCGGTGCTGTCGGTGTATGCCGAGCACAGCGAGTGGCTGCCGCCGGACCTGCACGCGCGCCACGCGATCGTGCCCAGGCTGCTGGCCGGCGTGCTGCCGGGCGCGAGCCACAACCTGCACCATGAACAACCTGAAACGATTGCGCATCTGCTGGAATCTTGGTGGAATGCGCCCGGTCAATGTTTGCCCGACTGCCTGCTGCCAGGCGAACCGCGCGGCAGCCAAGTGGGACTGACGGCAGGCTGATGCGGTGCGCGCAGGGCCGCAACGGTGGCTGAACAATGGTCAGAATCGTCTTGTGCAATCTGAACTTGCAGGCCACTGAGTGCAGCGGCTGCGAGCGCATTGCCGAGGCGATCGCCGCGTTGCTGCCGTCCGCCGAGGTCACGCTGCTGCATTTTGCCGAAATCCGCCGCAACCCGGTGCTTGTGGCGCGCGCGACCGCGCTGGTGCTGGGGCCCCAAGGCACGCCTTTTGGCGATTACGACCGCGGTTTCCTGCCCTGGCTGCGGGCGCTGGTCGAGGTGTTTCCGGGGCCGGTGCTGGGCGTGTGCGGCGGCATGCAAGCGTTGGCGCTCGCGTGGGGCGGCCGGCTGGAGACGGCGTACGGCGAGCCGCTGGTCGCGACCTACGACGGCCTGCGCAAGGTGCGTGGTCCGCACGCGGTGACGCTGGATCGGGCGGCGCTGCCGTCCTGGTTGCCGGATCAAGCGCGGCGCACGCTGCAGGCTTGGCAGGACCTGGGCGGCCAGTGTTTTGAGAGCCATGTCGAGCAAGTCATTGAACCGCCAAGTGTGTTCGTGACCGTCGCCCACAGCAGCCTGACGCCCGTAGAGGCGATGGCGCACCGGCGACGGCCGATCCTGGCGAGCCAATTTCACCCGGAGCTGGGCTGGCAGCAGGGCTGCGAAGCTGGCAGGCTCTGGCTGCGGGCTTGGCTGGACGTCGTGCGCGCGGTGGCGTGACACATAACAAGTTGGAGCAATAATGCGGACTTTGACGATGATTCTGGCGACCTTGTGGGCGGTCAATGCGACGGCGGACGCCAGCAACTGCGAGTCGATCTCCGACAGCGACGCGCGCAACCATTGCCGCGCGGTGGCCCGGCACGACAAAAGCGCGTGCGAGTCCATCAGCAACAGCGACAAGCGCAACTACTGCCGCGCCGAGGCCAGCGGCGACAAGTCCCACTGCGAGTCCATCGGCGACAGCAACCTGCGCAACCAATGCCGCGGCGTCGCAGGCGGAGCGAGCGGCGCAAGCAACTGCGAGTCGATCTCCGACAGCGACGCGCGCAACCACTGCCGCGCGGTCGCCCGGCACGACAAAAGCGCGTGCGAGTCCATCGGCGACAGCGACAAGCGCAACTACTGCCGCGGCGTAGCGGGCCACAACAAGAGCGCGTGCGAGTCCATCAACAACAGCGACTTGCGCAATCGGTGCCGCGCGGAAGCGAATTAGCCCAGGACCCCGCGGCCGATCGCCTCACAATGCGCCTGCAGCACCGCGGCGTGGTGGCGCGTCTCGGCCGGGTCGACGTCCGGATGCACCGTAAAGCGCCGACCAGAATTCGCAACGTTTTCAGGCAGTTGTAGCGCGGCAAACAGCGCATCGCGTGCCGTCTCCGGGCGCTGGCCCACGCGCGCAGCGGCGTTGAGCACCTTGCGGCGCAGCGCCGCAAACAAGAACAGCGGCGACCCATTCATGTCCGCGGCAACGTGGTGGAATTCCTGCGGCCACGCGCCGTCAAAGTCGCGCGTGAGCTCCGCCCAAGCGGGCCCCGTCGCCGCGTCAAGCAGCAGCGAAAAGAGTCCCACCTGGCCGACGAAATACGCGGGCGCAAAGAACTTTTCGGCGTGGCAGAGGTCGTGCAGCGCGAACTCGAAGTTGCTCGCTTCCAGGCCGGTGGGCACGCCTTCAGGCAGCAGGGACACGATGCGCTCGCCGCGCGCCTGGTACGCCAGCAGCTCCAGCGGCTCGGGGATGGCAAAGCGCGCGTGCAGCCGCCGCCGCCCGTGCGCCCAGGCGTTCAGCCCCACCGCCACCTGTTCCTCGACGCGAAATACGTGGCGCTCTGCCAGCGTCGCGACCGCAAAATCATCCAGCTCGACAGGCAGTTGCGGATTGCGCACGCCTTGGCGCCAGCGGCGGTCGGCCGTGCGCATCGCGCCGCGCAGGACAAAAGTGCACGCCAACGCACCTGGCTGGGCGATCGCGGCCTCGCCCGCCGCCAACGCCGCATCCCAGCGCGCATCCAAGTCGGCCAGGGCGTCGACGTTCACCGCTCCACCGCTCCCGCCGCGCGCAACTGCGCGATCGAAGCCGGAAAATCGTCGTGGATCAACAGAATCAGCAGGTGCCCTGGCTGGGCATCGCGCAGCGTCTCGGCGATCCCCGTCGGCTCGTCGGGTGTCAGGACAATCGCGGAGTCCGGCACGCCCTCCTCGCGGTAAAAGTGGCGCAGCACCAAGGGAATTTCCGATTTCTCCCGCCCGCGCAGGTAGTGGTCGGTGTCCTTGAGCACGACCCGATCCGGCCGGAACGCCAGCGTCGCTTGCACAAGCGCGTGCATCAGCGCGTCCGTCCGATCGCCCGCCTGGCCGACCAGCAGCGTGCGCCGGGTCGACGGCCACGCGTCCACGAGCGCCGCAACTTGGCGAACACCATCGGGATTGTGGGCGAAATCGACAAGAATCGTCGCGCCGTTCAGCTGCAGCACGTTGGCGCGGCCCGGGTTGTCGTGAATCGTCGAGCCAAAAGCCGCGAGTCCGGCCGCGATCACTGCCAGAGGAATCGCCATGGCGTTAGCCGCCAGCGCCGCCGCCAGCGCGTTGGCGACGTTGTGCGCCGCAAGTCCGCCAAATGTCGTCGGAATCGCCGCAAGCGGCGCGATGACGTGACGGACGCCCGCTGACTCCAGCACCAGCGCGTCGTGCAGCGGCCAGGCGTGAATTTGCCCGGGAAGCCCAGCAAAGTCCTTGAAATGCAGGGAAAACCACGCCAGCGTGTAGGGCCCGTCCGGCAGCTGCAGCCTCGTGGCCGCCGCCACCAACGGTGCGCATCCGGCGTTGAGAATCAGCTGACCACCCGGGCGAATTCCTTTGCGAATCGCAAGCTTTGCCTCGGCCATGGCAGCTTCGGACGCGACCTGGGCGTCCAGATGGTCGTCGCTGATATTGGTGACGACCGCCGCGTCCGCCCACGTCGACGCCAACCCGCGCCGCAGCAAGCCCCCGCGCGCCGTCTCCAGCGCCGCCGCCTGAACCTGTGTATTTCTCAGCACTTGCCGCGCACCGCCCGGTCCGGTCCAGTCGCCTGGCGTCACCAGCTCGCCGTCGAGCATCAGGCCATCGGTCGACGTGTTGCCAGCAAACAGCCCGTGATGCCTGAGGATTCGCGCAACCATGCGCGCCGTCGTCGTCTTGCCGTTGGTGCCGGTAATCAGCACGTGCGGGATGCGCGCGGCGTGCGGCGGGATCGCCGGCTCCGCGGGCAAGTCCGCCAGCGGCCAGGTCTGGCTGTGCTCGCCCAGGCCGAGCGTCAGCCCGTCGTCGTCCAGCAGCCACGGCAGGTCGCGCGCCGCCGCCAGCCACGCCCGCACGCGCGGCTGCACCTCCGCGTCCGCGTTCACGCGTAGCGCCCGGACATCCACCCGCGCCGCGCCGCACGCCACTTCCGCGAGTTCTGCCGCCGCGCTCAGCTGGTCCACGGGCGCCGAGAACGCCCAGGTTGCGCAGGCCTCGCCCGCCGTAACACCAAATTGCGGTGCAGGCCAAGCCAGTTGCGCAGCCGCGGCGGCAACCGCGGCCCGCCACGCCGCGTACAGGCCGGCAGCGTCGTCCCCGGCGGCAAAGGCGACCTCCACCGCTGCGCCGGGGCCGGCAAGCCACCAATTGGGCCCGGTCAGGCGCCGGGCGGGGCTCGCTTGCATCAGTCGGCCTCTTCCGGCCGCGCCAGCCGCACGCCGCGCTCGTCGCGCACCAGCCCGGACGCGCTGAGCGGCGCTTCGTCCTCCACCGGCTGTGCGGACACGCCCGCGGGCTCCTGCTCTTCCAGCGGCGGCCGTCCGCCCTGCTGCTGGTGGTGGTAGATGATTTGCTTCCACGATCGCGTGACTTTGTCGCAAAACACGAGCAGCAGATCGCCCGGCTTGCAGCGGTCCAGCGCGTCCTGCAGCGCCGCGACTTCGTGGGTGATGATGGTCAGCTTGTCCGCGGAAAAACCGTTGGCGATCAAACCTTTTTGCAGCAACTCCGGGACTTCGCGATCGCCACGCCCGCGCGCGTTGTCGTCCCGGCGCAGGATGATTTCGTCAAACGAGTGCGCGGCAATCCGCGCCACTTCCAAGATGTCCGCATCCCGGCGATCGCCCGGCGCCGCCAACACGCACACGCGCTTGCCACCCGCGCCCAGCACGCCGCCAGCGACCAGATTGTCAACAAGCGTGCACATCGCTTGGACGGCGGCCGGATTGTGGCCGTAATCCAGCAACACCTTGAAACCCAAGCCGTCGTAGACGTTCATGCGCCCCGGCGACTGGAAAAACGTCGAGTCAAAAGTCCGCAGCCCATGGCGGATGTCGTCCAGCTTGACGTGCATCGCATAGGCCATCGCCGCGGCGAACATCGCGTTCTGGACGTTGTGCAGCGCCTTGCCCTCCAGCGTCGCCGGAATCAGGTGCGTCCAGAGCAGCGGCAGGTGCTGGCCGCGGTCGTACAGCGCGATCATCTGACCGTTCACGCCGGCCTCCAGCGCCACCGCTTTGCCACCCGCGCGGATGTGCTCGCGCACCAGCGCGTGCGCGGGGTTCATCGTCACGTACCAGACGTGCTTGGCCTGACTGTGGTCGGCCATGTGCAGGCACAGGTCGTCGTCGGCGTTCAGCACCACCGCCTCGCGTGCCACCTCAATCGGAATCCGCTTGACCGCCGCCAGCTGCTCCAGCGTGTCCACGCCGCCCAGGCCAAGATGGTCCGCGCTGACGTTCAGGCAGCACGCGACGTCCGGCCAGCGGTAGCCAAGCCCTGAACGCAGCATCCCGCCGCGTGCCGTTTCCAGAACGGCGACGCTGACTTTGGGATCGCGCAGAACCATCTGCGCGCTCATCGGCCCAGTCATGTCGCCTTCCACCGTGCGCTGGCCGTCGATGTAGACGCCGTCCGTGGTTGTCAAGCCTACGATTTCACTGCGCAACTTGAAAATATGCGCCAGCATGCGCGCCGTCGTCGTCTTGCCGTTGGTGCCGGTGATAGCGGCGATCGGGATGCGCGCGGGCGTGCCCGGGGGAAACAGCATGTCGATGACTTTGCCAGCGACATCGCGGGGTTTGCCCTCGCTCGGCGCGACGTGCATGCGAAAACCCGGCGCGGCGTTGACTTCGCAGATCGCCCCGCCGACCTCGCGGTAGCTGCGCGTCATGTCCTGGGTCAAAAAGTCCACGCCGATCACGTCCAAGCCAATGGCGCCGGCCACGCGAACGGCCATCTCGACGTTGTCGGGATGCACGGAGTCCGTCAGGTCGATCGCCGTACCGCCGGTCGACAGGTTGCCGGTCGAGCGCAGGTACAGCACTTCGCCCGCGGGCAGCACGGTCGCGCGCGTGGCGCCCGCCTGCTCCATCAGCCGCTCCGCCTGGTGGTCAAAAACCAGCCGCGTCAGCACTTTTTCGTGGCCGATGCCGCGCCGCGGGTCGGCGTTGACGATGTCCACGAGCTGCTCAATCGTGTGCGTGCCGTCGCCGACCACATGGCCCGGCACGCGCTTGGCGACCGCGACAAGCTCGCCGTTGATGACCAGCATCCGGTGGTCAAAACCGGCGACGAACGTCTCCACCAGCACCGCGCGGCTGTGCTCTGCGGCCTTGTCGAATGCCAGCGTGACCTGCTCCGGCGTGGTCAGGTTTATCGACACGCCGCGGCCGTGGTTGGCGTTCAATGGCTTGACGACCACAGGAAATCGAATGGATTTCGCAGCTTTCACCGCATCCGCCGCCGAATACACCATCTCCTGGCGCGGCACCGGCAGGCCCAGATCGCCCAGGATCTTGTTGGTCTCCTGCTTGTCGCTGGCGATCTCCACCGCGATGTGCCGCGTCTCGCTTGTCACCGTCGCCTGAATGCGTTTTTGCAACTTGCCGTGGCCAAACTGCACAAGGGAATGATCGTTCAGGCGAATCCACGGGATGTCGCGCGCCTCCGCCGCCCGCACGAGGCTGCCTGTCGACGGCCCCAGCGCGCGCCGCTGGGCCTGGCGAATCAGGTCGTCCAGCTCGGCTTGGAAGTCGAACTCCGGGTCAAGTGTCGCGTCCGGCGCCAGCTCCGGCGGCAGCAGGTGGTGCAGCAGCTTCATCGCAAGCTCACCGGCCGCTTGAGCCACCCGCGCCTCTTCATACTCAAAAACCACGTAATATTCGCCCGGCCGGCCTGAACCGCGCGTCTTGCCGAAACTCACCCGCGCGCCGGCGAGGTTCTGCAGCTCGATCGCGACGTGTTCCAGCACGTGACCCAGCCACGTGCCGCCATCCTGGCGCAATCGTTGGACAAATCCGCCGCGCACGCCGGGGCTGCAGGTGTGTTCCCAGAGGGTCGGCACGTGCTGGAGCAGCGCATCGACAAACCCAGGAATCTCATCCGAGGGCTTGTCCTCCAGTGGACCCAACGCCACAGTCCATCGCATGACGGGAAAGTGCGCGTAAAGATTGGGGCCTTGGTAAACGCGGGTCTCAGTGACGTGCATGGCATTTCGCGGCGTCCGATGGGACGGGAGAGCCGAGTGTAGCGACAGATTGGGCGGCCGCCAATCGGCAAAGCGGGCCGGAAATCGCGGGCGAAACAGCGCGGTGGCGGGCAGAAAAACGAAACTCGCGATCGCTTGACGTTTCTGGTATGCTCCGCGCGCCCGGTCACTTGGCCGTGGAATTTCATAGCTTGGCGTGGTTTCAAGGGGCGGCGGGTTGAACGCCCCGGTCCCGCGCGCCGCGCACGGAGAGCACCATGTACCTCGCATCACGCTTGTTCACCGTTAGCGCTTTTGCCGTCGGGGCGATCGCGATTCTGACCACTGGCTGCGGTGACGCGAGCGCGGGCTCGACGCCTACGGACCTCGGCGTCGCCATGGGGCTGCAGCCCGGCCAGCTGGCCTCACTGACCTCGGTGGACACGCAGCTGTCAGACACCAAGGTGGTCGCGGGTACGGCGGTGACGGTGCAGTGCATCGGCCAGCCGGGTGAGGTGAAGATTCCGCTGCCGACCTACAACGAGACGCCGACCAAAGGCGTGACGGTCGACAAGGCGACGCTGACGGCGACGCTGACAGGCGCGTACCAGGTCCAGTGCACGCTGCCGGATCGCGCCCCGAGCGCGCAGGACAAGTCGGCGACGCTGACCGTGACGGCGGGACCGGCCGCGACGCTGACGACGACCATCAGCCCGGGCACGATTCACGCGGGCGATGTGGCAAGCGCCGTCTGCTCCGGCAAGGACCAGTACGGCAACGACGTCGGCAAGGACGGCATCGCTTGGACGCTGTCGGTCGATCCGCCGACCGCCGGAACGATCACTGATCTGTCGATCACCGGCTGGATCGCGGGCACGGCGAACGTGAAATGCGGGCTTGCGACGTCGCCGAACGCGACCAGCCCGGGCGCGCCGCTCATCATCACCGCCGGCGGCGCCTACAAGACCACCGCGACGGTCACCCCCGCGACGTTTGAGGCAGGCAGCGGCAGCGCGCAGGTCACGTGCGCGGCCGTCGACCAATGGGGCAACACCGTGGACGCGTCGAGCGCGACGTTGATGTACCCCAAGGGCCTCACGTCGGGCAGCGGCGGGCTGACGACCACCATCGCGGGCACCTATGCCATCCAGTGCATGATGGTCGGCGTCACCAAGGACAACGCGGCCGCGGGTACGCTGATTGTCACGCCCGGCGCGCCGCTCTCGATGACGCTGGCGCCCTCGCCGGCGCAGCCGTCCTACAAGATCGACGACACCATCAAGATGTTCGGCTTGGGCAAGGACAAATATGGCAATGATGTGCCGAACATGCCGCTGCAGGAGCCGTGCGCGGTGGACCCGCCCGACGGTGTGACCGTGAACGCGGGCGGCAAGAGCTACTCGTTCAACACGGACGGGCACTACCATTTCGTCGGCATCAGCCAGGATTACCCGAGTCTTTCCGCGGAGATCACGCTGACCTGCGACTCGGTCGGTCCGATGGTGTTGATCACCAACCCGCCGCGTGGCGCGACGCTGAATGGCGATCCGCTGGTTCACGTCCAAGGCACCTGCATCGACGCGACGAGCGCCGTGAAATCATTGACGATCAACGGCCAGCCGGTGACGCTCTCGAACGACGGCACGTTTACCTACGACATCACCAGCGTCTGGGGCATGAACCCTATCCAGTGGGAAGCGCACGACCAATGGGACAACATTTCGACCGGCGTGCAGACGTACTACTACTCGACCAAGTGGTACACGTCCGACTTCAATGCGCCCAAGGACAGCGAGATCAACGACGCGATTGGCATCTGGTTGTCGCAGACCGTCCTGGACAGTCCGCCGCATGACCACAAGGCGCCGCATGACATCGCGACCGTGCTGGAAATTGTCCTGGGCACGATCGATCTCAGCTCGCTGCTCGGCGCCAACGGCATCCCGCTGAACATTCCCATCGCCGGCGGCATCGCCATCAACGGCAATATCACCATCAAAAACGTGAAGTTGGGCGATCCGGCGACCAACGACGGCTATCCGCTGATCGCGATGGAAGTGCTGCAGGGCGGCGTCCACGTCGGCGCGACGATCTACTCGTTCTCGGCGGACATCGAGCTGGACATGGCGATTCCGCCGATTCCGGCCGCGAAGGTGACGATCCAGCTGACGGCCGACAAGATCGACCTCGGCATCGACATTTTCCTGTCCAAGGATCCGACGACCGGCAAGCTGGTCAGCTCCGCGCAGAACACGACGCTGAACTTCACGAACTTGAAGGCGCTGCCGATCAACGGCCCGTTCTCCAACGCGATCAACCCAATCCTGGGGCAGATCGAGTCGGCGATCCTCGCGCCGCTGACCAACCTGATCACGGGCATCCTCGGCCCGACGCTCAATTCGACCATTGGCGGCGCGCTCGGCAACGCGCTCGGCGCGCTGGCGATCAACACCACAATTCCGCTCGGGCCGTTCATCGGCAAGGGCGCGCCGGCCAACCTGAAGCTGACGTCGGACATCGGCACGCTGGCGTTCCAGGCCAAGCAGGGCATCGTGTTCGGGCTGGCGGCGTCGATGACGGCAGCCAAGACCGTGCCGCACATCGTGCTGGGCTCGATCGGCCGCGCGGGCTGCCTGGTCGACAAGGCCAAGCCGGAAGTCTTCAATCCGACGGAGAAATATGGTCTGGAAGTGGGTCTGGCGGACGATTTCGTCAACCAGCTGCTGGAGGCGATCTGGAACGGCGGGCTGCTGACCCTGTCGCTGGACTCGTCGGTGCTGGGCAACGTGAACCTGACGCAGTATGGCGTGAGCAATCTGTCGGTTGAGACGGATTTCATGCTGCCGCCGATCCTGAACACCTGCCTCGACGGCGAGTGGCTGACGCTGCAGATCGGCGACATGGGCATCCACGCCGTGCTGAGCTTTAGCGGCACGCCGATCGACATGTACGCCTACGCGATGGTGACCGCCCAGATCAAGATCCAGGCGGTCCCGGACCCGAAGAATCCGGGCTCCAAGGCGATCTCCGTCGTCATCAATCCGGATCCGAACAGCCTGAAGATCGTCCTGGAAGTCACCAAGATCAATTCGGAAGCGCTGCCGTTCAAGGACATCTTCGTCGGCCTGATCACCGGCATGGTGCCGAGCCTGGTCGGCGGGATGTCGAGCGGACTGGGCGCGATTCCGCTGCCGTCGATTGACCTGTCGACGCTGTCCCCGGCGATTCCGGCGGGCACGACGCTCAGCATCGACATTCAGGAAATCGCCAACGTGGTCGGCTACACGTACATCCGCGGCACGATCAAGTAGAGCGCACCGAGCGCCAAGGCTGGCGCCCCCCGCGGACCGAAATTCGCGATCAGCGCTCGACATCCGCGGCTTGGCTCCGGAGAAGGACGCTCACGGTCGATTTCGCATTGCGACACGCCGGCCGGGCAGTGACTGGTCTGGCAGCGCGGTGGTCGGGCGTGCGTACGGCGCGCGTTGTTGCTAGACCGTCACAAAACCGCTAGGGTGCAGGCCGCGCCGCGTTTGCTGCGATGCGCTGTGCTTTCGTTTACGCATTTGCCCGCGAGACTTCCATGCAAAAGACCCTCACTTTTCATCACCTTCTGAGCGGATCGGCTGTCTCAGCGCTGGCACTTTGCTGGGTCGCCGGTTGTGGCACGTCGACGACCGACGCCAACGCGGGTGCAGATGCCGCGAGTCAAACCGGTGATGCCGGACTGGACGGCACGACGGCTGACGGCAGCGCGCTGGCGACGCCGATTGTCGACCTGGTCGTCGATGCCAACCGCGATGGCGTGGCCGATTTGGCCAACGCCGACGATCAGGCGCACGGCAATGAATGGACGACGAGCTTTGGCGCGTCCTACCTCGTGAACTTGGACGATGACGACGGCGACAAGATCGAGGACGTGCTGGACACGCAAATCAACGGCAGCGACGACGCGCTGGACATGGCGCCGATCAACGTTGCGGCGTGGCCGACGGCGCCCGATGGCTATGTGGGCGTGCTGCAGCTGGATCATCCGGAAAAAGTTCGGCTGTGGAAGAATGGCGACAACGGCTGGGAGATTGTCGCTGGCGTGAACAACGACTGCGTGCCGACTTTCCTGTCCTGCACCGGCGCGGACGACACGTGCGCGGACACCAATCAGGCGTCGGGCATCCTGACCGCCTCTGAACTGCGCAAAGGCGTTCAGCTCGCGATGGAGGGCCGCGATTTCCGTCGCGATACCACGTGGGACGGCAATATCCACGTCACGATGTGGGTCGGCAAAGGCTCGGACGTGAAGGTCGCGCCGATTCCGACGAGCGCGCTGGCAAACGGCAAGGAAACCGTGCAGTTGCACGTCGCGCCGTGGATTCTGAACGGCAATCTCACGCCGTTCGATCAGGTCCGCTCGGCAAATTTCTTCAGCCAGTTCGTCAGCGACCTGAAAAACGCGCTCGGCAGCACCAACGCCAACGTCAAGTACACGACCTACGCCTACGGCGAGAGCAAAACCACGTGGAACGACGCGTGGACACAGGACTATTACCAGACCGCGTGGACGTCGATCCCGCAGGGCAAGGACGCCAGCGGCAACACGCTCATCCACGGCATGCGCGTCGTGAATGCGCGCCCGTGGGGCCGCTACGACTCCGCCGACGGCTCGTGCCAGGCCAACCTGTTGCCGGTTATCTGGCTGCGTGGGAATTACCTGGGCAAGGACCACGCGGTCATCGAGATCTACCAGGTGCCCAACAGCGGCAGCAGCTTTGACAGTCACGGCAACCACGACCTGCTGCCGGCGTACACAAACGGCGCGGATAGCTACCCGATCGGGCGAATTATCCATGGTTCCGGGATCTTGCCGGAGACGATTGCGTTCTACGACGCGCAGGGCCCGCAGTCGCCGTCGCTGGAAGTTGTGACCGACTGGCTCTGGGTTGGCCACGTGGACGAAGTGCTCAGCTACGTGCCGGCCAAGACCGCGCGTGGTTGGAAGCTGCTGATCGCCAACAACAACATGGCCAAGGCGATGCTGCAAAAGCTGGTGGACGACGGCCACGGCGACGCGATCCTGTTCCCGGGTCAGAAGGACTATGGCCCGAACGACACAAGCACGCCGACGCTGGATATCGCCGAGGCCGTGACCAAGGTGCTGGCCGACACGGACCTGATGACCTGGTCGCAGACCGCGCAGACCAAGGCGGACGCGATTCGCAAGACCGTCGTGGATGCCGTCGGCCTGACCGATGCGGTGACGGAAGCCAACGGCGACATCATCTCCATGCCGTTCCTGACGTGGCAGCAGGGCGATCCCGGCCAGACCGGCCTCATCGCGTGGCAGCCGGGCACTGTGAACATGCTGGTCGTGGGCGAACACCTTGAAATTCCCAATCCTTTTGGCCCCAAGGTCAATGGCGTGGATGTGTTTGCCCAGGACCTGCTGGATCGGCTTGGCACGCCCGTGAACGGCCTTGGCGCCGCTGGCAACGGCGTGCACGTGCATTTGATTGACGATTTTGAGAGCTATCACATCGAGGCGGGTGAAGTGCATTGCGGCTCCAACCCGGAGACGGCGCCGCTGGCCTCCTGGCAGTGGTGGCTGATCGCGCACTAGACCTGGACCCAGACGCAACTTCCGGACACGAGGCCGAACATGATGAAGCAGAAGGTAATTTTTCTCGCGGTGACGCTGGGCACGCTCGTCGCGATCGCGCCCGCACTGGCCGTGGAGTCGGCGGGGCTGGCGATGACTGCGGCGCAGCTGGGACCAGCGGATCGCGCGGCGTTGCAGCACGCGGTTATGGCAGATCGCCTCGCGCGGCCGGCGGCGTATGATCTCGTCGCGGCGGCGCGTGGCTGTCGGCCCGATGGCTGGAAAGTGGCGCGCAATCCGACGCCGGTGTGCAGCCGGGAGATGCGGGCGCTCGGTCCGGCGGGGCTGTTGCCGATGCTGAGCGCGCTGGCGCTGGACTGGCAGCCGGACGCGTCGCGGCTCTCTTCGGCGCCGGAGCTGCGCAGCAAGGAAGAGCAGGCGATGCTGGTGGCGATGGTCGACGCGGTCGGCATCCTGCGCGACACGCGGGCGCGCCCGGTGCTGCTGGCGCTGTGGAAGCTGGCGGCTGACCGGCGGGAAGTGCAGCTGCCCATCGAACGCGCGAACAGCGTGTCGCGCGTGGTCGCGGAAGCACTCGGTCGGCTGGGCGGCGCGGTCGAACTGCAGGCCCTGCAGGCCCACCTGCGCGCCGAGGACCCGCTGTACAACGCTGCGATCGCCGGTTTGGGCTGGTGCAAACGCACGGATTCCGCGCAGTTGCTGGTGAGCGCGCTGGCGGGCGCCAAGGACGATGCCACACAGCGCTGGATTGTCGCCGCGATGGGGACGCTGGCTTCCAGCTGGTCGTGGCAGGCGCTGGGCAAAGTGCGCGAGCCGGACGGCCTGCGGGTGCGCCAGCGCGTGACCGACGCCCTCCTGCCGCTGCTGGCCAGGACCCAGGGCGAGACGCGCGAGCGGGTTGTCGCATCCCTGCAGCTGGCCGATCTGCCCGACCTGCCGGCGCGGTTGGCGACGGTCCGCGCAACCGCGGATGCGACACTCCAGCACGACATCGACGATCTGCTGGGCCGCTATGCCCGGGCGCACGCCGCCCGCTAGCTGCCGATGAAACGGCTGCCCGCCCTGGTTTTTCTGCTTTTGGCGCATAGCGCTCAGGCGGAAGAAACGCCCGCGTTTTCAAAGATTTCTGCGCTGCAGACCAAGCTGTTGGTGTTCCTGACAGGCGCGGAGCCGCCAGGCCTGTCGCCGGACGTCATTCCGGGCCTGACGCAGCGCGAGCCGCCGCCGACCTGGCTGGTGCACTGGCAGACCACGCTGCTGCGCGACCTGCAGCAGCCTGACCTCAAGAACAGCCAGCACCCGCTGCTGCACACGCCGCTCCAAGTCGTGCGCTTGCAGCCGCCGGGCAAGCCGCAGTTCCAGTTGGTTCTGGCCGCGCCGCTGCCGCCCGACGCCCTGCTCTGCCCGCGCGACGCGCCGGTGCGCCTGCAGGTCCAGATGCTGCATCCGGGCGACGACGCGACGACGCCGTGGCTGGGTGTGGACGTGGCCTGCGTGGACACCAAACCGACGCTGCGGCGCCAAGTGCGGCTGCTGGTGCAGCTGTCGGCGGCGGGTCAGGTTCAGCGCGCGTTCGGCGTGGAGTGGACGCTGCCGGTGCCGCTGACGTCCCAGCCGGAGCCGCAGGCGGCGCCGGAATACGTGATGCGGCCGACGCTGCTGGACAAGCGGTTCACGTGGCTGGTCGCGCTGCCGTCCGGCGGCTGGCTGGCGCAGCTGGAGGGCGTGGCGACGGCGTCGTGGCAAACCGACAACGCGTTGCCGAGGTTTGAGGATCTGGCCGCTGAGGAGCTGGCGACCTCGGCGGCGGGCGACAACCGCGACGTGCAGCGCTACACGCTGCTGTTGGCGGAGGACGGGACACCGCGCGCGGCGCTGCTGCACGGGCCGGTCGATGCCGCGGGGCGGCTGCCGCTGTGGCGCGAAGGCGCGTGGGATCTGGCGCTGCCGGCGACGCCGGATGACGCGGCGCGGACGCTGATCCTGCAGCGCGTGGCGAAGCCGTCGCTGGCGGACAACGCGCACCCGGGCCGCGCGTGGACGCACGCGAGCTATGCGATCTGGCAGGTGACGCACGCGACGGTGCAGCCGGTCGAGCTGCCGCTGGTGCCGCTCGATCAGGAAGGCGTATGGGACTGCGAGGCCGAGCCGCCGGTGCAGAAAATACTGTGTAGTTTCAGGCGCTTGGGGCCAAACAGCGAGGGCGTCGCCGAGACGCGGCAATTCACGCTGCTGCCCGGGCCGCTGGCGGCGTTCAAGCTGCAGCCGCCGGGGCAATAGCGCTCTCAACATCCTGACCGATGTCCAACTCCCGGCTTCGTCGCTCAAACCAGTTGCAGGTCGGACAGGACCGCAAGCGGGCGCCGCCGGAGGCACGCCGCGAATGACAGACGTTTGAGCTTGAACTTCGGCGCGTGCGTATCACACCCGCGCGGTCCGCAGGCGCTGGGCCTTGCGCCCCACTTCGACGCTACCGTCAAAAATGTCCTGACGCAGCGCCGCGGCGACTGCCTCGCGCACGGTGTACGCATGGCGAAACCGCAGCACCTCGCGCGCCCGCGAGCCGTCCATCGTCGCGGCATAGCGGATGTAGTCCAGCTCTGCGGCCGGAAACTCCGCGAAACGCATCTGGAACATCCGGTTTACCACTGACGGCAACACGACGTGCGGCAGCTCCAGCGTCGGCTTGCCGGCGACCTCGATGAGCTTGCGCAGTGGCAGCGGGTCAGGTCCCACGATGTTGAACACGCCGCGCACACCGGGCGTGGCAGCCGCCAGCAGCGCCGTCACCGCGTCCTCCTCGTGCAGCACCTGCAGCATCGGGTCAAAGCCGTAAAGCACTGGCACGCGCGGCAGCCGCAGGTAGTTCGAGACCGCGTTGTGCGTCGCGCCGAGAATGTGCGCCGGCCGCAGCACAACGGTCTCGATCTCCGGGTGCTTCCAAAACCACGACTGCGCAGTCATGTCCACGGCGATCAGGTCGCGCAGCGCGGCGAACCGCTGGGCCCCCAGCAGCGGCGCGTCCTCGGTAATGAACGCCGGGTTGTCGCTCGCCGGACCATAGACATCGCCGGTGGACAGAATCACCACTTTGGGCACATTGTAGCGATGCGCGAATTCCAAAATCTGCTGAGTCCCCCGGATGTTCCAGCTGTGATGCTCGCCGGTGCCTTTGCGCGGGTCGTGCATGACGCCGCAGTGGAAGATGACGTCGACCTGGCGGGTGCGAAACAGCTCTTCGGCGGCCTTGCGGCGGATGTCGATGCGATAGTGCTCGACATCCGCGGGCTTGCGCGGAAACGCGCGCCGATCGATGCCTGCGACGTGCACGCCGGGCTGCCGGTGCAGCCGTCGGGCCAACAGCTGGCCCAAGCGACCGCCCACGCCGGTAATCACCACGAGCGACTGTTTGCCTGCCATCGATGCCTCCAGCCCGCTGGATCGCACACGCCGCGCCCGCTGGCAAGTGCAGGGCTTGGCGCGGTCGAATCTTGCCCCTATGCTACAGCCGCCGGCCCAGTTGCCGGCGCGGGGTTGCATGCACGTGCTGGTGACAGGTGCCGCGGGCTTCATCGGTTCGCATCTGTGCGAGCACCTGCTGCGCAATGGCCACACGGTCACCGGGCTGGATAACTTCAACGGGTTTTACGACCCGGGACAAAAAGAACGCAACGCGCTGGCGATTGCCCAGCTCGGCGGCGATCGCTTCGCGCTCGTGCGCGCGGACCTGCGCGACCTGCCGGCGGTGCAGGCCGCGATGGCGGGCGTCGACGCGGTGGTCCACCTGGCGGCGATGGCGGGCGTGCAGCCGTCGATCCGCGAGCCGCTTGTGTACGAGGACGTCAACATCCGCGGGACGCTGCACGTGCTGGAGGCGATGCGCGTGGCGGGTGTGCGGCGGCTTGTGTTTGCGTCCAGTTCGTCGGTCTACGGCAACGCGGTGCGCGTGCCTTTCGCCGAGGACGAGCCGGTCGACCGGCCCATTTCGCCCTACGCGGCGACCAAAAAGGCCGGTGAGCTGCTGTGCCACACCTGGCACCACTTGCATGATATCTCCCTAATTTGCCTACGTTTTTTTACGGTCTACGGCCCGCGTCAGCGCCCGGATTTGGCGATCGCCAAGTTCATTCGCATGATCGACGCTGGCCAGCCGATTGTGCTGTACGGCGACGGCGGTTCGAGCCGCGACTACACCTTCGTGCTGGACACCGTGGATGGCATCGCGCGCGCGCTGGAGGCGACGACCGAGCCGGGATATGCGATTTACAACATCGGGAATTCAGCGCCCATTTCGCTGCGCGAGCTTGTTGCGCACGTGGAGGCGGCCGTCGGCAAGCCCGCGCAGATCGCGTGGCAGGCGATGCAGCCTGGCGACGTCGATCGCACCTGGGCCGACCTGACGCGCGCCCGCGCGGCGTTGGGCTACGCACCGCATACGCCGATTGCCGCGGGCATTGCCGCGCAGGTCGCGTGGTTCCGCAATCAGCAGGCTTGACGCACTTTCCTGTCGCTACACGAAAAACCCGCGCCGCTCCCGCAGCCCGCGGTCGAGCATCCCTTGGATCGCGTTCTTGACGACGGCGACCTTGGGCGCGATGACCGCCTCGTCGTCGTTCGGATCGCCTTCAAATTTCAGCGGTTCGCCAAAATAGACGCGGTACTTGACCGGCGACGGCAGCATCGCCAGCGGACCGATGACCGGCATCAGCGGCGTGATCGCCAGCGACGGCGTGTGCAGCAGACGCGCCATCATCTTGAAATCAAAGAGGTTAATCGTCTGCTCTTCCGCGCCCACCACAGCGATCGGCACAATCGGCGTGTTCGTCTCGAGCGCCAGCCGCATGAAGCCGTGGCCAAACGCGGTCATCCGGTACCGCTCGCGAAACGGCTTGGAAATCCCGCGCGCGCCTTCCGGAAACACCAGGACACACTCATCATTCTCCAGCAGGCGCCGGCAGTTATCCGGCAGGCCTGTCACCGAACCGCAGCGATACACCAGGTCGCCAAAACCCGGCAGCGCGGTGGCAAACTTTTCGACCATCGTGCGCGGGATCCGCGGCGGCTCGTGCTCCAGCAGCATCGCGGAGGCGATGACCATCCCGTCAAACGGCAACTGCCCGGAATGATTGGAAATAAGTAGAACGCGACCTTCCGGCACGCGGTTGAGGTCATAGCACTCGGCGCGAAACCAGACGCGGTGCAGAAAGTCGAGGATGGGCACCATGACGCGCAGCGACTCCGGCGCGTAACCAAAGGGATCAACGCCGAATTCTCCCAGATGCTGGCCTTGCAGCAGCTGCGCGATGCGCCGGTCCACCTCGTCTTGCGGCGTGCGCCACGTGCCCGACAGCAGCAGCGCGGCCATGTCCTGGGACGCTTCGCCGATCTCCTCGCCCAGCTGGCGCCACAGCGGCCGCTCGCGCTGGTCCGCCACAAACGCCTGCAGCTGGTTCGCCGCTTGCAAGCCGAGTTTCTGGAAGCGGGCGTAGCGATCGTGAAGCGTGCGGCGTGGCATGTCGGCACGTTCGCGCAGATCGCGGCAAAATTCAAGCGTCCGGCGCACCGGCCCAAGCCGTCGCGCGTCGCGGTCGTGTCGGCAAGCGTGCTTGTCCGTCCGGGGCTTTTGTGCTATCCTGAGCGCGGTTTCGCCCTCTCGAAACACGTTGATATTACAACGTAAAATCCCCACCGCATCGCTTGCATTTGCCCGGAGCCTGTCATGGCCAATATCAATCAGATCCTGGACCGCGCGGACACGGACCTGCTGGACGCTGACCAGCTGGCTGCAGTCGACGACTACGGCTCGGATTCCATCAAGGTTTTGAAAGGCTTGGAGGCCGTGCGCAAGCGCCCGGGCATGTACATCGGCGACACGGACGACGGCTCCGGCTTGCACCACATGGTCTACGAGGTCGTGGACAACTCCGTCGACGAAGCGCTCGCGGGCTTTTGCACGCACATCGAGGTCGTGCTGCACCTGGACGGCTCGTGCAGCGTGCAAGACAACGGCCGCGGCATCCCGATTGGCGACCACGGCGACGGTCGGTCCGCGGCGGAAGTGGCGCTGACGGAGCTGCACGCGGGCGGCAAGTTCGACCAGAATTCCTACAAGGTCTCCGGCGGTTTGCACGGCGTCGGCGTCTCGGTCGTCAACGCGCTGTCGGAATGGCTGGATCTGACGATTGAGCGCGACGGCTACGAGTGGCACGTGCGTTTTGAGCGTGGGTTCACGCAGTTGCAGGCCGACGGCGCGCGGATCCGCCGCGGCAATCCGTCGCCGCGCAACGGCACGCTCGTGCACTTCAAGCCCGATCCGGAAATCTACACGATGACGGATTTCAATTTTGACACGCTGACGGCGCGCTTTCGCGAGATGGCGTACCTGAACCGCGCGCTGTCCATCAGCGTGAAAGACGAACGCGACGAGCGCGAGGCGGTGTTCAAGTTTGACGGCGGCCTGGCGAGCTTTGTGCAATTCTTGAATAAAAACAAGACGGTGCTGCACGATCCGCCGATTACGATGACGTCCAAAAAGTGGATCGAAGAGTCCAAGAAGATGGTCGACGTCGAGGTCGCCATGCAGTGGAACGACAGCTACACCGAGCAGGCTGTGTGCTTTACCAACAACATCCGCAACCGCGACGGCGGCGCGCACCTGACCGGCTTCAAGGCGGCGCTGACGCGCGTCGTCAATGATTACGCGGAGAAAGAAGGACTGCTCAAGAAGGTCAAGGAGCCGGTAAGCGGCGACGACATCCGCGAGGGCCTGGTCGTCATCATCTCGGTCAAGCTGCCGGATCCGAAATTCTCCAGCCAGACCAAGGACAAGCTGGTCAGCTCGGAGGTGACGCCGGTGGTGCAGTCGGTCGTGGGCGAGAAGCTGGCGGAGTACCTGCAGGAGCATCCGAACGAGGCCAAGAAGCTGATTGGCAAGGCGATTGACGCCGCACGAGCCCGGGATGCCGCCCGCAGGGCAAGAGAAATGGTGCGGCGCAAAGGCGTGCTGGAATCGTCGACGCTGCCGGGCAAGCTGGCGGACTGCCAGGAGCGCGATCCGGCGAAGTGCGAGCTGTTCATCGTGGAAGGCGAGTCGGCAGGTGGCTCGGCCAAGTCGGGACGCGAGCGGCAGTTCCAGGCGATCCTGCCGTTGCGCGGCAAGATCCTGAACGTGGAGCGCGCGCGCTTTGACCGGATGCTGGCGAGCGCTGAAATCGTCGTGCTCATCACCGCTTTGGGCACCAGCATCGGCGAGGACAAGAACATCGACAAGGTGCGCTACCACCGCATCATCATCATGACGGACGCCGACGTCGACGGTCTGCACATCCGCACGCTGCTGCTGACGTTTTTCTTTCGCCAAATGCCGGAATTGATCGAGCGCGGCTACCTGTACATCGCCCAGCCGCCGCTGTATCGCGCCAAGCGCGGCAAGAAAGAGCAGTACCTGCTGGACGACAACGCCAAAGATACCTACCTGATTGAAGCGGGCACGGAAGACGTGACGGTTGGCGGTTCGGCGGCGACCATCAGCGGCTTGGAGCTGCAAAAGCTGGTGCGCAAGATCGTCGAATTCCGCAATATTATGCACCGCTTGGGCAAACGCATGGGCGGCGCGACCGATGAGCGCGTTGTGGCGGGCTTTGTCAAAGCGTCGTACCTGACGATGGAGACGCTGCTGGACCGCGACAAGCTGGACGAGGCGGTGGCTGAAGTCGGCGAGTGGCTGCACATCCATGAGCCGGCGATGGGCATTCCGCGGTTCCACGTCCAAGAAGCGACCGAGGCGCCGCTGGACGCGGGCGGCGAGCGCACGACGCAGCCGATCGTGCCGCCGAGCATCCACGTCAAGACCCGGCTGGCGGGCGTGACGCGGACGACGGTGATTGGCGCGCGGATGATCGGCGGCTCGGACTACAAGCTGCTCAAGGGCCGGATCGCGGAGGTGCACACGGCGCTGGGTGCGGGGCCGTACACGGTCAGCCGTGGTCCGGATGCATTCGAAGTCGATGATTTTGAAGAGATCCTTGACCGCATCTTGGAATTTGGCTCCAAGGGCGTGCAGCTCAACCGCTTCAAAGGCCTGGGCGAAATGAACCCGGAGCAGCTGTGGGAAACCACGATGGACAAGACCAAGCGCACGATTTTGCAGGTCAAAGTGGAAGACGCCGTGGCTGCGGACAGCGTGTTCAACGTGCTGATGGGCGACGCCGTCGAGCCGCGCCGCGATTTCATCACTGCCAACGCGCTGAACGTGCGCAATCTGGACCTGTAAAGCCTTGAATGGCTTTGCGATTTGCGGGATTAGCTCAGAGCCGCCGCCAGCGCCGCCACGACCTCGTCCTGCTGCTCGCCCGTCATGCCGTGAAACACCGGCAGCGCCAGGGAGTCATGCGCCCACGCCTCGGAATGCGGCAGCGCGACGTGCGGCAGGTGCGCCCAAGCCGGCTCCAGGTGCGCCGCGAGGATCCCGCGTCGGGCGCCAATACCTTGATCATTCAAGAGCTTGAGCACGGCGTCGCGCTTGCCATCCGCGATCCGCACGCAGCCCGTCTGGACATTCCAGCGCACCTGCGGTGGCGGCGTCAGCACGCGCAGGTGCGGCAGGCGCGCGTGGAGGCGCGCGCGGTAGCCCTGCCAGACGCGCTGGCGCTCCACGAGAATCGCGTCGAGCCGGTCCAGCTGGACGCAGCCGATCGCGCCTTGGATATCGGTCAACCGGTAGTTCCAGGCGGGCTCCGCGAAGCCCTCGCGCGCCGCGTTCCCATGCCGGGCGTCCGCCGCGACCGTCATGCCGTGGTTGCGCAAGCGCCGCAGCCGCTCCGCCAGCGCGGCGTCATCGGTCGTGACGGCACCGCCTTCGCCCATGGTCAGCACTTTGCGCGGATGGAAGGAAAATACCGCTAAATCAGCGCCTTGTGCCAGCGGCTTGCCGTCGACCAGCGTGCCCAGGGCGCACGCCGCGTCCTCGATCAGCCGCGTGCCGCGCTCCTGGCACATGTGCCGCAGCACGCCGCGTTCGCACGGCACGCCCAGCTGGTGAACGGCGAGCACGGCGCGCGTGCGGTTCGTCCACACCGCCGCCACGGATTCCGGCGTCACAATAGGCAGTTCCGCGTCAACGTCCGCAAACACCGGCGTCGCACCGGCCATCCAAACGGCGTTGGTCGACGCGATGAATGACAGCGACGGCACAATCACCTCGTCCCCCGGTCCAATGCCCGCCACCACCAGCGCGAGGTGCAATCCGGTCGTCGCCGACGTCACCGCCACCGCGTATTGCGCGCCGGCGACAAGCGCTAATTTCCTTTCAAATTCAGCAACCTGAGGACCCTGCGCCACCCATCCGGAGCGCAGGACCGCGAGCACCGCCGCTTCTTCCTCGGGACCAAAAACCGGCTGGATAATCGGCAGCATCGCGACCTCGCGCGGCATGCGCCGCGGCAAGCGGGGAGGATACGGCGGCGGCGGGCGCGGGTCGAGGAATTCGCCAGCGCCCGGCGGCGCCCGGCGTGGAGCCCACCCCAACGTGGCTACGGATCCCGCACAATTCTCGCACTTTATGAATTCTGCTACAAAATCCTCCAGGGCGAGTCCCCGGAGGCGATATGCAGGACGATACCTTGAAGGCGCGTGGATGGATCGAGTCGAAGGCGATGCGCGCGGAGTTCG
>CAIYWC010000069.1 GCA_903929795.1 uncultured Myxococcales bacterium | reverse complement strand
GGCGGGGCGCCGCGCGGCGGTTCTTTTTGTAGCCCCTGCGCACAGGCTTGGGCTGGTCAATCTCGTGGGGCTTGCGTTGTATGTGTTGTTTTGACACGTTTCACGTCGTCGTCGGCCAGTCCACTGGCCCGCCTACGATCTTAGCAGCGATTTGTCGGCACCAAAGCGCTGGTGAAGTCGGTCAGGGACGGAGACGCATGCCGAGTTGCGGTCTCGCCGCGAAAACGGCATTCCGCGTAATATCCGACTGCCGCACGAGACCTGAATGCAAAGAGGAGCGACCTCAGGGAGCATCAACCTCGGGTCGGATGGCGTACTTAGCCACAACATCAGGACCGAACATGAACCGCGCGATCTTGCCTGCGGCCTCCACCGCCGCCGCCGCGGAAAGATTCGTCTCCACGTAGCCACTTCCAACTTTGACCGCACGATTCATCGCGTCCGATTTGGGCGAAAGGAGGCGCTTCTTGTTGCGCATCGCGAATTCGCCGCTCTTCAACGCTTCGGCAAACCGGGCTGGCACCTTCTTGGCCGCCTGCTCGGCGACCGCGACAACAAGCGCCGACCAGGCGTTGGTCTCTTTGACTTCACCGTTGACGCTGATGCACAAGGGCTTGCGATGTACCGGTGGCGGCTCGGTCAATGGCAGCCAGTGGATAGCTTGGTCCGCAGGCGCAGTCGACTGTGGCTTTTGCACTTCCTCTACGATTGACGACGTTTGCGAAGTGGGCGTGTCTTTCTGCTTGTCCGAGTTTGCCCACTGCTCAAGTTCAGCCTCGGTCGGACCCGTGACAACGCATTTGAGCCGTGACCAGATCTCCTGCACACGGTCCTTGTTCAACTTGGTCAACGTCGAAAGACGGTCCAGCAGGACCGCGTCCTGATTCGATAGCGCGCTGGTCAGCGTCTGCACGACAAGGTCAACTTCGTGCCGCAGCGCCCGGTTGGACTCGTGTTCCGTGGCGAACCAGGCCGCAAGGTGGCCGCCTGTCAAACTCTCGTAACGCAGCAGGTGCAGCTTGTCGAGCGCAGCGACGCGATCAACATGCACGGTCCAAACCCAACGTTTTTCCACCGACGTGAGCGGCGTGTGCATCTCGTAGAGACGCCACTCGTGTCCGTTGGTCAGAATTGCCCAGGGAACACCGGCATTTTGAGCATACTGAACAGCTTGCTCCGCATGCTGGATGTCGTCCAACGACACATTTAGACGTTTGGCCTCAACAATGGCAGCAGGCGCAGAATCAGCACCAAGCAAGGCATAATCAGCCTTCTTTCCGGTTCGTGCCGAGCGCTTCCATTCAGGGTGAACCCGTGTCGGATCGCCGGTGTTCCAGCCGAGTACCTGAAGCACGGGCTCAATCAACCAGGCCTTGGTCTGCGCCTCGTCGATCCCGGCTGTCTTCTTCGTGCGGACGAGCTTTGCGCTCTGTTCGAGCGTATTCCGCAGGTGCTGTTTCCTATCGACTTCCATGACGTTCCATCCTCCAAGCCCAATTCGGTAGCAACATGAGACGAATCTACCAGCCGGGATAGTCGTCCCACGTCGGCAACGGTCCGGCCATTGCCCAAGCGAGGTCTACCGCAAGCCGCTCGATCTCCGCACGGAGCTCCAGCTTCTCCAGCCACGCGGCCGGAATCCAGTCGTGCCCGTGCATCGCACCCAAGATGTTGCCGGCAATTGCGCCCGTGCTGTCAGAATCGCCATCGTGATTGACCGCCAACGCGAGCGCCCGCAGCGGACTGGGCTCGGCGAGTACTGCGTAGATCGCAATCGCGAGCGCCTCTTCGGCAATCCAGCCTTGGCCAAGCGAGGCAATTGTCGTCCGCGAAGGACCTCGCTCAGCAGCAGTTCTTGCTGCAGTAACGGCCTGCAACGTCTCTGCGTGATCAGGTTGGGTGACCAAAACGGCGTCGGCGCCGTCGAGGGCATCGGTCAACGACAAACCGTCCGCGAGACCAGCGATGACAGCGGCCAAGTAGCCAGCCGCGAGGTAGCCTGTTGGATGTGCGTGCGTCAGATAGGCGCAATCCGCGCCAAGTTTGAGACGGTTCGCGACATCGCCGAACCAGAAACCACAGGGTGCGACGCGCATCACGCCGCCACAGCCCTTGCTGGTGTTGACGGCCACGTCGCCGAATTGGTCGGTGGCCTGCAACGCGCTCAGGCAGGTCAGTCCCGGAGCGCGGGTGTGGTGCAGGTCCGCGACACCAAAGAGCCAGCCGTCGTGGCCAATCTCGACCTTGGCTTTTCGTCCCTGCGTTTCCAGCCAGCGCAGGTAGGCATGGTGGACGACGCTTGGCGGGTGGCATACGCCGCGCCGGTCCCCACGCACCTTGGCACGAATCAAGCCTTCCGCGGTGAACATCGTCATCTGCGTGTCGTCCGTGATGCACGCCGTGCCAGGCAATTGTGCAAAATCGTGCAAGCCCGACGGACCGAACTTCGCCACAATCTCCGGCCAGCGCATGAACTCGATGGGCGCGCCAAGCGCATCGCCGACCGCGCCACCAAGGAGACATCCAATCAGCTTCTCGACCGTCTTGGGCCGCGGACGCGCCTGGACCTCGACGTTGAAGACATAATTCTCCTGGTGAACGTTCTCAATCGCGCCGGGCCGAGCGCTGCGGACTTGGGCAATCGCGTCACGTGGTGGCGTGCCAAACTCGACAAGGAGCTGTGCGGCGAGCAAGCCGGTCCGCCCCAGACCGCCCTTGCAGTGAACCAAGAGGCGGTCGCCCCGCCGTAGGCGTGCGCGGATGTCGGAACCAATGTGGCCGTACCGCCAGTTGTCGGCGAATTTCTCGTCCGGCACGCCGACGTCCTCAATGGGCAAGTGCCACCAGGACATGCCCAGCGCCTGCACCGCCTTGCCGAGCTCTGGCACCTGCAACTCGCGCAACTCCTGGGCGGTAACGAGAGTGATGACGCCATTCGCGCCCCAAGCCTGTACTGCCGCGAGATCAATTGTCAGGTCCCGATTCCATACGCCGGTAATCGCCGTTGCCTGCTTCTTGCCTGGGCAGAACGTCAGACCAAGTACTCCGGGCTGGTCGGCCACACGGAGGTCGGCGATTTGCAGCGGGTGACTGAGGCTTGTGCGGATGGGCTTTGGCATGGCGGAACGATACGGCTGCGATGTGTGTGACGTCAACGATGGCTGGACGGCCGACGGTCGGGGCACGCGGCGCAATATTTCGCGTGATACACGTCGAGCGGGGCCCGCTCCAAAACCACCACGTCTGACCTCATTCCCACTTGTCTTTCGCCTTCGCCGCCGCCTTCGTCTGCCACTGCATGTTGCTGGGCGCGTCGGCCCCGCCGTGCTTGAGTGCCTGGACGTGGTCGATGACGTAGCCGGGGCAGGCGCCTCCGGTCTTGCCGTTTGCTGGGCACGGGTGTGAATGCTTGAATTCGTTCTTGGCTGACTGGCTGCGTTTGATACGCCCGTGCGAATCGCGTGCTACGCCCGATGCGCGGAACTGCGATGGACTCCGATGCGCGCGTCCGCCACCGGTGGTGAACTTCACACGACCGACGCCGCTGTGATGGCCGCCACCAACGTGAACGACGCTGGAGTGCCTGCCGCCGCTGTTGGTCCGGCTGGAGTGGTATCCGCCACCGCGATGACCACCACCACCTCCGTGGCCGCGCGCAAATGCCGAGCCGGGTAGAACGAGCAGCAGTCCAAGGACAAGGGCCAAGAGTTTCGTCTGCATCAAACCTCTGTGGTTGCGAGCCTGTTTCGAAGCGTCTCGCGGTCGACCGCACGCCGAGGCGGCAGGACTGTTGCTACTTCGCGGGCGCGCCCTGCAACCAGACGGATGCCGCGCCAGCGACAATTACGCGTTCCTTGCCATCGGCTGACTCGACCTTGCCCTTGACGCACACCGCCTTGCCCTCGAACGCCTTGGCAAGATCGCCGTGCGTCTTGACAAGCTGGTCACGGACGACGCCGGACAACAGCGCGGCGAACTCCTGCTTCGGGAATCGCTTGCCGAAATTGATGAACGACGGCCGCGGCCCCGCGTGCACCATGACCTGCGCAACCTTGCCGCAGCGTTCCGTCACGCCGCCGCGCTCAGGTTTCGACGGTGTCTGCGGCGG
>CAIYWC010000068.1 GCA_903929795.1 uncultured Myxococcales bacterium | reverse complement strand
CTGCCGCCGAGGCCGCCCGTGGCGTTGCAGTTGCCGATGACTGCGCACACACCGGCTACGCATTTCGTGTCCATCGTGCCGCCGTTGCCGCCGTTGCCGCCCGCCGTGCCGGTCGCGCACGTCGAGTTGGGCGTCGCACCGCCGCCGCCGCCCGCGCGCGTCGAGTTGTCGCACGGCGAGAAGGTGGTCACGCCGTCGGCGCCCTTGCCGCCGCTGGCCGCCGCCGTGCTGCTGGCGTTTGTGCCGTTGGCGCCCGCGACACCCGGGGCGCCGTTGGCCTGGATGAAATCGCAGCGCTCAATGTCCAGCAAATTTGAGTTCTTGGCGTGCACGACGTAGCTCGACTTGCCGTTGCCGCCCACGTCCCCGGTCGCGTCGATGCCGGTCAGGACCAGATCCGCCAGCCACACCGCGTCCGCGCGCACTTTCACGGCCATGACCTGCTGATCGACCGGGTCCAGCGCGGCGACAATCGTCACCGTGTGGCCGGGAATGGCGCGGTCGGCGCGCACCCAGTTCACGTCGTAGCCGCCCCAGATGCGGACGTGCGCCTTGTCGACGGTGAACGCGCCGTAGGTGCCCGCCATCACGTAAATGTCCTGGTTGGCTGTGCCGGACGCCAGACCGACGGCGAAGCTGAGCGTCTTGCACGGCGCGGATTTGCTGCAACCGCCTGAATCTGTGCCGTTTGTGCTGACAAAGAGCGCGCCGGCGACAGTGCCGTCGATGCCATCGCAGTTCTCGTCCGCAAATGCGTCGTTGGGCGCTTCATATTGGCCATAGCTGGCGACCGCGCTGTAATTGTTGACAAAACCGCTCACGCCACCGCAGGTCTTGAACGAGCCGACGCACGCGCCCAGCTGGTCGTCGTTCAGCGGAAACGCCGTGATGTCATCGACTTGGCCGTTGCAGTTGCCGTCGAGGCCGTCGCAGATCAGCTCGGACGCGCCGGATTCGTAGCTGGGGCCGTAGTCGCCGGCGGTGCACGCGCTCCAGTTGGCCTGGATGCACTCCGCGGCGGCGTGCGTCGCGCCGCTGCAGACGCCTTGCTGCAGCGCGCAGGGTGCCAGAACGAGCGCCGGGTCTGCGGCGTCGACCTTGCCGTTGCAGTTGTTGTCGGCGCCGTCGCAGATTTCCGGGCTGGCGGCGGACTCGCTCGGGCAAATCACGCCGGTTTTCGCGGGATTGCAGATCGTCGTGCCGCCTGCGCACTCGCCCACGCCACACGCCGCGCCCACGCCCTGGACGCTGACGCCGTTCAATTGCGCCAGGCTGAAATCCTCGTCGGTCTTGCCGTCGCAGTCATTGTCCAGGCCGTCGCAGCTGGTCTCCTGGTCGGCTTGGAAACTGGCGGAATGCCCCTGATATTGAGTAGTTCCGCACGCCTGCCAGACGCCGCCTTGGCACAGGGCCGCCGGTCGCATGCTGCCGGCACAGACGCCGGCCTGGTTGTCGCACGTCACGGTGACCAGCTTGGGATCCGCGGCGTCGATCAGCCCGTCGCAGTCGTTGTCCAGACCGTCGCAGATCTCCGGCGTGCCCTGGCCGCCGGTGCTGCAGACGATGCCCGTGCCGTCGGCGTTGCACACGGTCGTTCCGCCGCTGCATGCGCCCACGCCGCACGCCGCGCCTGCGCCCTGGACGACGGTGCCGTTGGGCCCGGCGAGCACAAAGCCCTCGTCGGTCTTGCCGTTGCAGTTGTTGTCCAGGCTGTCGCACGCGGTTTCGCTGCCGGCGGTGTAGCTGGCGGCGTGCGCGCTGTAGACGCTGTCGTTGCACGAGGCCCAGACGCCGTTGTTGCACAGGCTCGCCGGGTGGACGGTGCCGGCGCAGACGCCAAATTGGTTGTCGCAAAGCGGCAAAATCATTTTGGAATCGGCGGCGTCGGTCTTGCCGTCGCAGTCGTTGTCGCTGCCGTCGCAGACTTCCGCGCTCGTCGCGGTGGCGGTTGTGCACAAGGTCGCCGTCTGCGCCGCGTTGCACGCCGTTACGCCGCCCGCGCAGGCGCCGGTCCCGCACGCCAAGCCCACGCCGACGACGGTGACGCCGTCGGGCCCGGTCACAGCAAAGTCGTCGTCGGTCTTGCCGTCGCAGTCGTTGTCCGCGCCGTCGCAGGCGGTCTCGGTCACGGCGTTGTAGGCGGCGGTGCCTTGCGCGGCCGCGTTGGCGGTGTAATCGGCGATCGTGCACGCTTGGAACGCGCCATCGACGCAGCGTGCGGCGGGCTTGATGGCGCCGGTGCACACGCCGGCCTGCAATTCGCAGTTCGGCAGCACGAGGCCGGGATCGTCCGCGTCGGTCTTGCCGTTGCAGTCATCGTCTTTGCCGTTGCAGATTTCCGCCGCGCCCGGGTGAATGGCGGTGTCGGTGTCGTCGCAGTCGGTGCCGCTGGTGGCGGTGAACGCGCCGGTCGCGCTGCACAGGCACTGGCTGATGGTCGAGCCAAAGCCGTCGCCGTCGCTGTCCTGAAACCACTTCGCGCAGCCGGTCGCGCCCGGGTCGTCGGTGATGCCGTTGCAGTCGTCGTCCAAGCCGTTGCAGATTTCCTTGGCGCCTGGGTAGACGGCGGCGTTTGTGTCGTCGCAGTCGCCGTTCTTGCCAACATAGCCGGCGCTGGCCTTGCACAGCGCGACGCCCGGGCCGGCGCCAAAGCCGTCGCCGTCGCCGTCAACGTAGAACAAGCTGGTGCCGCCGTCCTCGTCGGTCAAGCCGTTGCAGTTGTTGTCCAGGCCGTCGCAGATTTCCACGGCGCCGGGGTGAATGGCGGGTTGCATGTCATTACAGTCGCCGCCCACGGTGACGCTGCCGGCCGGCGCGCTGCACAGGCAGCCCAAGCTCAGGTCGCCGTAGCCGTCGCCGTCCTTGTCCTGGAAATAGGGGACGCAGCCGCCGGAGCCGGGGCCGTCGGTCACGCCGTCGCAGTTGTCGTCGACGTCGTTGCAGGTCTCCGTGGCGGGCGTCGGCGCGTCGCAGGCGGTCAGGCCGGTCAACGTGCACTTGCGGCCGCCGCTGCAGGTTCCGTTGGCGTTGGACACGCTGCACGTTGTCGCGGCGCCGTCCAGCACCGCAAGCTTGCTGCAGCCGCACTCCCCGGTCGTCTTGACGCACTGCTTGGCTTGGCCAAGCTGACCGGTGGCGGTTTGGCACGCGTGGTCGGGCGGGCAGTCGCCGTCCACCGCGCAAGGAGCGCCGCAAAAATGCCCGGCTGCGCCGTAGCCCACGCAGAGCGCGCCGTTGTCCAGCGCGCTGCACTCCGCGTCGGTCTTGCACGCCGCGCAGAGCGCCAACTGCTTGGGAAGACAGACAAAAGTCGCGTCCACGCCGGAGGCCTTCAGGCACGCCCAGCCCGACGGGCAACACGACGAGCACACGCTGGTGCAGATCTTGCCGTCCGGGCCATCGACGCACACGGCGCTGTCGCAGTCGCCGTTGGTTGTGCAGGGCGCGCCGGGCTCGCCGGTTGCCGGGGTCTTGGAAAATTCGCAGCCGCTCGCCGTGTCCGCGTCCGCGTCGCTGACCGCGTCGGTTCCGGGCTGCAGGTCGTGGCCCGCGTCCGTCGCACCGCTGTCGCTGCCGCCGTCCAGGCTGTCCGCCGTCGCATCGAGCTTGTTTGTCGCGTCCGCGCCGATCGCGTCGTCGGTTCCCGTGCCGCTTTTGGACGTGGCGGGCGAGCTGCACGCGACGAGCAGCGCGAGGAGGCCCAAGGCGTGTCTGGGCGACGGACAGCGGACGGGGTTCAGCATGGCAAGCCTCACTTTTTCGTAGGTTCCGCCGACCCAAAGGGCCGTATCCCGAGCAGGACATCCAGAGAATACAACTTCCGGGTCGCAAGTCATAGCGCGTCGCTGCGTCTGATTATCGGTGCTTCCAGTGAAGTTTTTGGACCCCGCGGCCGGTGGCATGGGGCTTTTGGCTGCCGCGGGCGCGGACTCTCACCGGTGCGCGGCGTCCAGCCGTAATCCGCGCTGCTGGACCGCAATCCAAGTTGCCCGGCCGTCGGCGTCGTTGACTCCACATCGGCCCTGTGTTCCCATGCAGACCAGTTCAGCAAGTCGTTGAGCAAAAACGCGAGGACGCCAATCTGCGTCTGATCAGCTCTTGGGGGTCCCGTGAAGAAAATTTCTCTCTCGTTCGCCGCAGCTCTCGCACTCTTCGCGCTCGGAGGATGTGCAGAGGCCAAAAAACAGGCCGAATGCAAGTCGCTCATCGGCGCAATCGGCCCGCACTCGACCAAGATTGCCAAGCTTGCCGATTCGATGACGGACGCGACGCCGCTCGACGTCGGCGAAAAGACGTTCCTGGCGATGTCGGCTGAGTCAGAAGCCGCCGCTGCCGAGGTCAAGGCGCTCGCGGTGGAGACACCGGAACTCAAGAAATTTGCGGATGATTATCAAACGATGTGCGCCGCGTCGTCCAAGGCGTTCAAGGACATGATCGCGGTTGCCAAGAAGGTCGACGACGCGCAAAAGTCCGCGGCCACCAATCCGCAAGCAGCGCAGGCCGAGCTGACCAAAGCGCAGGCTGATGCGACCGCAGCGGATGCCGAGATGAAAAAGGCCGTTGCGCCGGAAGATGGCATCGTCGATGGCATCAACAAGGCGTGCGGCGCGAAGTAGTCGCGCGCGGCCGACGCCGGAGGAAAAGCCATGTTTGCAGCCGTGGTTGCGGCCCTGACTTTGTTGGCCGCGCAGCCGAGCGGCGACGGCGCGGATGACGGCCCGGTGCCGGCGATTGTTGGCTGGTACGCGTATCGAACCGACATCAGGGGCCACAAGGCAACGACCGGTGCGTGCCGCAAGCTCAGCGCCGGCGACGTGGCGCGGCTGACGGCACCGGCGCGGTCCAAGCCCGCGTTTACCTGCCAAAATACCCACGGCGGCAGCGGCGCGCGCATCGTGCTGTGCAGGACGGCCGACGAGCGGCACATCGTCGCCGCGCTTGCGACCCAAAAACAGTGCGTCGATCAACGCGAGGACGAAAAGGCCAACGCGGAGTGACGGTTGGCCGCGCTCGCTACTCGTAAATCTGCGCGTCGACGAAAAGCGCTGTGACGGCAAGGCCTTGGGCTCCCGGGTCGACGGCGAGGATCGCGTCAAACGTCGCCGATGCCGGCACGCCAACCGTCAGGCCGGTCCAGCGCGTCTTGCTCGCGTCCATGCCATTGATTACCTTGCCGAATTTCTTGAAAAGGTCGGACTTGCGCACCGCGGCGTCGTCCAACCACACGACCGCGTCGCGATCGTTGTCAGTCTCCTTTTTGAACCGCGCGGCGCTCCAGGCGAACTGCATCTCCAGCGCGTGGCCAAACAGGCTCTCGGCCAGGCATTTCATCAGCGTCGCTGCGGACTTGGCGTCCTTGGCCGCGGCTTTCTTGGCGCACTGCCAGGCGTCCGGCGTGTTGCCATGGCCGCCCAGCTGAAACGGCAGCCCGACCGCGATTGTCGCCTGCGCCACCTCGCTTTTGCCCAGCGCGGTCAGCCACGCCGTCGCGGCTTGCTGCGTCTGCGCGGCGCTTGGCTGGTCGCCCACGGGCGGCGCTTTGGGCTCGTGCCGGTCCACGGGCGCCGCCGCCGCGGGGTGCGCGTACACGGCAAGCGCGATCGCTATCGACAAAATCCGCTGCATCGCGACCTCCAAAGGCTACTTCTTGCTGTTGTCGCCGTACGCTTGCTCAAACGCGCCGACCAGCGCGCACTGCCCGTCAAAGCCACCCTGGCTCTTGGCGCCTTCACGCAGCATCGGCGCCACCATCGCGCGATCCACGTTGCGCAATGCGGACATGACGTGCTTGGCCTCGGTCGTCTGCACGTGCGCGTCCGCCCACGCGAACGCCTGATCCGCGCGCTTGTGCGGGTCGGTCTCTGCGCCCGCGCCCGACAGGTTGACGGCATCGCAGATGGTCGTGGCGAACTCCCCGCGCGCCTTGCCGCAGCCCAGGGTGGTCAGCAGGGCGAGCGCGAGGAGGCAGTGCAGCGGCTGGTGGCGCAGGGACATGGTGGGCTCCGGGTGGTTAGTCGTGGACGCAGCGGACGTAATGACTGGAAGCGTTGCCATCATTGTTTGTGTAGCCCGCAGTGAACGGGATGTCCCAAGCATCAGCAGCTTTGCCATAGCTCGGTGTGGAAGACCAAAATGCGGCGAGCGGTGCATTGGGAAACGCCAGGGCGTTGATCGGCGGGTTGAAAAGCGTCCGGTCCACCAGGCCGAAGAGTTCCCGTTCAGTCGGCAGTCGCCAGCCGCTTGAGAAATTGCCGAGCGACAGCGCGGCGCAGTACGCCTGCGCGCTCCCAGGCGCCGCAGCGGCCGACCACGAATAAACCGTGTTGGGGGCGGCGCTGCTCGAGTCCGTTTGTTGCCAAAACAGGCCGGTTGCGCCATCAGCGACAATGGCGGTAGGCGCAGTTCCAATGATGGCGAAATGTGTTTGCGGCGGCGGCAAGCTGGCATTGGAGCGGACGCAACGGGCGAAGAATGTGCTGGCCCAGGGCTGGGAACTGACCCAGCCGCCCGTCAGATCGACCGACCAACTGTGGGCAGACCAGTTTGCCTCGTTTGCGTCGGCGATTGAAGTCCAATAGGCGGTTGCGGTTGAAGCCGGAAACGCCGTGGAATTAATCGTCGGCGAGGCCGACGCGTAATCCACCAAGCTCTCGCCTTCAGCGGCCGTCGGCAGCCGCCAATCGTCGTAGCCCGCCAGCGTCAAGCCATCGCAGTACGTCTTGGCGTCGGCGAAGTCGAAGGTGCCCGGCGCCGTCTGCTGCCACATCAACCGGGTCTGCCAGTCGCTGACCGTCCCGTCGCCGTTGTCCTGGTAGCTCGCCGGCGAAATGCCGCGGTTGCCCCAAACCGGCCAGTCGTACGCGCAGACGCTTTCGCTGCCCGCGGCGGTGGTGATCGACTCGACCGTCCCGCCGCAGCTGCACACGTCACCGGTGCCGTAGAAGCCCGAATTGCAGACACAGCCGGTGGTGATTCCGCATTGCGCATTGGCGTCGCAGGTCACGGGCGTGTGCGTGCAGCCGTTGGCGGCGCAGCTGTCCAGCGTGCAGGCGTTGCCGTCGTCGCAGTTCTGGTTGAGCACGAAGACGTAAGCCGCGCCGCTGTCGGTCGCGCCGTTGTTGGTCTGGTCGCCGTTGATGCCGGTGGCGTTGCTGTCTTCGGTGGGCGCGCTGGAGACAAGCGTGTTGCCTGAAATCGCGACGGCGGTGCCGAAGTGGTCGCCAAAGCCGTCGGTGGGATCCGTGTTGGAGGCTTTGATGTACGCGAACTGGCTCCATGTTGCGCCGGAGCGCATGAACGCGTAGGCCGCGCCGGTACTCGAGCCTGCCTGTGTTTGCGCGCCGTTGACGCCCGTGCTGCTGCCTTTCTCGTCGGACGCACCGATTGCGATTGTATCTGCGGAAATGGCGACTACGCCGCCGAAGAAGGCGCCGTTGGCGGCGTCGGACGCCTTGAGGTACGCCTGCTGACTCCACGCGCCGCCCGAGCGCGCGAAGACGTAGGCCGCACCCGAGTTGTTTGCCGTTCCGGCGTTCTGATCGCCGTTGACGCCCGTTGCGCTGTTGGATTCGCCCGCCGCGCCGACGACGACCGTGTCACCCGCAATACCGACTGAGTAGCCAAACTGATCGTTTGGATGCGGATGTGAAGCCTTCAGGTACGCCTGCTGACTCCACGCCGCGCCGGTTCGGGTGAAAACGTACGCCGCGCCGGCACCGGACATGCTGTTGTCGGTTGGATTGCCGCCAATGCCCGCCGCGCCGCTGGCTTCACCGTTCGCGCCGATGACGAGGGTGTCGGCGGAAATGGCCACGCCGGCGCCAAAAAAGTCCATGGCTTCGCCGTTGGGTGCCTTCAGGTTGGCCTGCTGCTTCCAGGTCCCGTTCTGGCGGGTGAAGACGTAGGCGGCGCCTTGGTACGTGTTTTCGTTCGGGGCGCCGATGACAACTGTGTCCCCGAAGATCGCTACCGCGTTGCCGAACGCGGCGGAGGCCATCAAGGTGGAGGGCTTCAGGTAGGCCTGCTGGCTCCATGCGCCGCCGCTGGCGCGCGTGAACACGTACGCCGCGCCCGCTTGGGCCGTGCAGTTGGACCAGCAGCCGGCGCCGCAGCCCACGTTGGGCACGCAGGTCTGGTTGACGGTCGATTGACTGCTGTCGTTCGGATTGCCGATGACCAATGTGTCGCCGGACAGCGCCAGCGCGAGGCCAAAACCGCCACCAAGCATCTCCGTCGGATTGGGATCGACGATGGCCTGCTGCATCTCCCAGACACCGCTCGCGCGGACGAAGACCTCCACGGAATTCGCCATCCCGACGGCCATCGTATCGCCGTCGATCGCCACCGCTCTGCCGAACGCACCGCCTGGGACCGCCGAATCGGCCTTTACATACGCCACCTGCGCGCCCACGCTCGCGTACACGCAGCCCACGCCGGGCGCGCACGCGTCGACCGTGCACGCGTCGCCGTCGTTGCACTGGGAATGAATGCAACCGCCCGCGCCGTCACAGGAATCGGTGGTGCACGGGTCGCTGTCATCGCAGGTTTTGACCGGCCCGCCGGCGCATTTGCCGCTGGTGCAGGCGTCGCCCGCGGTGCAGAGGTTGCCGTCGTCGCAAACGGTGGCGTCGGCGACCGCGGTGTGGCTGCAGGCGTTGGCGGCGCAGCTGTCGAGCGTGCACGCGTTGCCGTCGTCGCAGCCCTGATTGAACTGGAAGACGTAGGCGGCGCCGGCGCTGGTGGCGCTGGTGTTGGGTTGGCCGTTGATGCCTTTGCCACTGCCACTCTCAAAGGGGGCAGCCACCGCGACCGTGTCGCCGGACGCCGCGACAAAGGACCCAAAATTGTCCTGTGCGTCATTATTTGAAGCCTTGAGATATGCGGTCTGGCTCCAGGTCGTTCCGGAGAAGTGAAAGACGTAGGCGGCACCGCTGTTGGAAGAGCTGTTGTCGGCCTGGACGCCGTTGATGCCGGTGGCGTTGCTGTCCTCATTGTAGGCGCCCACAACCAACGTGCTTCCGGAAATGGCGACGGAAGCTCCAAAGAAATCCAGCGTGTCGGTATTGGACGCCTTGATGTACGCCTGCTGGCTCCAGGTCGTTCCCAGACGCGTGAACACATAGGCTGCGCCGGCGACCGTAAGGCTCTTGTCCGTCTGGTCGCCGTTTACGCCGGTCGCCTTGCTCGGTTCGCCGGGTGCGGTGACGACCAAGTTATTGTCAGAAATCGCCACCGAATTGCCGAAATTATTGCCAAAGTAGTTGTTTGAGGCTTTCAGGTACGCCTGCTGTGTCCACCCATCGGCTTGCCGGACAAACACATACGCCGCGCCGCTGTCAGACATGCTGTTGTCCGACTGGACGCCGTTGACGCCGGTCGCGCTGCTCGACTCGTTGATCGCGCCCACGACGATGCTGTCTGCGGAAATCGCCACGGAGTAGCCAAAGAGGTCGTACTTATCGGGGTTCGAGGCCTTCAGATAGGCCTTTTGGCTCCAGGTGCCGTTTTGGCGTTCAAAGACATACGCCGCGCCAACCTGTATTGAACTGTTGTCGGCCTGATTGCCGTTGACGCCTGCGGCCATGCTCTTCTCGTTTTGGGCTGCGATGACGATGGCGTCGCCTGAAATGGCGACGGCGCCGCCGAAGTAGTCGTCCTCGTCGGGATTCGACGCCTTGAGATAGGCCTGCTGGGTCCAGGTTCCGTTGTACCGCACAAACACGTAAGCCGCTCCGCTGCCGGGTTTGCTGGTGTCGGCCTGGTTGCCATTGACGCCGACGGCATTGCTGGATTCGTTGCTTGCCCCCACCACGACGGTATCGCCCGAAATGGCGACCGAAATACCAAACCAGTCGCCGACCTCGGTGTCGGACGCTTTGAGGTAGGCTTGCTGTGTCCACGTCCCGTTTGTCCGAACGAAAACATACGCGGCTCCGCTGTATACGGCACTAGTGTCAGCCTGATTGCCGTTGACGCCGACTGCGCCGCTGGACTCGTCCGGCGCGCCAATGACCATTGTGTCGCCGCTGATGGCGATGGCCTTGCCAAATTGTGACTGCGCCGCTGTGTTGGAAGCCTTCACATACGCCATCTGCGCGCCCAAGCTATTGAAAATACACCCAGTTCCCGTCACGCACACGTCCACCGTGCACACGTCGTTGTCCGTGCACGTCGCGCTGCTGCACAGGCCGGTCGCGGAATCGCAGCTGTCGGTCGTGCACGGGTTGCCGTCGTCGCAGCTCTTGGCGGTGCCGGCGCAGCTGCCGCTGGTGCAGGTGTCGCCGCTCGTGCATGCGTTGCTGTCGTCGCAGCCGGTGCCGTCGCTCTTGGCCGGGTTGCTGCACACGCCCGCGCTGCAGGCGCCCGCGGTGTGGCATGCATCGCTGGCGGTGCAGACGATGGCGTCGCCGCCCTTGCAGCTTCCCGTTTGGCAAGTATCTGTTTTTGTGCACAAATCGCCGTCGTCGCAGCCGGTGCCGTCGCTGGCGACGGGGTTGGAGCAGATGCCGCTGCTCGTGTCGCAGACGCCGGGCACGTGGCATGCGTCGCTGGCGGGGCACGTGACCGCGCTGGGGCTGGTGCAAGCGCCGCCGCTGCAGGTGCCGTTGGTGAAGCACTGGGACGTGCTGCTGCACGGCGCGGTGTTGTTGCTGTGGCTGCAACCGGTCACGCCGTCGCACTTGTCGTCGGTGCACGGGTTCTGGTCGTCGCAGCCGGTGACGATGCAGCCGGGGCCGATGTCCGCGTCGTTCGCGTCCGCCGTCGCGTCGGTCCCCGACGCCGCATCCGTGCCCGATTCGGCGTCCGTGCCCGAGGCAGCGTCCGTGCCTGTCGCCGCATCCGTCCCGGTGTCCGCGGCGTCCGTGCCAGAGGTTGCATCCGTGCCAGCGTCTGCGTCCGCGGCATCCGTTCCGGCGGCATCCGCCGCATCCGTGCCTGCTTGCGCGTCCGTTCCCGGTTCTGCCACGTCTGCGGTGTCCGCCGCATCCGTTCCCGACGCTGCCGTGTCGGCGGTGTCGGCCGCATCGGTGCCGCTGGGCGTGTCGTCCGCCCCGGTGACAGCATCCGTCGCGTCTGCCGCGTCGTCTGGCGGAAAGAGCGCCTCCTGGCTCGCGGGACTCGTGCATGCGCTGACAAGGACCAGGCACCAGATAACCGCGGACAGGTGTTTCATCGGCTAGAATCTCCCGGCAAGCCCCAAGCCGACATCGCCGGGCCCCGGGGTCAAAGTCATCGATTGGACAGGTGAACCCGGGCTCGGTGCGGTCAGCAGCGCCCACGCGCCCACGCCGCCCGCGACCGCTGCGACGCCGCCGGCGATGCCGACGCCCGTCCACAGGCTGTTGATGCTCGTCTGGCGGCTGCCGACGTCGGTCGGCGTGATTCGGGTCGGATCGTACAGGCCGGCGCTCGTCTTGAAGCCATTCAAATCGCTCTGGTTTTTGCTGGCGAGCACGGCGAGGATAACGGCGCCCACGACGCCAGCTCCGGACACGGCCACAAGCGACCAGCCAACGGGCCTGTGCCAATCGCCCGGTGCGGGAGCGGCGGCAGGCTGGGCGGCTGGGGCAACATGGGCTGGCGCGGGCACGGGCGCGACGGTCGCCGGCGCAGGCTCGGGCGCGCGTGCGGGCTCCGGCACTTTCTCCGCCACCAGCGGGCGATTCGCGAGATTTTGCGCCTGCGTCGGCGCCGCGTCCGCGCGCAGCTCCGCCAGCGCTGTTTGGGCTTTGCGCGCCAATGGGTTGGTACTCGGCAACAGCGCGACAACGTTTTCATACGCCGCCGTCGCTTCCCTGACGCGGCCGGCTTTTTGCTCGGACCGCCCGACGCCAAACAGGTAGTCCGCCTTGGTCGGATCGAGCTGGAACGCGCGACGGTACAGCTCTGCCGCCATCGCCGGATTGCCGTTCTGGTAGTAGTCAATCGCCTGCTTGGCGACGATCGCGGCCTCCGTCACCTGCGGTTGCGCTGCCAAAAGCGGGCGGTCCAGGCCGAGCGTGCTCCACACCACCAGCGCCGCCACGAACAGGTGGGGCGCCGATCGGTTCCGCGGTTGCTGCATCAAATCTGTCATCGCTGTCCTGAAGGCATCCGAGGAAATTCGTGCCGCGCCGGTCAGTTCGGCGTGTGCACGCAGCCCTCGATGGGGGAATTGCTGGCCGAGACGCAGGTGTCCGTCGTGAGCGGGTTGCCGTCGTCGCAGCTGGACACCAAGCCGTTGCCCAAACAGGTGCCGCCAAAGCAGGTCCCAAACTCGCTGCTCAGGCCCGTGGTGCCGGTGAAGCACGTGCTGCAGTTGTTGCCGTCGGCGACGGCCACGTTCTGGCACTTCGATATCGAAAACGGCGGGAGCAGCGTCAAACAGCTGTCGGTCGTGCAGGGGTTGTTGTCGTCGCAGCCGTTGCCGGTGCCGGCATGGCAGGTGCTGCCCGTGACGATGCCGGTCACATCCAGCGTCAGGACGCAGGAGTCCCCTCCGGTGCACGGGTTGCCGTCGTCGCAGGCCGCGCCGCCAATCGGGTTGTGAACGCAACTGCCGTCGCTGGGGATGCAGCTGTCGGCGGTGCACGCGTTGGCGTCGTCACAGTTCTTGGTTCCGTCGGACTGGCACTTGCCGCCGTTGCAGCCGTCGGGGGTGGTGCACGCGTTGCCATCGTCGCAGCTGGCTACGCAGACGCCGAAGGCGGCATTCTGGAACACGCACGTGGCGTTGGCGGCGCAATCCGTGTTCAATGAGCATTCGCAGTAGCCGCTCGTGCAGGTGCCGCCGGACACGCAGTCGGCCTGGCTGTTGCAGGTGACGTTCAGCGCGGTGTTCACGCAGCCCAGGCCCGGCAAGCATGTGTCGGTGGTACAGACGTTGTTGTCGTTGCAGGCACCCGCGGTCGTGTGTGCGCAGCCGGTGATGGGGTCGCAGCTGTCGACCGTGCACGGATTCTGGTCGTCGCAGCTGATGGTCGAGCCGGCGACGCCGGCCTGGCAGGTGCCTTGGTAGCAGGTGTCGTTGGCCGTGCACACGTTGTTGTCGCTGCAGGTCGGCATGCAGGTGCCCAGGCCAATGACGCTGGCCGGACCGTTCATGTTGCACGTCGCGCCGGTCGCGCACTTGGTTGTCCCGTTGCAAGCGCACGTGCCCTGCGCGCAATAGCCGCCCTCGGCGCAGTCGGCTGCGACCTGGCAGGTGTACGACGGCGCAGCGTGTGCGCAGCCGAAGCTGTTGCAGCTGTCGACGGTGCACGAATTGCCGTCGTCGCAGGTGTTGGCCGTGCCGGACTTGCACAAGCCGGCGGTGCAGAGATCATTGATCGTGCACGGATTGCCGTCGTCGCAGACGGCTGCGCAGGTGCCGATGCCGAGCGCATTTTGGCCGACGCAGCTGGCGTTCGTGTTGCACAGCGTCGCGCCGCCGCAGACGCACATCTTGCCGATACACGCGCCGCCGAACGGGCAGTCGCTCGCGACGGAGCACGTGCCGTTCGGCGCGTTGTAAGCGCAGCCGGACGCCGGATCGCACGTGTCGACGGTGCACGGGTTGTTGTCGTTGCACGTGCCGCCCAGCGCGTTGGCGCAGCCGTTGCCGATGCAGCTGTCGACTGTGCACGGGTTGTTGTCGTCGCAGTTCCGGGTCGCGCCGGCGACGCAGCTGCCGTTGGCGCAGGTCTCGTTGTACGTGCATGGGTCGCTGTCGCTGCAGGCGCACGCGCCCCCGATGCACTTGTAGCCGGCCGTGCAATCGTTGTCGACCTTGCAGACACTGGCGGACGGGCTGAAGACGCAGCCGGTCTGGGCGTTGCAGCTGTCCGCGGTGCAGGTGTTGTTGTCGTTGCAGGTCTTGGCCGCTCCGGCTTGGCACATGCCCCCGTTGCAGAGGTCGCCGGTGGTGCAGGCGTTGCCGTCCTCGCAGGCGACCTCGCATACGCCAAACGGTGAGTTGGCTGGGATGACGCAGGTCGCGCCCGCGCTGCACGAGGCGAAGCCAAAAGCGCCCGGAAGGCACGCGCAGTAGCCGCCCATGCAGGTGCCGCCGGCCGTGCAGTCGGCCTGCGACTGGCAAGTAATCGAAAGTCCAGCATGTTTGCAGCCCGCCATCGAGTCGCAGGTGTCCGTCGTGCACACGTTGCTGTCGTCGCAGGCGCCCTGGGTCGTGTGCTGGCAGCCGTTGGCGCCGCAGCTGTCGACGGTGCAGAGGTCGCCGTCGTCGCAGTTCATGGCCGCGCCGGACTTGCAGGCGCCGGCGACGCAGACGTCGCCGACAGTGCAGCCGTTGCCGTCGTCGCATTGCGGCGAGCAGCTGCCCAGGCCGAGCCCGCTGAGGGTCGGGTTGCTGAAGTCACAGGCCGCGCCGCTGTTGCAGTCGGACGAAAGCTTGCACACGCACATCTGGGCAAAGCACGTGCCGCCCGAGCCGCAATCGCTGTTCTTGGCGCAGGTTGCCGGCGGCGCGCTGTTCACGCAGCCCGTCTGGGTGCTGCAGCTGTCGATGGTGCACGGGCTGTTGTCGTCGCAGCTCTTGGCGGTGCCGGGCTGGCACGAGACGCCGGCGCAGACGTCGTTGACGGTGCACGGGTTGAGGTCGTCGCACAGCGCGGCGCAGTGGCCGGTCGGGATCGGATTGGTCAGGTCCATCACGCACTTGGCGTTGGTGCCGCACGCTGCATCGTTCAGGCAATTGCACATGCCAAGCGTCACGTTGCAGGTCAAGGTACCCGGGCAGTCGGTGTCTTTCGTGCACGCGCGGGTTGCCGCGCTGTCCTGGCAGCCCTTGACGCTGTCGCAGGTGTCGACGGTGCACGGGTTCTTGTCGTCGCAGACAATCGCCGTACCGGCGCACTTGCCCGCGGCGCACACGTCATTGCTCGTGCAGACCGTCTTGTCGTCGCAGGGCAGGGTGTTGGGCGTGTATACGCACGCGCCGCCGCTGCAGCTGTCGGTCGTGCAGGGGTTGTTGTCGTTGCAAACCATCGGCGTGCCGGCGCAGGCGGTGGCGGCGCAGACGTCG
>CAIYWC010000067.1 GCA_903929795.1 uncultured Myxococcales bacterium | reverse complement strand
GCCCCGCTGACACCGTTGTCGCATCCGGCACAACGTGCCGCGCCGCCGCGGGCGTGTGCGACACAGCCGAGACCTGCAACGGCTCCAACAGCTGCCCCGCCGACGGCTTCCTCGCCGCCAGCACCGTTTGCCGCGCTGCCGTCGCTGGCGGCTGCGACATCGCCGAAAACTGCCCCGGCAACGCCGCGACTTGCCCCGCTGACACCGTTGTCGCATCCGGCACAACGTGCCGCGCCGCCGCGGGCGTGTGCGACACAGCCGAGACCTGCAACGGCTCCAACAGCTGCCCCGCCGACGGCTTCCTCGCCGCCAGCACGGTTTGCCGCGTGTCCACGGGCGTGTGCGACCCGGCCGAGAACTGCCCCGGCAACGGCGCCAGCTGCCCGACCAACGCCTTCACCGCGACCGGCACGGCGTGCGACGACAGCAACGGCTGCACCACCGGCACGACATGCAACGGCTCGGGCTTGTGCAACGGCGCGACCAGCTCGATGCCCGCGAACTGCGCCACCGGCAACACGTGCTTGACGCCGACCTGCACCTCGACCGGTGCCTCCACCCACACCTGCGGCACGACGAACACGGCCAACGGCACGCTGTGCACGGACGGCCAGCCGTGCACCTCGGCCAGCAGCAGCTGCACCAACGGGTCGTGCACCATCGTGACCAACACCTGCAACGACGGCAACGCGTGCACCACCGACTCGTGCAGCAACGGCTCGGGCGGTTGCGTGCACACGGCCGCGTGCGGCACCGGCGCCACGTGCGTGAACGATACGGATTGCACCAGCGGCTCGTGCAACGGTACGACCAAGGTCTGCAATCCGCCGATCACGTGCAGCGCGTGGAACGTTGCGGCGGTGCCCGGCAATCCCAAGCCGGCCAGCGTGACCGGCTGCAGCTGGTCGGGCAATTCGGGTACCTGCAACCCGGTGGCAAACTTCTGCACCGGCGACATCATCCCGGGCGGCGGCGGCGCAGGCGGCAGCTATTACGGCCTGATCGACGCGCTGGGCACGACGTACTCCGGCACCAGCACCGCCAACACGATCACGACGGGCCAGGCCCTGACGCTGACCTCGTTCAGCGTTACGATGAACCTGGGCGCCACGCTGACGGCCGGCGCGGTCACTTTCGCGCTCCGCATTGGTGGCGTGGACAGCGGCACGCTGACCTGCAGCTTCCCGAATGGCACGGCGGCGAACACTGCGGCAACCTGTTCAGCGACGGCCAACGTCTCCGTGCCGTCGGGCTCGACCATCAACGTGCACATCACGTCGCCGAACCAGAACAACACACTTGGCTGGCCGGTGTGGACGGTGGGCTACAAGATCCCGTAGCAGCGGTGCGCCCGCGCCCGAGCGCGCGTGGACAACCCGCGGCCCCCATGGCACCCTCCGGTGATGCTTCCAGCGCGCATTCTCGCCACCGCCACGCACTTTCCGGGTACGCCGCGGCTGACGGCTGATCTCGCGCGCGTGGCCATGCCCGACCGGACCGTGGCCGACGTCGAGGCGCGCACCGGCATTCACGCTCGCTGGTTTGCCGGTCCGGACGATTCCACGGCTTCGCAAGCGACGGCGGCCATCCGCAAAGCGCTGATCGCCGCCGACATGCCCGCGTCCGCGCTGCGCAGGGTGATCTTTGCCTGCTCCACCGGCGGCGACTTCACGCTGCCGGCGACCGCGAACGCTGTGCTGGATCTGCTCGGCTTGGAAGGCTCCGCCGACTGCTTCGACCTGAACAACGCCTGCGTCGGCTTTCTCTCCGGCCTCGACGTCGCCGCGCGGTGCGTCGCGACGGGGCTTGGACCGGTCGCTGTCGTCGCCTCGGAGATGCCTTCGCGCCACATCGATCCCGCTGATCCGCGGCCCTACGTGGTTTTTGGCGACGCTGCGGGTGCGGCCATCGTCGCCGCCGCTGAGCCTGGCTCCGCTGCAGTCCTGGCGTCGGCGTTTGGCAACCGCGGCAGCCTGCGCGAGACGGTGCACATGCGCCACGCCAGCTTGACCGGTCGCCGCGAGGACATCGTTTTCAACAAGTCAAACAACGACATCACCGAGATCGCGATGCTCGGCTTGGGCCAAGTAGCCGAGGCGATCTTTGCACAGACCGGCTTGGACTGGTCCGGTGTCGACTGGATCGTGCCGCACCAGCCCAACGGCGCGATGCTGGGCCAGATTGCCGACCATTTCCGCCTCGATCGCGCCAAAATGATCCCGGTCGTCGCCGAGACGGGCAATATCGGCGCGGCGTCGACTGCGGTGGGCTTGGATCGGCTGCTCCGCTCCGGGCAAGTGCGCTCCGGGCAAACGATTTTGCTGATCGGCGTCGGCTCGGGGCTCTCCTACGGCGCGCTGCTCTACCGGGTCGGGTGACGCATCATGTCGCAGCTTTCCGCCTGGCGCGCGCAACCCGCGCTGAAGACTTGGCTTTCGGCCTGGAACGGCATCGCGCGGTGGACCCGCTACGACGTCGCGCATCTGGAACCGCTTTTGCGGGGCCGGTCGTGCCTCATCGTCGGCTACCACGGGCGGCCATTCGCGTGGGATCTCTGTATTTTGACAGCGGAATTGCACCGGCACTTGGGCTACTTGCCACACGGAATCATCCACGGTGGCTTGGCGCTGGGGCCGATGGCCCGGTTCATTGACGGCTTGGGCTTTGTCACGGCTGACGGTCCGGAGCTGGCGGCAGCAGTCGCGCGCGGTGAGCACATCGTCGTCGCGCCCGGCGGCACGCACGAGGGCTGCCGGCGCGGCGATCACTACCGCGTCGCGTGGGGCAAGCGCACGGGCTACCTCAGGCTGGCGATGCGCTACGGTCTGGACATCGTGCCGGTCGCCGCATCGGGCGTGGATGCGATGTACCTGAGCCTGAACAACGGCGAGGTGTGGGGCAAGCGGCTGCACATGCCCGCGCGGCTGCCGTTTTGGCTGGCGCTGGGGCCCCTGGGCTTGTTTCCGCTGTCGCCGCCCTTCCCCGCGCGGATTCACCAGCGCGTGGGCGACGCGATCGACGTGCGTGCGCTGGCTGAAACTACGGCGGAATTGGCGGGCACGCCGATGTCGTGGCAGGATGTGCTCGCGGACCCAGCTGGTCGACCCATCCTGACGTTGATGCATCAGCGCATCCAGGCCGAGGTGCAGGCCATTCTCGACGATGTGACCCTCCGGAGGCGTGCTTGAAAGTTCCTGCGCACACGATTGCCGCACCGCGCCTGGCGGACGGCGGGTCGGGCGACGCCAAATGGGCCGTCATTCTCGGCGTTTCCTCCGGCTCCGGTTTTGAGATCGCCAAGGCGGTCGCTGCCGAGCCGGGCCTGAACATTTTTGGTGCGCACCGCGGGCATTGGCCAGAGCAGGCGGAGGCCATCGACGCGCACGTCGCCGCGCTGGGCCGCAAGTCCGCGCATTTTATCGGCGATGTGGGCACGCACGCCGGCGTCGAGCACGCCGCCGATCGCCTGCTGGAGGTCGCGGGTCCACGCAGCGTCCGCTTGTGCGTGCACGCGATCGCGAACGCGTCGCTGGGTATGTTCCTGCCGGGCTACGGCGACGGTCCGTTTCGGCCGTTCATCCAGCAAAATTTTCACAAGACCATGGATTCCATGGCGAATTCTTTTGTCTGGTGGGCGCAGGCGCTCGTCGCCCGCGACTTGCTGGCGCCGGGCGCGCAGCTGCTCGGCCTGACCAACCCGATTTCCGACTCGATGATCCACAATTTTGGCCTGATTACCGCGGCCAAGGCGGCGCTGCAGGTCTACGTCAAGCACCTGGCGTGGGAGATGGGCCCGCTGGGCTACCGCGTGAACCTGCTGAACTACGGAACCGTGGACACGCTGGCGGTGAAAAAAGCGTTTACGCCAGAAAAATGGCAGCGTTTTCAGGATGTTGTGGCGCAGGCGATCCCGGCGCGGCGGATGCTGACGACGCCTGAGGTCGGCCAGTTCGTGACGCTCCTGCTGCGGCCGGAAGCGCATTGGTTCAACGGCGCGACGATCGACTTTACCGGCGGCCAATCGCAGAGCCTGCTGGATTGCCTGCTGTACGATGCGTGGGACAAGAATCGCGCGAATGCGCCAAAACAAGAGGAGAATCCATGAGTCAGGACATTCGAACGCTGTTGACCGATGCCCAGCTCGCGACGTTGCGCGCTGGCTACAGCCGGGCCGTGATGGACACCGTGGCGACGGCGATTGTCGCGAGCCCGTATCCGCCGGCCGCCGGGCTGACCGCCTTTGCCGGAGAGCGGTTCTACAACGATGCGCCGCCGACGCTCGCGCCCGCGAACCGCGAACGCTGCCTGCTGGCGCTGTTTTGTGGCGGTCGGCGGCCGGCATTTGCCGTTGCGGTCCACGCCTACTGGGCGCTGATGGAAGGCGTGGCGGTGGACGAAGTCGCCGAGATCGTGCTGCTGGCCAGCCTGTACGGTGGAATCGACGTGCTGACGGAAGGCAATCACACGCTGACGCTGGCGCTCACGGCGCTGGCCCAGGCGGCCAACACAGGTGGGACGGCCGTGCAGTCGGCCACGGTGCTGCCAGCGCTGGTTGCGCAATTTCGCCAGTAATTACGCTGGTTTACCGGGAGCGCGAAACGACAGCCCGTAGTAAAATCGGCTGAGCTGCTCCTCGACGACGTCGGTCACGCCCGGCGGCAGCGCTTCAGTCGGACAGTGCGGACGGTCGTCGTAGAACGTCACCGCGCGAAACCACAGCCGCGGCCACAGGCCGTTCTTGCGGTGCGGGTCCAGCTGCTCGTCCACCACGACGATCGGCGCGCCGGGCTTGGCGACGCGGCACATTTCTGCCAGCGCCTGCGCCGGATCGCGAAAACCGCCGATGCCGCCGACATGCAGCACCCGGTCAAAAAGCCCGTCGGCAAACGGCAACGCGTGCGCATCGCCCTGAACCCAGTGCACCGCCGGCTGGTGGGTCTTGCGGACGCGCGCGCGCGCCAGCTGCATCATGCCCCAGGACAGGTCAAAGCCCCAGTATTCCAGATCCGGCACCGCGCTGGCCGCTTGGCGCACCAAGCCGATGCTCGCGCCCGAGCCGACGCTCACCTCCAGAAAACGCACGGGCGCGGGACCGGGATGCAGCTCGTCCAAGCGCAGGCGTTTCAGGTAGCCGCGGCGAATTTCCCCTTCCGTTCCGCCCACTTGCCACAGCGGCAGACCGTAGCGCACCAGCGGATCGTGCAGGCGCGGCACGCCGTCGTAGAAATAGCGGAGCAGCTTGTCGGGCCCCCGCACCCACGGCTCGCGGTAGAGGACCGGAATGCCGTCGCGCAGCGGCCAAGCGGCGCTGCACGCGTGACACACCAGGGCGGTCGCGCGCGGCTGCAGCTTGCCGCGGCAGTCAGGACAGCGAAGGACTTGTAAATTCAAGATCTTTTGCTCCGTTCAGCCCGATCCAGATCCCACGTCGCGCCGAGCTCCTCCAGCGCCGCGGTCGCGCGCCCCAGCCATTCCAGCCGGTGCGGATCCGCCAACTCCAGGCTGCGGCCGTACTCGCGCTGGGCCAACGCCGCTTCCCAGGGCATCGATTGCGCTTGGGCAACCGCGATGCAGCGCTCCCAGTGCCGCTGCGCGCTGGCCGTGCGGCCCGAGAGGTGCGCCAGGAGGCCGTCCCACAGCTGAGCATGCGGCCGACCGAACGCGAAGGACCAGCTGAAGCGCCGCATGGCGGTGCATGCGATATTTGCCTTTCGTTTTAGGAGCTTGCATCGCACCGAATCGCCGGCCGCCTGTTCCCACAACAGCAGGTAGACCTCGCAGAGCGCCGCGAGGCTGTGCTGGACCCAATACGCGACCGGCAGCTTTTGGATGTACGGCAGGAGGGTGTCCGCCAGCGCCTCGGCGCGCTCAAACTCGCCCAGCCGGAACCAGGACAGCGCCAGCATGCCATGCGACCAGAGCACCTCAGACGCCGTGGCGGACAACTGGACCCAATCCTCCACTTCCAGCAGCTGCTGGCGCGCGTCATCGGCATCGCCCGCCCGCAAGTGGAAGCCCGCCATGCCAAAGCGGCCCCACGCCTGGATTTGCACGTTGTTGGAGAAGTGCGCGGCGGTCTTGACGGATTCAAACTGCGCGCGGGACTCCGTGAAACGACTGGCAAAAAACAGCGTGATTCCGAGAACTGCCACCGCTTC
>CAIYWC010000066.1 GCA_903929795.1 uncultured Myxococcales bacterium | reverse complement strand
CGGGCCCGCTGGCCAAGCTGTCGCTGCCGTCTGGCGACTGGGAGCAGTCGCGGCTGCGCATTCACTTCATGAATGCGGGTTATCGCAATCCGTCGGCGCCTGTGTTGTTTTTCACCGCCAAGACGCTGCTGACGTTTGTTTTGCCCGGGTTGATCATGTTGTACGCCGCGCTCGTCGGCGTCAGCGTGGTGCCGAACATTTTCTTGGCGGCGCTCGTCGGCTTTGCGGCGATCGGCTATTTCTTGCCCAATGTCGTGCTGGCGCGGCGAATCACCGCGCGCAAACGCGAGATTTTTGAACACTTTCCCGACGCGATCGACCTGATGACTGTCTGCGTGGAAGCGGGCTTGGGTCTCGATGCGGCCTTGGCGCGCGTCGGCGAGGAGATGGCGCTTGCGAGCCCGATTTTGGCGGAGGAACTCCACTTGGTGAATCTGGAGCTGCGCGCGGGTAGCACGCGCGAGCGGGCGCTGCGCAACCTGGCGCTGCGAACGGGCGTGGAGGAGGTCGACATGCTGGTCGCCATGCTCGTTCAGTCCGACCGCTTCGGCACGAGCGTCGCGACGGCGCTGCGCGTGCACTCCGAGAGTCTGCGCTCCAAGCGGCGCCTGCGCGCGGAGGAACTGGCCGCCAAGATCCCGGTCAAGCTGCTGTTCCCCACGATTTTCTTCATCTTTCCGTCGATGCTGCTCGTCTTGCTGGGCCCGGCATTCATCAACATCTACCGGGTGTTGCTGCCGTCGATGAGCGGCCAAAAGTAGCCGCCACCGCTTCTTCCCGCAAATGCGAGACAATTGGTCCTGGCGCCACCGCGCAAGGTCTCCGTCGCAGGGCGGCGGCTTGTCGGCGCGCGCGGACTGTCCTCCGATGGGCGATCCAGCGCGGCCACGCGGTCATTTCGGGCCAGTGACGATGCCAATCCGAGCGGCTGCCTGGCGAGCCTTGGGTCGATCGATCCTGAAGTTCGTTGGCCGCGACGGTCGCCATGCACGTTGCATTTCCGACGGAACACGCTGACCGGAGGCCGCGAGCAACCATCCGTGGTCCGCAGCGTGCGCTGTGGACACTGGCCGCGGGAAAACCGCGCCGCGCCCCAACATGCAGACCTTGGTCCGATGGCAAAGTGCGTCGGTCGGACGTGTTGCATTTCGGGCACCGACTGCGAACGGGCGCCTCCGGGGGCACGCCGCGGATCGGGAACGCAGGTTCTCGAACTTCGGTCGGCGCATGCAACCATGGCTTGCGCTCTTTGCGCGCCTCCTGGGGGCAATGTGCAACGCGTCTTTGCTGACGTCTGGCGATACGGAGCGGTGCTGAGCCCTTGCGTGCGCCAAACGCAGAAAAGCCGCCTGGAATCGCTCCAAGCGGCTCTTCATGCGGTGCAATGCCAGGGACTAGCGGGACGCAGCCGCTGGGTTCGCCGGCGCGTCCGGAACGACCGCGGCGGTGGGCGCGCACTGCTTCATGTCGAGCGCCTGCTTGTTCAGCATCAGCGCCTCCACTTGCGTGACGTAGCCCAATTCATGGACGCGAAACACGGCCGCCAGCGCCACCACCAAGGCCAGCAAGGCCACGATGAAGGACGCCGCCGTCCACAGCCCCAAGCGCTCGGGATGAATGATATGTTGTTGCTCAGCCACTGCCATCTCCTTTGTTCGTGATGAACGGCCCAATCGCTGGGCGTGTATGCTCTCCACTAGCGGCCCGCGCTGGGGACGCCGTGTGTGCCCAAGTCAGTGCAAGAAGCGCGCCAAGCCTGAATGCGATCGAAATGCCCGGAAATAGTTGGCGAAATACCCCAAAATGTCCGGCGAAGCGTTGGGCTAGGGCTCACCAGTGCGGAAAAATCCGCGGTGGCGCGGCAACTTCCCCACGGGGGCGATGGGACCGCGCGGAGCGTGGAATGGTCAGCGCCAAAAACCGGAAAGCCCCGGCGGTCGTGATGACCACCGGGGCTTGCCGTGCACGGACTGCGGCGCTACGGCACGGTCACCGATACTGCGCACGCGTTGGACGCGACGATGCCGCCGAGCTGCGGCTTTACTGCAACGTCGCCGGCCATCAGCGCACTCGCCACGCCGACCGAATCGATGCTGAGGAGCGCTGTCACCGGGTGGTTCCAATCCACCGACGCGCTGACGTCGTTGGTCGTGGAATCCGCCATGGTGGCAATCGCCCGCAGCTGGACCCGGCTGCCTGCTGTGACCGCGGTGGAATCCGGCTGGCACGTCAAGCTCACCGGCACGGTGTCGGTGATCGTAATGGCCAGCGGGCCGCTCGTGCTCACGCCGACCTTGGCCGAGAGGCTCGTCGTGCCAAGGTCAAGCGCGTGGAGAACCGCGACCTGGTGATATGTGCCACCGATCGCGACGGATGCCAGCGTGCTGTCGCCGGTCACCCAGGTGAAGTTGCTGCCGCCCCAGTACGGTCCGGCCTGCGTGCTGCCTGACAGCTTGAACGTCGCCGTGTACTGCTCAGTCAAGCCTTTGGGTATCGTGGTCGTCGGTGCGCCGCCCGTGGAATTGGTCACGGTGACGTTGACCAGCGCGCCGGCCACGTTGTGGATCGTGAATTCCCGCGTCAGCGTGTCCATCGTCGCGACGACGACTTGATCGCCGGCGACGCTGCTCGTGCCGTACAGGCCATTGGCGTCGATTGACGCGTCGGCGAGCGCGGTGGCCTTGAGCGACCAGGAGACCGACGGGCTGACGTCGCCCCACGTGTTGTCCGAATAGTGGGCAACCGCAGACAATTGCAAGCGATAGCCGCCAATCGGGTAGGTCGCGGACAACGAGGAGCCGTTGACGAGGTTCGGCTCAGCCAGCACGTACACCGCGTCCGGCGTCTTGCCGCTGACCGTCAGCGTCGCGAACGTGCTTGTGACGCCGAGGTACGTGGCGGAAATCAGCGCAGTGCCGTCGGTGACGCCCGCGTGGACCGTGCCGTGGCCATCGTTGAGCGCCGCGGCGATGCCCGGGTTGTTCGATGTGTACCCGACCGCCGACGTGAGGTTGTACGCGCCCGAGCCTGTGCCCGCCGCGAAGGTGCCGGTGGTCGCAAATGTGGCATTCAGACCGCGCGCGATGGTCACGGCCGTCGGCGAAAGGCTCATGGACGCCAGGACCGCCGAACCCGTTGTCACGACAGCCGAACTTTGGACTGGCGCGCCGACGCAGCCGCCGCGCGAGGTCGGCACGGTCGCCCGCAGCGTCGCCGTCTGGCCGGGCGTGGCGCCAAAAGCCACGACGCCGGAGCCCAGGGACTGGAAGTTCGCAAGCTCGTCGATGACGTGGCCCGGATCGTCCGACGAGAAGTCCGGGCGGCAGCTCATGACGCTGCTGTCCGACGTCGTGCACGTCGCGACCATCGTGAACGGGACGCCGCCCGGCCATGTGACGTTGCCCGACGGGACGTTGAGCTGCACGCTTTGCACGCACGCGCCGGAAATCTGGACGTTGAGCGTGTTGGAGACGATCGGCCCGACCTGTGCGAAATACTTGGTCGTTCCCTGCTTGAGGCCCGTCAACGTCCCGTCGTCAATCGAGACGACGGTTGGGTCGAAGATGTTCCACACCACCGGCGGCGGCGACATGAACCAGTGGCCGGAGCCGCCGTCCGTGTAGAGCGCCGAGACGGTGATGTCGAACGCGCCATCCTTGTACGTGCCCGACGGCGCGTTGATCGAGATCGCCTCCAGGCTGACGGCAACCGCGGTCAAGCTCAGGTAGTTCGAGATCACGCCCAGATAGTTCGCCGAAATCTGTACGGTCCCACCGCTGAGCGCCAGCGCTTTGCCGGCCTGATTGCCGCCGCTGGAGATCGACACAACCGTCGGGTCGCTGGCGACGAACTGCGCCAAGCTGGTCACGTCAAAGATGCGCTCGGACGTGCTGGCGGTGCAGCCAGCCGACGTGCCGTAGAGCGCGGACGCCGTGAACATCCGCGTCGCGCCCACTGGCAGCTTGCCGTTGGCCGAGGCCGCGAGCGTCACGATCGGCGCGCCGCAGCTCTGGACGTCGATGATGAGATTCGCGCTCTTGCCGTTGGCGGTCGTGGCCGTGAGGATGGTCAGTCCGACGCCCTGGCCGTAGAGCAATCCGCTGTCGGTCACCCAGGCGAAGGCGGACTTCTGCGTGCTCCACATCGTGCCGTAGCCGCTGGAGACGTCCACCACGGAGCCGTCGGTCAGCGTCGCCATCGCGTGGAACTGCACCGTCTGGCCCACCGGCACGCGCCGCGCTGTCTGGCCGTTGGTCGGCTGCGGCAGGATCTGCACGGAGACCGGCGTGGCATCGGTCACGTTGACCGTCGCGGTCGTCGTCAGCGTATGGCTGGTCACCACGCCGCCCGCGCACACCCCCTGGCTGGTGAAGCTCGCGGTGAGCGGGCTCGTGCCCTTGGCGAGCGCGCGGTAGCGGCGCGCCGGGCCAGTGACGTTGCCGAGGTTGAGCAAGGTGGCGTTGCTGTCCGACCACGAAATCCCCAGCAATTGCGAGACGTTCAGCGTGTTGCCGCCCGTGTCGGTCGCCTTGGCGATGAAGTCCACTTGCTGGCCAATCGCCATTGAGCCGACCGCCGGCGCCAGGCTCAGCGCCGCAAGGCACGCGCCGTTGACGGAAATGGCAAAGTCCCGCGAGATCATGTCCTTCATGAACGTAATCTTCACCGGCTGCGTCGTCGTGGTGGAGAACGACGTTAGGGTCACGCCGGTCATGGCGATCGCCACTTGCACCACGGACGCGTTGCCGCTCCCAGCGGTCACGAGCGCCGACACGTCAAAGCTGGAGCCGTCGCTGTAGATGCCGGTGACGGTCAGCGGCATCGCTGCGTTGCGCGGCATGTTGCCGCCGCTGGGGCTGCTGAACTGCAGGTCGACCAGCGTCGCCGTCGAGATCTTCACCGGAAGCGCGATGCTCGACTGGGCACCGTACGTCGCCGTCACTGTCGGATCCGTGCCCGCGGATGGCGCCAGCGTCGTCGCCAGGTTGCCGGAAATGATGCCCAGCTTGGCCGGATCGGAGCTGAAGAACGCCAGCCCGGACGGATTGTCGGCATACGAGCCGTCTGACCAGGTCACGCGTGCGCGAAAACGCAGGTTCAGGCCGATCGGGATGCCCAGCTGCGGAATTGCCGGCTGAACCTCAATGATTTCAACCTTGCTCACCGTGGAACCGCTGACCTGCAGGCTCGCCGTCGCGGTGCGATTCTTGTACGCAGCCGCCACGGTCGTCACGCCCGAAGTCGTGCCCTGGTGTTGGAACCGCTCCAGCAGGCCCGCGGCTTGCTGACCCCAGCTCAGGCCGATCTGCGGCGCGACGCTCCAGCCGGAGTACGCGGACACGTTGAATGTGCCATAAGTCTCGTACGTTGCGGTCGCGCTGAAGTCCTGATACGCGCCCTTGGTGATTTGGGCAGTCGCGGGCGCCAACACAAGCGCGCTCGGGAGCGCGGCTGGGTCGACCGTCACCGTCGTCGTGTCCGTCACCGCTTCGCTGCAGGCGCCGGTCAGCACGGAGAACGTGACCGCGCCCGGGGAAGTCGTGCCGATCGACAGCATCCACGTCGCCGGATTCACGTTGTTGGACGACCACGCGCCGATGGTCCCCGGCTGCAGCTGCGCGGGCGTCAGCGGCGCGTCGGAGTAGTAGCCGACGACGGTCAGCGGCACCTGCACCTGGGTCGGCCAGGTCGGGTTGACCTGCTCGATGCGCACCGTGCCGAGGCACGCCGCGGAGACGACGAGCTGAGCGGAGCCCGAGATGAGGCCGAGCGTCGCGGCGATGGTCGTCGTGCCGGGCGTCGCGGCCGAGGCGAGGCCTTTGCTGCCGGGCGCGTTGCTGATCGGCGCGACGGCGGGAATGCTGCTGGTCCACGTGACCAGCCGCGTGAGGTCGCGCGTCGCCGGGTCGCAACCGCCGCCTGTGAAGAGGCCGGATGCCTGATATTGCTGGGTAAATCCCTTGGCGCGCGACGTGGTCGGCGGGCCGACGGTGATCGCGTTCAAGTTGAGCGCCGCGCCGCCGAGCGTGGATGCAGCCGATGCCACCGACGTCTGGCCGCCCTGGGCTGCGGTGATGACCGCCGGGCCGTTGCCGACAATCGTCGTCCAAGCGCGGCCGTCGGCGAGCACGGGCGTCGTGGCGACACCGGTGGCGCTGGAGGACCAGCTCGCGGTCGTGGTGACGTCGCCAGTCGTGTTGTCGTCGAAGTTGGCGGTCGCGACGCAGCTGACCTGATAGCCGATCCCGCTGGGCAGGCAGCTGAGCGGAGCGTCGCACGTGACCGTCATGCCGGTGATGACGCTGGCCTTGATGACCAGCGACGCGTAGGTCGAGACGCTGCCGATGTGCGCTTTGATGCGGACCTGGCCGCCGGGCACGTTGGCGGTGGATTGCAGCGCGGCGACGAGGCCGCCGGACACGCTCGCAAAGCCGGCGATGGCGGCGTCATTCGCGTCGACAACGTCCCAAATCGCGCTCGCGGTCACATCGAACGCGCTGCCATCGCTGTAGTGGCCGGTTGCGACAAAGCGCTGGGCCTGGCCGGCGACGAGCGTCGCGTTGGACGGCCACAACGTGATGGACGAGAGGATGATGCTTGTGTTGATCGTGATCTGCACCGAAGGCGCCACGATGTTGCCCGCGGAACACCACAAGGTCGGCGTGCCGGCTGCGAGCGCGGTGACCAAGCCGCGGCTACCGCTGGCGTTGGAGACGGCCAGCTGGCTGGCGTTGCTCGTCTGCCAAATCACTTGCTCGGTCACATCCTGCGTGGTCTTGTCGCTGTAGGTGCCGATCGCCTTGTACTGGCGCGTGGCGTTCAGCGGCAGCGCCGACGCGACGGCCGGGGCGATGTCCAGGCTCGTCAGCGTCGCGGGCGTCACCGTCAGCGTCGAAGTGGCGTATTTGCCCTGGAATGTCGCGGTCAGCGTCACGGCACCGGGCAGCAGGCCCGACGCGACGCCGACTGACGAGATTGTCGCCAGCCCGAGGTTGGACGACTGCCAGCTCACCGCCGAGCTCATGTCGACCTTGTTGCCGTCGCTCAGCGTCGCCAGCGCCTGGAAGACCTGATTGGTGCCTTTGGCGATCGATGCCGCCGCGGGCAGCACTTCCAGCGACACGACGGCCGCCGGCCCGACCGACAGCGTCGCCGGCGCCGAGGTCATGCCCTGGTAGGTCGCCGTGACCTGCGTAAAGCCAGTCGTCAGCGCGGTGGCCTTGCCCTGCGCGTCAACCGTGGCGATCGCCGGCGCGGAACTCTGCCAGGAGGCCTGCGTCGTCACGACCGCGGATGTCAAATCGCTGAAGCTCGCGGTGGCGGTGAACGCGACCGCCGGGCCGCCGATGAACGTGTTCCCCGCGCCCGGCGTGACCTGCACGCCGGTGACGACCGCGTCCGTCACGGTGACGAAAGCCGACCCGCTCTTGCCGCCAAATGTCGCGGTAATACTTGGCTTTCCGACGCCGACGCCGAGCACGTGGCCCACTTCGTCAACCGTTGCCATCGCGTTGTCGCTCGACGTCCAAGTCGCCTGCGTCGTGACGTCCAGCAGCGCGCCGTCCGTCATCGTCGCCGTCGCCTGGAACACCTGGCCTTGGCCTTTCGCCAGCGACGCCTGCGCCGGATTCAGCGCGATGCTCGCGACCGTCGCGGCCGAGACAACCAGCGAAGCCGAGCCTTGCTTGGCTTGGTAAACCGCTTGAATCAGCACAGTTTTGCCGCCGACCAGCCCGCGGGCCACGCCGTTGGTGTCGATCGCCACTGCGGACGTGTCCGACGCCGTCCAGGTCGCCAGATGCGTCACGTCGAGGTTCGAGCCGTCGTCAAAATTGGCCATTGCCACAAACGCCTGGGTGCCATTGATCGCGACGGTCGCCAGCGCCGGGGTCACTTGAATTGCAACCAGCGATTTTGCCTGTACAATCACGGGCACCGCCGTTGCCGCGATCGTCCCCAGCGCGGCGGACACCGTCACGTTGCCGGCCGTCAGCGCGGTCGCCAAGCCATGGCTGCTCACCGCGTTGGAGACCGCCAGCTTGGCCGGGTCGCTCGATGACCACACTACTGCGTTGGTCAAATCCTGCACGCTGCTGTCGCTGTACGTGCCGCTCACCGTGAACTGGCGGCTTGCGCCGATCTGCAGCGGCGGACCGGAAGTCGGGCTGATGGCCAAGCTCTGCAGCGTCGCGGGCGAGACGGTCAGCGCCGAGGACGCGGTCTTGCCTTGGAACGTCGCGGTCAGCATCGCGGTGCCCGCCTTGAGGCCGGTCACAAGCCCGTTCGCCGTCACCGTCGCGACCGTCAGATCGGAAGACTGCCAGGCCACCGCGGAGGTCAGGTCGATCGACGTGCCATCGCTCAACGTCGCGACCGCCTTGAGCGCCACGCTGGTGCCCTTCGCGAGCGTCGCGGTCGCCGGCATGACCACCAGCCCGGACACCACCGCCGGGCCGACGGCGATCAGCCCAAAGTTCGAGATCACGCCTTGATACGCGGCGCTGATTTGCACACTACCTTGCTTGATCGGCGTGGCTTTGCCCTGCGCGTTGACGGTCGCGACCGTGGGGTCGGAGCTCTGCCACGTGACCTGCGTGGTCACGACGGCGTAGGTCGCGTCGCTGTAGCTGGCGATCGCGCTGAAGCCGATGACCGGGCCGCCGACGAACGACGTCGTCATCGACGGCGCGATCTGCACGCTGGTCACCGTCGCGTCCGAGACGTTGAGCGCCGCGCTGCCGGTGATGCCGTTCAACGTGGCGTGGATTGCGCAGCTGCCCTTGGCGACGCCCGTTGCGTGGCCCTGGGCGTTCACGGTCGCGATCGCCGGCGCGGTCGAGGTCCAAGTCGCCTGCAGCGTCACGTCCAGCTGCGTCCCGTCGGTCATGGACGCCGTCGCCTGGAACTCCTGCATCTGGCCCTTGGCGAGCATGGCGTTGGCCGGCGTCAGCGCGATGGCGGAGACCGTCGCAGCGGAAACGACCAAGGACGCGGTTCCGTCCTTGCCGCCATAAGCTGCGTGAATGACTGCGGCTTTTCCGCCCGCCAAGCCCGTGGCAAGCCCGGTCGCGTCGATCGACACGGACCCGGGGTCGGACGAGGTCCACTGCACCTGCGCCGTCAAGTCGTCGGTCGTGCCGTTGTCGTAGTTGCCGGTCGCGAGGAACGCTTGCTTGCCGCCAATCGCGACCGTCGCCAGCGCCGGCGTCACTTGCAACGCCATGAGCTGCTTGGCTTTCACGTTGATTGCGCTGCTCGCGTCGATGCCGGCCAGCGACGCGGTGATGGTCGCCGCGCCTTCCTTCAGACCGGTCACCTGACCCGACGCGTTCACCGTCGCGATGTCCGCGTTCAGCGATTTCCACGTGGCCTGCGTCGTCACGTCCACCTGCGGGCCCAAGTCATAGATCGCAAACGCATTGATCTGCACCATTCCAGCCACCGTGACGTCCTGCTTTGCCGGCTCCAGGACCAGCGCCACCATGCTGCGCTGGGTCACCGTGATGGCGGCCACGTCCGTCAACGTGCCGACAGTCGCCGTCAGCGTGGCCTGACCGCCCTTGATCGCGGTCGCGAGCCCGGTCGCGTCGATCGCCACGATGCTGTTGTCGCTGCTCGTCCAGGTCGCCTGGCCCGTCACGTCGCCGGAGGAACCGTCGTCATACACAGCTGTCGTCTGCAGCTGCTGATGGCCGCCCACGGCCAGCGACGCCAGCGTCGGCGTGACATGCACCGCGAGGATTTGCCGCGCTGTCACCTGCAGCGTGGAGGTCGCGGACATGCCCTGGAGCGTCGCGGTAACCGTCGCCATGCCCACCTTCAGCGCGGACGCTTGGCCGGCTGTGCTCACGGTGGCGACGCTCAAGTCGCTGGAGGTCCAAACGGCATCCGCAGCGGTGCCAGCGCTCTCGGTGCCGTCGTTCCAAACCTGTTGAATGCCATAGGTTTGCTTGGCTCCCGGATGCAACGTCGCGTGGTCCGGCGTCAACCGGATCGCCACGATTTGGGTCGCCGCGGTCGTGTTGCTGGTACCGCACGATTGCAGCCCGAGCGGCACGAGCAACATCAGCGCCAACGTCACGCGGCGCAGGAGTTGTTTCTTGGAACCAAACATGACGGCCTCCGGAGCAAAAAACAAACAGAAAAGCCAACTTCCAAACAGGCGGAAGCAGCAACGGCATCACTACTCTGCGCGCACTGCGCGGCGGGAAGCGACTTTGCAAAGGCCGTGCCGACTGGCGCCGCTCGCAAAAAAAAGCCTATGCTCCCAGCAGATTTTCGCGCGTGACCAGCCGCGAGACTCCCGCTCGCGGTCCGCCGCGACGGGAATTCTCCGCGGCCGATTGGGGAAAAATGTCGGCTTGTGAAGACGCGGCCGCGTGAGATCACGCGTTCGGGGATTCTTGCGAGACCGCTGTGGACATTTCCCCACTGGAGCGCGGTGACGCCCCGGTCGTCCAGGGGATTTCTCCGCGGAATCAGCATGTTCAGATTCTTTGGAACTTGGCACGAATCGTGGATCGCAGCCGAGCGGCGCGCTTTCTGGACTTCGCGCCATTCAGGTGGGGGAAACATGCATCAGGCGCGGAGTCAGACGGGAAAGATGCACGATGTGTGGGCAGTCGTTCTGGCGGGCGGCGTGGGCTCCCGGCTGGCGACGCGAACACGGCGCGACGATGGGGTGGTGGTTCCCAAGCAGTACTGCACGCTGTGGGGCAATCGCTCCTTGCTGGAGTCGACGCTGGACCGCATGGCGCCGCTGGTCCGGGCGGACCGGACCGTGCTCGTGGTCGCAGCGCAGCACGAAGAGCACTGGCGCAAGCAGCGCCACGACTTGCTGGACGAGCACATTCTGCGCCAGCCGGCGGATCGCGGTACGGCCATGGGCGTGCTGCTCGCGCTGATGCACATTCGCTTGACCGATCCCGACGCGGTCGTCGTTATGGTGCCCGCCGACCACGGCATCCTGGACGAGTCGCTGTTTCGCTGGCGGTTGCGGCGCTGTCTGGACGAGGCGCGCCAGGGCCGGGTCGTGATGCTGGGCATGGAGCCCGACAGTCCGGACGACAGCTATGGCTGGATCGTCCCCGGCGCGGCGCTGCACCACGACGGCACCATGTACCGCGTGGTGCGGTTCGTCGAAAAGCCGACGCCCGAGGTGGCGGTGCGGCTGCGCGACCTCGGTGCGCTGTGGTCGAGCTTCGTCGTCGCGTCGCGGCTGGACGCGCTGCTCGCGCTGATCGCCCGCGCGCAGCCGCTGCTGTTCGCGCTGACGCTGGCGCAGCTGCACAGCGCGCGCGGTTTCGAGGACGAGCACCTGACGGCGTTCTACGATCTGCTGCCGACCGTCGATTTTTCCCGGGATATTTTGGAGCGCGTGCCCGACTGGCTGTGGGTCGCGCCGACCGAGCCCTGCGGCTGGACGGATCTGGGCACGCCCGAGCGGCTGGAACACTTCCTTGAGGCGCGGCGCCGCACGACGATCTTGACGCTGCCCGCCGGCCAGCCACAGCAGCGCGAAGCGATGGGCGCGCGGATGAGCGCTCCGTGAACCGACTACCGCGCGAACGCGATGCGCACGACGGTACCGCCTGCGGGCGGGCACTCGATGGTGATTTCGCCGCCGTGCTGCTCGATGACGCGCTTGACGATCGACAGGCCCAGACCGGTTCCGCGCGACTTGGTGGTGAAGAACGGCTCGAAAATTTGCCCGAGCACCTTGCGGTCAATCCCCGGGCCGTCGTCCGCGACCGTGATGCTGCAGCCCCGCTCTGCGTCGATCAGGCTCAGGCGGATGTGGCCGGTACCCTTCAACGCCTGCGCCGCGTTCAGCGCCAGGTTGAGCAGCGCGCCGCGGATGAGGTCCGGGTCCACCGTGCAGACGGCGTTGGCGCCCTCCGCCGTGACCGCGATGCCGTCAAAGCGCGGATCGGCGCGCGTCGAAGCCGCGACGTCCTCCAGCAGCGTGAACACGTTGGACGGCACCTTGCGCATCAACTGCGGCCGGGCGTAGAGCAGCAGGTCGGTCAGCGTGCTGTTGAGCTGGTCAACGCGCTCCAGCACGTCGCAGATGATGGCGCGCTCCTCCGTCTCCGAGCCCATCCGCCCGCGCAGGATTTGCAGCGCGCCCGAGACCCCGGCCAGCGGGTTGCGCACCTCATGCGCCACGACCGACGCCATCTCGCCCAGCCGCGCGAGCGAGGCCTGTTCGCGCAGCTGGTCCTCCGCGTGCTTGCGGGCGGTGATGTCGGCGCGAATCGCGACATATTGCTTGGGCTCGTTGGCGGCGTCCAGCAGCGGCACAACGGTCGAGTCTGCCCACCAAAACTTGCCCGTCTTGTCGCGGTTGCGCACTTCCCCGCGCCAGGTCTCGCCGCGGCTGATGGTCTGCCACAGCGTCGCGAAAAACGCCTTGGGATGCAGCCCCGAGTTGATGAGGCGGTGATCCTTGCCGATCAGCTCGTCGCGCGAAAAGCCTGTGATTTGACAGAACTTTTCGTTCACGTAGACGATCTTGCCCCACAGGTCGGTGATCGACACGATCGACGACTGGTCGATCGCCAGCTTCAGGTCGCGCAGCTCATGCAGCGACATCTCCAGGCGCTCGTCCGACTGCACGCGCTGCGCTTCAACCGCGCGAATGATCGCCTCTTCTTCGTGCAACTGCCGCTGGAACTGTCCGAGGTGCCGCACGATGGCCGCCGTCGTCCACAGCGCGGCGATGCTGATCACGCGGTTGGTCAGGTCGATGGTTGGCAGCAGCTCCTGCCGCGGCAACAGGCGGCCCACGACGACCAGGAGCGTCGCGAGCGCAGCGATGTGGCGCGGCGTCTTTTGGCTCTCGACGCCGATGGTCAGCAGCACCGCCAGGGGATACAGAAGCGCCGGCGTCAGGTGGGTCGCGTGCAGGGAATCCGCAAGGAAAATCAAGCCCAGCACCAGAATCGGCAGGCCCAGACGATGGGACTTCGCAGGCAGCAGCTTCAAGTCCGGCACGGTCACACACTGCGGTCCATTCGCGACCGCGCATTCGGGCCGCATTTGACACGCCCCCCGCGGTTGTGTCACTTGTCGGATGGCCTGAGAGGCTCGCCAGTGTCATGAATACGTCACCCGCATCACAGCGTTCGCTCCCTGACGGCAGTTTCCGCAGCAAAGCCGTGCTCATCGTCGAAGATGAGTTCCTGATCCGCTGGTCGCTTCGTGCCCGTCTGACCGCCGTTGGCTATGCCGTGCTGGAGGCCGCCGACCTCGCGGGCGCCCGCGCCATTTACCAACGCGCCCTCGATCTGGTCTTTCTCGACGTGCGGCTGCCGGACGGCGATGGCATTGAATTTCTTGCAGAATTTCGAATGACTCGGCCAAACGTGCCGGTGATCGTGATGACCGCGCACGGCACGTCGGCGATGGAGGCTCTGGCCGCGGAAGCCGGCGCTTTTGCCTTTGTCCACAAGCCTTTTGATCTGGATGAAGTGGTGCGCCTCACGCAGCGCGCTGCCGGTCCCGGATCCTAGTGATTGCGGGGAGTTCCTGCGGAGGGAAGCCATGACGGATCCCAAGATTCTGGTGGTAGACGACGAACGGCTCATCCGGTGGTCGATCCGCGAGCGCTTGCGCGAAGAGAACCTGGAAGTCTTGGAGGCGTCGTCGCTGGCCGAAGCGATGAGCCAGGTGCAGCAGGGCGTCGATCTGGTGCTGCTGGACAATCGGCTGCCGGACGGCCAGGGGCTTGCGGCGATCCCGGCGATTCGCAAGGCGGCGCCGGACGCGTGCATCATCATGCTGACCGCGACCAACAGCGTGGAAGTGGCCGTGGAAGCGATGAAAGCCGGCGCGTGGCACTACCTGACCAAGCCGGTGAATCTCGATGAGCTGACGGTGAAAATCCACCAGGCTTTGGAGACGCTGGACCTGCGCCGGGAAGTCCAGACGCTGCGCGACGTGATGAGCGCGCCGTGGGGCCCGGAGACGATCATCGGCACGTCGGCGGCCATCCAGGGCGTGCGCCAGATGCTGCTGAAGATCGCCCGGACGCCGGGCTCGACCGTTCTGCTGACTGGCGAGAGCGGCACCGGCAAGGATCTGGCCGCCAAAGTCATCCACTACAACAGCCAGCGGGCAAGCAAGCCGTTCATGAACATCACCTGCTCCGCGCTGCAGGAAACGCTGCTGGAGAGCGAGCTTTTTGGCCACGAGAAGGGCGCGTTCACCGACGCGCGGGCGCAAAAAAAGGGCCTGCTGGAGCTTGCAGCGGGCGGGACGGTGTTTTTGGACGAAATCGGCGAGATGTCGCTGGCGCTGCAGTCCAAAGTCCTGAGATTTCTGGAGGAAAAGACCTTCAAGCGGGTCGGCGGCGCCCAAGACGTGGCGCTGGACGTGCGCGTGATTGCCGCGACCAACCGCAACCTGCAGGCGGACGTGGAAGCCGGGCGTTTTCGCGAGGACCTGTTCTACCGGCTGCGCGTGCTGCCGGTCGAGCTGCCACCGCTGCGGGATCGCCCGGGCGATGTCGAGGCGCTGGTGGACTTCTTCCTCAAGCGTTTTGCCAAGGAATTCAAGAAGCCGCTGTTTGGCGTGCAGCCCGCGGCGATGCGCGTGCTGGCGCAGCAGAGCTGGCCGGGCAACGTCCGGGAGCTGCGCAACGCCGTGGAGCGTGCCGCGCTGCTGGCCGAGTCGCAGGAGCTGACGCTGGAGGACTTTGTGCTGGTGCCCCCGCGGGCGGCGCATGGCCACGGCCAGCCGATGGTCCTGCCGGAGGAAGGCATCGACATGGACGCGCTGCAAGACGAGCTGGTGCGCCAAGCGCTGGCACGGACGGCGGGCAACCAGACGCGCGCCGCGCAACTGCTCGGGCTGTCGCGCGATCAGGTGCGGTATCGGCTGGAGCGGATGGGGACAGCGGCGCAGTCGTAGCGCGCCTTGGACGCCAGCTTCAGATCCGCACGACCACCGGCAGCGCCGCCAGCGCGACGGTGATGATGACCGTCAGCGGGATCGACTCGACAAAATACGGAAACACCATCAGCAGCGCGCCGGACGCCATGAACAGCGGCGCGGGGCGCTTGCGGCCGTACGACCAGTAGACAAAGCCGATGCTGCCGGTGATGAGCGAGGCAATGAATGATTCAGTCGTGAAGTGCATGGTGCGAAAGCGTAGCAGGACCCGGCGGTTTGTGCCGGGATTATCCGCGCGCCACGCGCCATGCGGCCAGGCCCAGCACAAGCAACCCCAGCGCGGCGAGCGTCAGGTGCGGCCACATCGGCTTGGCAGCCACGCGTTGCGCGGCGGCCGGCGCGTCCGCTTCCCGCCACGGCGATGCGGTGAAGGCGAGCGGTAGCGCGCGCACGATCGCGGCCGTGCGCGAGATATCCCCAGCTGGATCAAGCACTTGGAACCACGGCGCCTCGGCCGCAAACCGCAGCGCCACCGGCGGCTGACCCGGCCAGGACACCTGGGCATGGTCGCGGTGCACGGCGATGTCGGGCTCGGGCCCTCCGCGATCACGGGCGAGCAGCGCCGCCAGCTGGCGGAACTGCGCCTCGCCCGATCGCGCCAGCACGGGGTGCAGCAGCCGTGGAACTGGCGGCGGCGGTACCGCGCGGGCCAGCGGGTCGTGCGGCGTCTCCCGCCAGGGCGCCAGCCACTCCCACGTCGCGCCGCCATGCGGACACACGCCCGCGGTAAACCGACGGATCATGCGCACTTGCGTCGCTTGGGCCCGGAGCTCCAGCGCTGTCGTCCCACCGGTAAAGGTCCATGGACAGGTATCCCGCGGAAATTGCGGCAACAGCTGCAGCGTCTCCGCGGGCCCGGCGCGCACAGCCACGCGCAGCTCCAGCGCCGTCACCTCCGGCGGCGGTTGGGCAATCACCGCCGCGTAGACCGCCACGGCCAGCGGGAACGTGCTGCCCGGCGGCGTTGGATCCAGCGAGAGCGGCTGGCAAATGCGTTGGCCTTTCGAGTGCTTGCATAGCTCGGCGTCCGTCAAGTCCATCCGCGTCGGCACACCGGCAAAACGCGGCGTAGCGGTCAGGTTCACGGCCACGTCCTCGCCCTGCCACGGCGTTCGCGCGTGCGGCAAAAACACGGCCGTCGTCGGCGCGAGCTGGCGGCTGAATTCGCCCTGCGTGTGCGCGAGCGCCTCCGGCCAGCCGACGTGGTGCTGCGTCATCGCCGTCGCCAGCGCCTCCGCGTTGCGGTAGGTCAGCTCCGGCTGCGGGTGCACGACAAGCAGCGTCGCGAGCCCGACCGCCACCGCGCCGACCGGCCACGCCAGCGCCCGCGGAATGCGTTGGGCAATCAGCAGCGCCAGCGCGGCAAAACCCGGCATCAGGTAGCGCGACTGGAACAGCCGCGTCGTGCCGATGACCAGCCAGGCGCCGGTGCCCGCCAGCGCCAGCAGCGCCACCGCGTCGCGCCTGGGCGCGCGGATCGCCAGCGCCAGCATCCCGGCAAACGCGAGCAGCACGGCCAGCACGCGCAGCGGATGCAGCGGGATGAACGCCAGCGTACCGGTCCATGCGCCCGGCGAGACGGCCAGGCCGACGAACAGCGCGATCGCGACAATCGCCAGTGTTTGAACGGGCTTGCGCGCACGCAGCCCGAGCGCGATCGTCGCCAGCAGCACCGGCCCGGCCGCCAGGTACAAGTCCAGCGTCACGCCCCACAGCAGGCCCAGGCCCAGCGCCAGCGGCCAGCGCGGCTGCGCCAGCCAGTCCAGCGTCAGCCAGGTCGTCAGGATCATCGCGGGGAAAAACAGGGTCGGCGACCACAGCACCACTGGCATCATCGCGATCGCGCCGGCGAGCAGCAACAGCCAGAGCGCGGGCGCATCGGCCGAGCGGTGCCAGCGCATCGTCGCGCCCAGCACCAGCGCGTAGATGCCGGCGATCGCCAGACCGATGCCCTTGGGCGACAGCCCGAGCCAGCGCAGCAGCCCCAGCGCGTTGTTCCAAAGCACGCCCTGGAAGAGGCCGGTGAAGCTGGTTGGCGGACCATGGCCGTCGCACCGGCCCAGCTCATAGCAGTCGCGGGCGATGAGCAGGTCGCGGCTGGAGTCGAAGTGGATGGCGTCGATCGGCCAGAAATGCCACAGCACGAGCCAGCAAACGAGAACCCAAGCGGCGGTCGCGAGGCGGGACGGCATGGACGCGAGGATAGCGAACCGGTGTGCGCGGCGATAGCGTTGCCGCTCTGCGGTGTGCGGAGCGGATTCAACCAATTGATTTGTCAAGGTAAAACTGCGGTTCGCGCGGCGCTTGACGGGCGGATCGGCCGCGGTCAGACTCCGGCAGACCGGCACATCGCGGCGCGCGTGACGCGGGCGGGCGCGCGGCCGCACGTGGGGACGGCTCGTGACGCAGACCGACAGCCCGGATCAGAAGCGGCTTTGGCGCTGGCTGCACGCATGGCGCGACCGCTATGCGCCCGCGGATTGGCCGGCGCTGCGCGTCCTGCTCGCCGTCCAAGCGGTGCTGCAGCTGTCCGCGATTGGCTGGGATTTGCCGGCCTCGTTCGAATGGGAAAACGACGCCGTGGCGCCGCGCGACTTTTTTGCCGGGATCGCCCTGAACCTGCCGCCGGGCCCGGGCCACACCTATCCGCTGCTGCACAACCTGCTGCTTGGCCTGGTGAATTTGCCGACGCTGCTGATCTCCGCGCTGACGGCGCCGTCGTGGCAGCCCGATGCGCTGATGCGCCACGTGCTGGACTATCCGACGATGACGGCGGTGTACCTGGCGGCCAAGCTGCTGGCGGTGGCGATGGGGCTGCTGGCGCTGGCGGCGCTGGCGCGGCTGACGGCGCGGCTGTGGAACCGACGTGCGGCGCAGTGGGCGGTGGCGTGGGCGATTGTCAACGTTTCCGTGGCGTACTACGGGCGGACGGCGAACCTGGACGGGCCGTATCTCTGCTGGATGGCGCTGGCGGCGGAGCGGCTGCTGGACGTCGTCGAGTTTGGCAACCTACGAGATTACAAGGTCTTTGCCCTGCTGGTGGCGGCGTCGATCGCCACCAAGGATCAGGCCTACGCCGCGTGGCTGCTGCCGGGGCCGATTGTGCTTGTGATTTGGCCGGCGCTGGCGCCGCGCGCACTGGCCGCCGGAAAAAATCATTGGAAATTCATGGCGATCGCAATTCCTGTCGGCGCGTTGGGCCTGGCGGCGATGGGCGGCGCGCTGTGGAACCCGCCGGGCTTTGTCCACCGGCTGCAAACATTGGCCGGGCCGGCGAGCCAGGACTGGCGAATCTTTCCCGCCACGCCCGCGGGCTTGCGGCAAAACATCCTGGAATTGCTGAAGAATGCTCCGGAGCACTGGTGGCCGCTGCCGGTTCTGGCGCTCGCGCTCGCCGGGCTGCTCGCCCAGGCGCGTGGGCCGCTGCTGCGCCTGTTGCCGCTGCTGCTGGGGCTGAGCTATGTGCTTGGATTTACGCTGGTTGTCGGGCGGGCAGGGCACCGGTTCACGTTGCCGCTGGGCTTTTGGCTGGCGGCGTATCTGGGCGTCGCGAGCGCGTGGCTGACGGAGCGCTGGGCGGTTCGCGCGCTGATTCCGCTGCAAATCCTCTGGCTTTGGCCGCTGGCGCAGACGCTGACGGTGGAGGTGACGCAGTGGCGCGATGCCCGGCGGCCGGTGGAGGCGTGGCTGGCGCAGCTGCCGCCGCACACGCGGGTGATCGCAACCGGCGGGACCGTGACCCAGCCGCGCTGGGGGCGTCCCGCGCTGGCGCACCTCGACGTGGCGCGCGTGGGGCCGACGCCGCCGGGCAACCGCAATCCGCTGCTGGGGGTCACGGAATTACAGGGCAATTTCATGGATATCCCGGCGATGCAGCCGGACGTCATCGTGTTTTCTTCGCCGCCGGACGCGGAGCTGCCGCTGCCGCCGCCTCAGCCCGGCGCCGCGACGAGCCTGCCGCAGTTCGTGCAGCGCGAGCAGGCGGACGGCTCGCGCGATTTCGTGCAGTTGGCGCTGGCGAACCGCGTGCCGGGCTACGAGGCGACGCGGGTGCGCACCGGGCTGCCGGCGTGGATGACGGCGCTGGGCTTGGCAGTCGGCAATATCCAGAGCTCGGTCGGCAACGACGAGGTAGTTTTGCTGAATAAAAACAGGCGATTTCCGCCGCTGCTGCGCTGAGGGAGGCGGTCGATGGCCCTGCAACGGCATCTGGTGAAGGGGAGCGCCGCCGCGGTGTTCCTGGCGGGCGTCGCCGGGCTGCCTTTCAGCCTGGAGCAGTCGGTGCACCTGCCGCTGGCGGTCTGGCTGGCGGTGACTGCGCTGCTCGCCGCCACGCTCCTGGGTCTCGGGCGCTGGCTGCTGGGGCGGCCGCTGCCGGAGCCGCGCGGCACGGACGCGCAGTGGCTGTTGGGCGTGTGCGGCGTGGCGTTGGCGACGCGCGTCGCCTGGGTGCTGGTCGCCGACACGGAGCCTGTCTCGGATTTTGCCGACTACCGCAACCTCGCCCACGCGCTGTGCCACGCGCACCGGTTTGGCGTCAGCGAGGCCTCGGCGTTTCGGCCGGTCGGCTGGCCGTTCGTGCTCAGCCTGCTGGACTGCGCGGGTCTGGACCTGCCGCGCTGGGGCGGGCTGTTCAACGCCGCGGCGCAGGCGGCGACCGTGCCGGCGATCTTCCTGTGGGCGCGCGACCTGGCCGGCCGGCGCGCGGCGCTGGGTGCGTCGCTGCTGTTTGCGCTGTGGCCTGCGCAGATCCTTGGCTGTTCGCTGCTGGCGACCGAGCCGCTGTTCACGCTGTTGCTGACCTGGGTGCTGTACCTGGCGAGCGTGCTGCCCCGGGTGCGGCGGCCGTGGCTGCTGGCGCTCGCGCTGGGCGCGCTGGTAGGCGGCGCGGCGTATGTGCGATCGACGGCCTTGCCGCTGCCGATCGCGCTGGCGGCGCTGGCGCTGCTGGGTCGCCGGAGGCCATGGCGGCTGCTCGGCCAGCACGCGCTGATTCTGGCGACCGCGCTGCTGTGCCTGCTGCCGTGGGGCCTGCGCAACCAGCGGGAAATGGGCAAGTTTTCGCTGACGACAAGCAACGAGGGCGCCACGCTCATCCTCGGCAACAGCGAGAACGCCGATGGCCGCTACATCGAGGCAGACCAGCGACCGTTCGTGCCCGACGTGCCCGGCGAGATGGCCCAGGACGCGGCCGCCCGCCAGGTCGCGCACGCGTGGATCACCCAGCATCCGCTGCGTTTTCTCCAGCTGATTCCGCGCAAATGGCTGGCGCTCTGGGGGCCGGAATTCAGCGAGGCGGGCTGGGCGATGCGCGCGCCGCGCTGGCAATTCGCGCGCGAAGCGGCGATGGCGGCCTCCGAGGCGTTCTTCCTCCTCGTGCTCGCGCTCGCGGCGCTGGTGGCGCGGCGGCTGCCGGCGCAGCGCGTGACCGACCCGGCGAGTGCGGTGCTGCTGCTGTTTTTCGCGGTGCACGTCCTGTTCCACGGCCAGGACCGGTTCCACGCGCCGCTGGTGCCGGTGCTGTGCCTGCTGGCCGGCGCAGGATGCGCAACGCTGACGACCAAACGTCGCTGACGATTCGCGCCGTCGCCCTTGCGCGGCCCGCCATTTCGCCTTTGCTGGTGGCAGCCGGAGCGGACTTCGGCGGGGGGCTCCATGCCGACCCAGCCGCCGTGGTGGCAGCGCACCACGACCTACCAGATCTATCCGCGGTCTTTTCTGGACACGAACGGCGACGGCATCGGCGACTTGCCCGGCGTCATCGCCAAGCTGGACTACCTGCAGGCGCTGGGCGTCGAGACGCTGTGGCTGTCGCCGTTTTTCGAGAGCCCGCAAGCAGATTTTGGCTATGACATCAGCGATCACTTCGCGATTGCCGCCGAGTATGGTTCGCTGGCCGACGTGCGCGCGCTCATCGCCCAGGCGCACGCGCGGGGCCTGAAGATCGTGCTGGACATGGTGCTGAACCACACGTCCGCGCAGCATCCGTGGTTCGTGGCCTCGCAGCGCGGGCGGGACGACCCCCAGCGCGACTGGTACATCTGGCGCGACGGCCGGGCGCCGGATGGCCGGGCGCCGCCCAACAACTGGCGGTCCATGCTCGGCGGAAGCGGCTGGCACTTCGACCCGCGGTCAGGCCAGTGGTACTTTGCGAGTTTCTTGCCTTTTCAGCCGGACCTCAACTACCGCAACCCGGCCGTCAAGGCGGCGATGCTGGACGTCGTGCGCCATTGGTTTCGCGAGGGCGTCGACGGCCTGCGCTTGGACATCTTCAACGCGATCTTCAAGGACGCCTCGTTCGCAGACAACCCGTTTTCCTGGCGCGTCATGCCGTCGGAAGCGAACCCGCACGGCTTTTTCCAGCGCCACGTGCACACGATTGACCATCCCGACACCTTGGCTTTTGCCCGCGAGCTGCGCACGGTGGTTGACGAATTTGTCGATCCGCCGCGCTTTCTTGTCGGGGAAGTGTTCGGCGATGCCGCGACGTTGAAGCGCTATTGCGGCGAGGCGGCCGACGGCCTGCACTTGGTCTTCCTGTTCGAGACGCTGCGGACGCGGCTCAACGGGCCGGCCGTGCGCGCGCTCATCACCGGCTTTGAGCGTGCATTTCCGCCGCCGTTCTCGCCGACCTGGGTCTTTGGCAACCACGATCGACCGCGCGCCATCCACCGCGTGCACGGCCATCCGGAGCGCGCCAAGCTGCTCGCGGCGCTGCAGCTAACCGTGCGCGGCGTGCCGTTTTTGTACTACGGTGAAGAAATCGGCATGGTCAACCACGAGATGCCGCTGCACGAGGGGCTGGACCCGGTGGCCGCGCGGTTTCGCCGGATGCCGCCGCCGCTTGTCGGCTGGTTTCGCCGCCACGGGATCTTGCTGAACCGCGACGAATGCCGGTCGCCCATGCAGTGGCACGGTGGGCCGAACGCGGGGTTCACGCCGCCGACAGCGACGCCTTGGCTGCCGCTGCAGCGCGGTGCGACGACGACCAACGTGGCGGCGCAGGAGCGCGACCCGGACTCGCTGCTCTGGTGCTACCGGCAGCTGCTGGCGCTGCGGCGGGCCGAGCCGGCGCTGCAGGCCGGCGCGCTGACCTGGCTGGACGATCTGGGGCTGCCGGGCGACGTGGTCGCGTTCCGGCGGACGCTGGCGGGTGATCCGCGGCCGACGGCCGACGTGTTCCTGAACTTTGGCGATCGCGACGTGCCGCTGGAGTTGCCGGAGCCCGCTGGCCGTACGCTGGTGTCCACGCTGCGCCCCGCGCCCCTGCCTGCGCCGCACACGTACACGCTGCGCGCGCACGAAGCGGTGGTGCTGGTCGCGGCGCCTTGAGCGTTACGGCTGCGGCGACTTGTGCTGGAAATGCACCAGCGGGGACACGCTCGTCGTGCCGGTGACGATGCCCGTGACTTCCGCGCCGCGGTCGCCGAGCACGTGGTAGCGCAGCCAGCTGAGAAACCACGGCTTGACCAGCGCGAAGCCAGCTTGATCGCCCAGCGCGGTGCATTCCGGGCCGCCGTTGATGCTGTTGCCGAGGCCGTACAGCTGGTGGCAGCCGCCTTCCACGTCGACCCAGGTGAGGTCGACGCCGGTCACGTCGGCAAAAAGCTGGGTCTCGCCGGAGTCGTTGAGCGTGCCATTCATCTGCAAAAACGGGCGCTTGACGACGTTGCGGCCGGGATGCGGCAAAAGATCGGCGCCGTCGCCGGCGAGGCTGATGAACGTGAGCGGACGGTCGTCGGACAGCTTGGCGTTGAACGCGGCGATGAGCTCGGGCGTGCAGTCGGGCCAGCGCCCGGTCGCGCAGCCGGCGGCGATGACTGAAGGGTCGAAAGTGGCGCCGGCGATCGCCCAGACCGTGTAGCTGCCAAAGCTGTGGCCGCTCATGCCCACGTGCGCGAGGTCCAGCTTGCCGGCCAGCGGCTCGCCCGCGGGCGGCGTCTTGGCCCAATCGAGCGCGGCGGTGATGTCCAGCGGCCGGTGCAGCCAGTCCATCAGCGGCAGCGGCGACGGCGTGTCGATGAGCGTGTTGCCCACGTCCTCCGGCACCAGCGCGACCCAGCCGTGCGTCGCAATGTGGCACATGTAGGTCGCAGAATTGCCGGAAAAGCCTTCAAAACCATGGGAATGTACGAGGATCGGATAGCCGCCCGCATACGCCGGCGGTGCCAGCGGCGCGTTCAGCCAGGAATTCGGGTCGTCAAACGCGCCCATGTACGACGGATGGTCGCCCACGGCTTGCGTCGCCGGATACCAGATGTACAGCGGAATTGTGCGCGCGCCCAAGCTGCCCGGGAGCTGGTACGTCATCTGCACGATGCGCAGGCCGCACACGTACGGCCCGCTTTGGCCCACCGGCCAGGACAACGGCGCAACGGTCGTGGCATCGGCAGCGGCGTCGATCGCGGTATCGGCCGCGCTGTCTGCCGTCGCAGCATCGGCCACGGCGTCGTCAACCGCGGCAGCAGCGTCGTCGGTCGCCGTCGACTTGGCGCCACATGCGGCGTTGGCACACAGAACGACCGCCGCGCAGGTGCGCGCAAATGAAATCCGCATCATCCTTTTCTCCCGGAACCGCGCAGGCTTCCGCACCTGCTCTGACGCGCGACTGTGCCCGCAGGCGCGGCCGCCGTCAACCGCCGCGATGGGGTGGCGTGGCCCCAACGCTGCGCGCGCGCCTTGACCCGCCGCCTGCCGCGTTCGACACTGGAGCCATGGTACAACAGGCTGCCAAGTCCCCAGTCCCACAAGCCACGCCGGCGCCTGCCGCTGGTGCGCCTGCCGCCGCAAACTCCGCGGGGCTTGGGCGCCTGAGCTACGCGCAGGCACGTGCGGCCGTGGCCCCGGGTGGCGGCGGTGGAGCTGCGGATCCCCTCGCGCTCGATTATGCCGCCGGGCGTGCAGCGGTTGCACCGGCTGCCGATTCCGCCGCTGCCGAGAAACTGCGGGCTGCGGCGGCGCGGGCGAGCTACCAAGCGCTTTTGGGCGCGGCGCTGGGCGGCAAGCTGTACGACTTGGTCGCGGCGGAGCTTGCGCCGGACAAGATCCTGGCGCTCGGTGGTCAGGGGCTCGATGCAGCGGCCGCGGCGGGTGTGGCGGCGATCAAGCCAGTCGCCGGCGCGCAGATCATGGACGAGGCGTCCGAGGCCGATGCGGTCAAGCAGTGCGCGGGAGCGCTGGCGAACTGGGCCAAGGGCGAGGCTGAGACGTGGCTCAAGAGCGCGGATGGCAAGGATTTTGCCGCGAAAGTCAGTCAGTGGTTCGAGGGCAACCCGGCGGCGGTCGTCGGCCTGGCGCTGCTGGCGGCGGCAGGTGCGGTAGCGGGCAATGCGTCGATCCCGGAGCTGCAGCAGAAATTCCAGCTGGGCGCGAACACGACGCTGAACGCCGGGGTGAACCTGAACAGGCTGCGCGACATCGCGGTCAAGAGTGCGCAGCTGGGCGTGGCGTGGAAAAAGGCGGATGCGACGGCGTCGCTGACCTATGCCTACAAAAAAGGCGAATCGGGTCAGGCAGATACGCAGACGCTGAGCGCGAAAGTCGGCGACACGCACAAGTCGCTGACGGCGGATGCGACGGTGCAGGGCGACAAGCTTGTGGTCAAAACGGCCGGCGAATACAAGGGCGACGGGCTGACCGTGGCGGCGGGCGTGCAGCAGACGCGGCAATCCGGCAGCAACCCGGCGACGCTGGCCGACGCGAAAGTGACGGTCGGCAGCGCGACGGAGAACGTCACGGCGGAGGCCAAATACGATGTCGGCAGCGGCGACCTGGCGATTGACGTAGGCGCGCTGCGCAAATTCGCCGCCGGTCCGGACGGGCTGAGCGGTGACGTGCACGGCACGACGGGCTATGACGGAAAGGCCGGCGCGTCGGTCACGGCGGGCGCGACGCTGCAGACGCCAGCTGACCTGAAAATCGCGTTGGACGCGGCGCTGCACGAGCACGGGCCGAGCACGGTGGCCGGATCGGCTCAAGAGCAAGTGGGCGATTTTACGGCAAAAGAGTCGGCGACTTTTGATCTGACCGACGACAGGCTGCAGCAACTCGCGCTGGAATTTGGCTTTCGCGACAAGAATTCCTTCGACGCGTTCGTGGTCGACTACAAGCGCACCTACAGCGGCGACGTGCCCAGCCAGGAGCTGGATCTGCTGGTCCAGGCGCAGCTGGGCAAGCTGATGGTGCGCGCGCAGAGCAAGACGATGTTCCAGCGCGACGCGCTTCGCGGCAACGTCACCGACGTGCAGGCGGCCTACCCGGTGTCGTCGGACGTGACGCTGATCGGCGGCGCGCGCTATGGCTACGACGATTCGCAGAACCCGGGCGGGCTGAGCAACCACGAGCGCGGCGCGTGGCTGGAGGCCGGTGTGCAGTTCAAGGGTGTGCCGATCGTGGTGGGCTACCGGCCGGAGGACAATGCCGTCACGGTGGGCATCACGCTTGCATTTGGCAAGTAGCGCAACACAAAACAGCTTTGTGGACAAAGGCTTGTGCATATCCAGCACTTCCCGAGCACGCCGGCAAGCCCGGTGCGCGCGCGCGGGTTGACGGTGACGCCGGGCCGGCGCACAGTGATGCTCGGGTGGCGGCGACGCCGGGACTTGGGGACCATGAAATACGTCATGCTTCTGCGCCTCTGGGCGCTTGCGCTGCTGTGCGCCGCGCCGTTGGGCTGTCAGGACGAGCCGACCTTGGGCCTTGCCGCCACCGATCGCAGCCTGCCGGGGCCGGTCATCGTCTGGCAGCCGCTCAAAACACCGCAGCCGGAACTGCCGTTTCCCAATGATCTGGCGCTGAAAGTGCTGGCCGACGGGACGCTGCGGGTGAACGCCTCGACCCAGGGCGAGACGAACATCGATCGCGCCAATCGCCAGCATTTCGCGGAGTTGGATGGGTTCTCGGGCCTCTCGCCGATTACGGTGGCCTTCGACGGGCCGCTGGACGTCTCGACTGTGACGGACGACGCGCTCTATGTCATCAATATTTCTCCGGAATCCAAACGTTTTGGTGAGCGGCTGCCGCTGGATCTCGGCCGCGGCTGGTTCCCGCACCACGCCGATCCGCGCCGGTCGTTCCCGCGCGACCCACTGGCCGATTTCACAAGCTTTGTCATGCCGCCGGACAACATGGTCGACCTGAACGGCGACGGCACGCCGGATAAGTGGGTGTATCACTACGAGGTTTCGACGCACACGCTGGATATCCGGCCGATTGTGCCGCTGCAGACCGGCGCGCAGTACGCGGTCGTCTTGACCAAGAAGCTCAAGGGCTGGGACCACGATGGCCGGTACGGTCCGATCCAGTCGCCGTTCGACATCGTCAACCACGACAGCCAGACCGCGGCGCTCACGCGCGCGCTGCCGAGCCTCGCGGAAATGGGCGTCAAGCCTGAGGATATCGCGTTCGCGTGGACGCTGACGACCGGCGACCTGTCGCGGACGTTTCGCAGCTTGCGCGACGGGTTGTACGGCAGCGGGCCGTTTGGCTGGCTGAACGCCGCGGTGCCTTCCGCGCTGTTTGCGATCGACAAGATGGACATTCCGTTTGACGGCAACATCGTCACCTACCCGCCGGAGAATCCGTATCCGACCGTGGCGTGGGATCACGATTACGTGCTCCAGGGCGAATTCATCAGCCGGATGATTGGGCTCATCAACGCCGTGCAGCCCGGCGTCGCGGATGCGTTCAACTACGGCGATTACGCGCTGTTTGGCGAGCTGGAGACGCCGGATTTGCGCAACACGCCGGATCACGTCTGGCTGCTGGACAAGCTGGCGGGCACCGTCGGCCAGCTGCAGCCGGACGGCAGCGTGACGATGGCGCAGGCGGTCAAGACGCAGAAGGTGCCGTTTTTGCTGGTGGTTCCCAAGACGACGCAGTACCACAAGCCGCCGTTCCCGGTGCTTGTCTACGCGCACGCCGCGGGGTCGAGCCGTATTGAGGCGCTGCTGATGGCGGACCGCTTCGCGCAGTCGGGGATCGCGACGTTCTCGATTGACGCCGTGGGCCACGGGCCGATCTTCACGAGCGCATTGGACTTCCTCGGACAAAACGTCGGGTTGGTGCGCCAGCTGGTGGGCTCGCTGATCTTCCCGAACGCGGACACGCAGTTTCCGCCGTCCATGTCCGATGCTGACGCGTTCAAGGCCATGGAAACAAACGGGTTTATCGCGGAATTGGCGGTGAAAGGCCGGGCGTTTGACGACAACGGCGACTGCCAGATCACCAACGACGAAGGCTATTTTTCGCCTAACGCGTTTCGCCTGCGCGACTCGATTCGCCAGACTGCGCTGGATTACCTGACGGCCGTGCGGATGCTGCGCGGGCTGTCCCAGGCGAAAGTGCCGGTTCCGCCCAAGGATCCCGCGCACGCGAGCGCGGCGGAGCTGATGCCGAGCTTGCTGGCGGGTGACTTCAACTGCGACGGCGTGCTGGATATCGGCGGTGAGTTCATGGTAGGCACGGACGGCAAAACGTACCCGTCCAAGAGCGTAAACCCCGATGGTTCCGCGCGGTTGCAGCCGCAGCCGTACTTCATGATGGGCATCTCGCTCGGCGCTGTCCACACGACGCTGACCGCGCCGCTGGAGCCGTACATCGTCGCCGCGGCGCCGGACGTGCCGGGCGCTGGCTTGGCAGACGTGTTCCTGCGCACGGACCTGTCCGAAGTCGCGGGTCCGCTGATGGCGAAGATCACCGGCATCATGGTCGTCGGCTGTCCGATGCCAGTCGACGCGAACGGCAATCATTTCGCACGATTGTCGATCAACGACGACTCGAACAACTGCTCGCGGGACACGTTTTCGACCTACCGCGACTGGAACCATGGCGGCGTGTGCGTCGACGCGCCGGTGGACGTCAGCGTGACGTATCCGGTGCAGGCGGACGGCGGCCCGGGCACGCGCGGCGAGATCCTCGCGCCGGTCGGCGCCAAGGTGCGCATCCAGGACACGACGGCGGGAACCTACGCGGAAGGTAAAGTCGAGGCAGATGGCGGGTTTACCGTGGCGATCAGCGCGGATATCGGCGACGAGCTGCTGCTGGACGTCGTCGGTGCGGACGGCAATACCGTCAGCCACGCGCGGCTGATCACGCCGTACGAAGGCACGGCCAAGCCACGCAACACTCCGGATTTTCGCAAGTTTGTCCAGATCGCGGCGAACGTGCTTGAAGGCGCGGACGCGATCACGGTGGCCGACCGCGTGCTGTTTGACCCCCTGCCGGGCCGTCAGCCGGAATGGCCGGTGACCAACCTGCTAATGATGCTGGCGATTGGCGACAGCACGGTGGTTTTTTCGCAAGGCCTGGCGCTGGCCCGGTCGATTGGCCTGATGGGCCGGGGCGCGGATCCGGCGCAGGCGTTCAACGCGCCGTTTGCGGTCCAGACCGAGGCGGCGGCGCCCTACCGCGCGTGGACGGAGTCTATGATTTCATTGGGTATTTTGGTCGGAAAGGATGTGCCGCCGGTGCTGCTGAACCCGGCGCGGCCTGAAGGCGGCAAGGGCACGGGGCTGTGCAGCATCGTGCCGTCGCAGCTGACGGCAGCCGGGCCGTTGGGCAATGCGCTGTCCGCGCTGTGTCTGGCGGACGTGCATGGCAACCACGCGTACATCGCCTCGCCGGACAAGGACAGCTTTCCCGCGGTGGATGGCTACAACGGCACGTACACGCAGTACCACCGCAACCTGATCGCGACCTACCTGCACTCGCTGGCGACCAAAGTGACGGAGGACCCGTGCTGGGGCGATCCGGCGTGCGTCGCCGACAAAAACCTGCGCGCCGAGTGGGACCTGCCGCTGGGGCAGACCGCGCCTTAGACAGGCTGACCGATTTCCAACACCCAGCTTTTCCGGTCAGACCTGTTGCATTTCGGACTGGAACCGTGAGCGTGCCCTCCGGTGGCACGCCGCCGATGACGGACGCTTGATCTCGAACGTCGGTTGGAGTGCCGGCCGCGCTGTGCCGCTCGCCGCGAGAATCACGCTTCGCGCTAGCGCACCCACGCGACGCAGACCGGCGTCCGCAGGCCTGACCGAATCCGCCATTCGCGCACGCGGTCCAGATAGCCCGGCGCGCGCATCTTTTCCAGGTCCCAGCCGTACGGGTACTTGCCGCTGTAGCCGTTGAGCGTCGGCACGCCGGTCTGCATTGCCGCGAGCATCGCCATCGTCTGGAGGTCGATCTCGGACTCCGGGCCGGTTGTGGACGTGCGCACGAAGAATGCCGTGCAGCGCTGCGGGTCGATCTGCGCGGCGATCTCGGCGATCCGCGACCGCTCCTCGGCCGGAATATGCCCCGGTACGCTCCGGCCCTGCTCGACCGTCGCGAACAGGACGGCAACTGCCAGCAGGCCGGTCCACAGCCGTGCGTGTGCGCTCGCGCTCGCGCCCGCGCGCAGCCGATCCACCAGCAGCGCCGCCGCAATCGCCATCGGCAGCATGGCAACCAGGATCACGCGCGTGACGGAACGCATTGCGCGCGCGCCGGGAAAGTTGTCGTAGAACCAGCGCCAGAGCGACGCGTCGCCCAGACGAATCGGCAGCAGCAAGAGCACCAGCGCGGAAACCACCAGCAGGACCAGCCAGCGGTCCAGCGGCTTGGCTTGCTGGCGGGCGATCGCCCGGATGCCGAGCGCGAGCGCGACAAGGACCGCCAGCCACGGCAGGAGCCCGATGCCCATCCGGTGTTCCCACGGCGTCGGCAGCGCGTCGAACTGCGGAAAAGTCTTGGGCAACCAGCCCCACACAAGCGCGCCGTCGCCCATGCTGAAATACGACAGCGGCTGCGGCAGCATCGCCATGACCTCCTCATAGCTGCGCCAACCCAGCTGTTCCGCAACCGGCTGATAGATGTTCGCAAAAGGTTTCAGACACTTGTACAGCACCGCGAGCGCCACCGGAATCGCTGGCCAGTGGTGGCGCAGCGCGGTCAGCATGGCGCCACGGGTCTCGCGCTGCGCCAGCGCCAGCAGCCCGGCGATGAGCAGCCAAAAGCAGAAAAACCAGCCGTTGTAGAAGCTGCTCCAGATCTCCAGCGCGACGCAGCCGCCAAACGCCGCGCCCAGCGCCAGCGAGACCCAGGAAAAAGCCGGACGGCGCGCCAGATCCGTCAGCGCCCACAGCGCCAGCGGCAGCGCGAACAGCAGCTCCAGCTGCGCGTGGCCGATCTGCGCCAGCTTGGCGCTGTTGAAGGCGAGCAGCACCGCGCCGAACGCCGCCGCCGGCAGCCGCACGCGCAGCCCAAGGTGCAAAAAAGCCAGCATGACCGCGGCGTTCAGCGCATCGGTCGCCGTCAGCATGAAGTTGTAGGCGCGAAACATCTCGAGGCCCAGGCCCCGCGCCAGCGCGTACAGCGCGCCCTGGCCCAGCATCGCGTCCGTGTAGCCGAGCGTGCCTTGCTGCGGATAGAAAAAATGCGGCGAGGCGATGTCGGCTTGGCCGCGAAAAACCTGCAGCCAGTGCTCACAAATCGCGTGGATCAGCCGGGGATCGGCGCCACCGCCGATCTGCATGTCCAGCGCCGAAAACACCTCGATGCGGTGGTAGAACGCGAACGCGCCCAGCAGCAGCACCAGCGCGCTCGCCCACTCGCGGCGCGTCGGCGGCGCGGGGCGCGGAGACGGCGGCACGGCGACGGCCCGCAACCGCGTGTTCTGGTTTGGTTTTGCCTTGGCCATGCGATGAACTCCGGGAAAACGACGGCCGACCGCGCGGCAAAAAACTCGAATCTACGAACACTACCTTGGGTCGCGGGCCGGGCCGGACCTGCGTCCTCGCCGCTATGCTACCGGGCAATTCGCGTTTGCCCAACCACCGCGTAATGCCGTATCGTCAGCGGTCCGGGTGAGGCCGCGAAGCCACGTGTTTCACCGCTTTCGCCCCCGGGCGCTGTCGCTGCGGAGTTTGCCATGTTGTTTCGTCCCGGTCTTGTCGTCTGTGCGCTGGTCTTGGCTTGCGGTTCGCCAAAGCCGGCCGATTCGACGGCCGCGGCTGACGTCGCGCCTGACGTGCCCGCGGATGTCACTGCCGTGGCCGCGGACGCCGAGGCAGGTCCGGATGAAGGATCTCTGGATTCAGGCGCTGATGACTCCGACGTGTTCGCTCCCGCGCCTGCCTGTGTCGATGGCGGCTGGAGCGCGCAGCCCTTTGCCGCCGGGCCATATGGCACGCATCGCCATGATTTGGCGGATGATTTCGCGCTGCCGATGACCGATGGCACGACCTGGAGCTTGAAGCAAAACTGGCTCGGCTGCGAGACGTACGTGTTTGTGCCGGATACGATTGCGGTTTCTGATGTCGACCCGACGTCGATTTGGACCAAGGACCTCAACAATCTGGTCAAGGCGTCGCCGAAAAACGTCCACTATTTCTTCGTGTCGCTGCAGTCGGCGGCCAACGCACAGCCTTCGATCGACGCGATGCAGACGCGCGTCGACGCGTTCCTCGCCACGCTGGCGGATCCGGACGCGGCGTTTTGGCGCGCGCACCTGCACGTCGTCGCCACGCGCGCCCAGGAACTGACCGATTGGCCGCACGCCGTGCTGACCACCCACGGGCAAATTGGCTTTGGAATCGACCGGTTTCAGCGAATTCGCGGTTTTGGCCTGCTCGCGGACGTGACCCGCCCGATCCCGGCGCAGCAGCCGCCGAGCAGCTGGCCGTTCAAGGCGAACCTGGCGTACGCCGCCAACGAAGCGCTGATGTACAACGGCGAGGCGGCGCGCGCGGACCTGCGCGTGGGCGAGACGCCGTACGTCGTGACGGCGTGGCAGGGCGAAACGCTGGCGCAGATGGCCGACACCGACGTGACGCTGACGACAGCGGACAAGCTGGCGGGGTACGACACGCTGGAAATCGACGTGGACATGCGCTGCCCGGACGCCGACAAGCCGGAGCCGGGCAACTGCGGGGCGTGGGACTACATCGCGTATCTGGCGGTGCGCGATGACGCGGGCAACAACATTGAAATCGCACGGTTTATCACGAGTTATCACCGCGAGACGCACTGGACGGTGGACGCGACGCCGATGCTCGTCTACCTGCGGTCGGGCGGCGTGAAGCACCTGCACTGGGAATTCGCGCCGTCCTGGAATACGCAGCCGACGTCCACGTACTTGTCCCTGCGTTTTGTCAATCGCAACAAGGGGATGCAGCCCACCAGCGTGACCAAGCTGTGGGCCGGCGGCAATTTTGACAGCAAGTACGACGCGCTGCATCTGGACCAAAATGTCGCGGTCCCGGCCGGCGCCAAGAAAGTGGAGCTCTGGGCGCTGATTACCGGTCATGGCGGCGACAGCGGCACCGGCTGCGCGGAATTCTGCAACCACCAGCACGTGTTTTCGGTGGGCGGGATGACGTTCAAGAAGCTCCACCCGGAGGCGGGTTCGTCCAACAAGTGCATGCCAAACATGAGCAAAGGCATGACGCCGAACCAGGGCGGCACGTGGTGGTACGGCCGCGGCGGCTGGTGCCCGGGGATGCAAGTGGACCCCTGGGTTGCGGATTTGGCCGGCGCGATCACGACGACGACGGCGTCTTTGACCTACCACGGCCAGTTCGCCGGCAAGTCTCCGCCCGATCCCACGCCGGGGACGAGCAGCACGGCCAATATTGACGGGGCCGTTTGGCTCGTGGTGTACCAATAGCCCATGTCCAAAGAATCGATTGTCGATCAACTCCGCGCAGCGACTAAGCTTTTGGAAGAGTTGGCGCGCAACCGCGACCTGATGCGCGACCTGACGCCGCACGAGCGCGCCCGGCTGACCAACGCCGCGGGCGACGTATTTTGCCCGGATCTCGACCAGCGGCGCGTCGAGTCCAAAAACCGCGCGCGCCTGCGCAAGACCGAGCGCGTGCAGGCGGACCAGGGCCTGCGCGCGGAGGCGGGGATCCGCGTGCTGCGGGCCAAGCCGGTGTTCATGACGCCCAACGTGTTCCCACCGCAAACGCCGCCGGAGGACGACATCGACGACGCGGAGCAGCCGTCGACCCGCGACTTGCAGCACTGTTACGTCTGTAAGCAAAAATATACGCAAATTCATCCATTTTACGACCAGCTGTGCCCGCCGTGCGCGGAGTTCAATTTTCAAAAACGCACGGAGACTGCGGACTTGCGCGGTCGGGTCGCGCTCTTGACCGGCGGGCGGGTCAAGATCGGCTACCAAGCGGGCATCAAGCTGCTGCGTGCGGGCGCGGAACTCATTGTTACAACTCGGTTTCCGCGGGATTCTGCCGTCCGTTATTCTCAGGAGGCAGATTTTGCTGCGTGGGGCCACCGCCTGGAGATTTTCGGCCTGGATCTGCGCCATACGCCGAGCGTCGAGGCGTTTTGTCACCACCTGATGACGACGCGCAACCGCTTGGATTTCATTGTGAATAACGCGTGCCAGACCGTGCGTCGTCCGCCGGAATTCTACCGCCACATGATGGAGTTGGAGACGACCGAGCTGGCGCAGTTGCCGCCCGAAGTGCAGAAATTGCTGGGCAATTACGAGGGGTTGCGTGGGTATCACCTGTTGCCGGATGCGAACCCGCAAGCGCTGCTCGGGCGGCCACAGACGCCTGGGCTGACCCACGCCGCGGAGCTCTCGCAAGCCCCGCTGTTGCCTGGAGAAAGCGCGCCACAGCACCACCTATTTCCGCAAGGCCAGCTGGATCAGGACCTGCAGCAGGTGGACTTGCGCGACCGCAATTCCTGGCGGCTTCAGTTGGATGAAGTCTCTTCCGTGGAGCTGCTGGAGACCCAGCTCATCAACGCGGTGGCGCCGTTTGTGTTGAATGCGCGGCTGAAGCCGCTGATGCTTGCGACGCCGGAGCGCGATAAGCACATCGTCAATGTTTCCGCGATGGAAGGCCAGTTTTACCGCAAGCTGAAGACCACGCGCCACCCGCATACCAACATGGCGAAAGCGGCGCTGAACATGATGACGCGCACGTCAGCGGCGGACTACCACGCGGATGGAATCCACATGAATTCAGTGGATACCGGCTGGATCAACGACGAGGACCCGGCGCACATCGCGGCCAAAAAGAGCGTGGAGCAGCATTTTCACCCGCCGTTGGATATTGTCGATGGCGGCGCGCGGATTGTGGATCCCATTCTCAGCGGAATGCGCACTGGCCATCACGTTTGGGGAAAATTCCTCAAGGATTACGCAGAGACCGATTGGTGAGCTAATCGCTGCCGGTCGCCGCGGTCGCCAGACCGACGACTTCTACGGCCGCCACCACACGCCACTGCGCCGCGCCCGCCAGATCGCGCTGACCGACGCCGGCGCCCAGCTTGAACCGCAGCGCGTGACCGTCGCCGCTCAGCAGGTCCACGCGGCCGGTCAGGAGCGCTTCCCACATCTGCTGCGCCTGCGGACCGAGCGCGCCAAACGCCTCCGGGCCGATCACAAGCGATGTCAGCGCGTCGCCGAGCGCGAACCGCCAGCCCGCCGCCGCGCCGTAGTTCAGCTCGTTGCCCAGCAGCGGCCGCACGTGGTAGCCCGCGCTGGCCGCGTAGCTGAACCGGCTGACGTCGCCCGCGGCCTTCAACCAGAATTTCGCGCGGTAGGTGCCATCCGACATGTAATCCGTGCGATCGGCTGACGGTACAAAGAGTTGCGCGCTGAGGCCCAGGCGGATCGGCCCGCCGACGTCGCCCCACACGCGCGCGTCCGCGCCGATGCGCACGTCCGTGATCGTGTCCGGGTGCGAGGCGATGTCGAGGCTGGGCGTCCCATTGCCGCGGACGTAGAGCGGGCTGGCGAGGTCAAAAGCCAAGCGGTAGCGGCTGTACGTGACGGCCAAGCCAATGTTGGCGGTGGCGAGGTCGGTGATGACGGGCGCGCCGCCGACCACCAGCGGATTGCGGGCGTAGCCGCTGGTCAGCGCGAACGCGCCGCCGAGGCCGCCGGAGAGGTTCAAGCTGTCCTGGGTCAGCCAGATGGCGCCCGCGGGGGCGGCGTCCAAACGCTGCACCAACTGGCCTTGCTGGCCAAAAACCGGCCACGCGACGCAGCAAAGCAGCGCGCTGAGGCAGACTGTGCGCATGGCGTCAAAACTCCGCATGTCCCCTCAAGCCAAAGAGATTCACCGGTCCGCGGTCAGCGTTGAACGCCGGGTTGACGATCAGCTGGTAGTCGACCGACAGCCAGACGTCGCTGAGCAGGCCATAGCTGTAGAAGACCTCAAACAGCTCTTCGCTGGCCTTTTGCAGGCTGCCGTCGCCGATGAAGCCGTCGACGCCGCCCAGCCGCAGGTAATTCGCGTGCGCGTCGGAGATCCAGCCGAAGTTGCCGCCGACGCCGAACGTGTCGTTGCTGCGGTGCCAGAGCGTGCCGCCGGCGAGCATGCCAAACGACAGCGAGCGGTCGGTCGACGTGTAGGCGTAGACCTCAGTTTGGCCATCGGAGACCATGCCGCGGAGAAAAAGCCCAATGTCGTCGGTGAGGTGCTGTTCGATGTTGATGCCGATGCCGTACTTGTCGTCGGGCTTGCGCGCCCAGCACAGGTCCGGCGCCCCGGCGTTGGCCGAGCCATAGTTGAAGCTTGTGCAGGCCGCGGCGTTCTTGGTGGGATCCGCCTGGATCGCCGCGACGGCGTCATCAAAACGCCCGGTAATCAGGTGGTTATGATACGCCAGCAGCCGGACGACGCCGTCCTTGCCCCATAGCTGGTGGCGGTGCTCCAGCTCGACCTGGTCGCCGTAGTAGGTGCCGAGGCGCAGGTCCAGCTCCAGCTGGTTCGGGTGATCCGGCGGCGCCATGCGCGCGAACCGCAACGTCCAGTCATCCCAGTAGAATTCCGCCAGACCGCCCCAGGAATAGCCGCGTGCGTCGGAGGCAAAATCGTACGCCGTGTGGGTCATGAAGGCCATGTTGAAGAACTGCCGCCGGAGGTCGCCGGCAAACGTATTTTTGTCCATGAAATCCAGGACGCTGAAATTGCCGACCACCAGCACGATGCGCCGGGCATCGACGATGCGGCCGATCTGCATCGGATCCGAGGTCAGCTGGCTGCGTTCGCCGCCCAAGTTGAAGATTTGCTTGATGTAAGCGCGCGACCGGTAGATCTGCGGCGTCTCGGTGCCCGTCTTTTGCAGCTCCCAAATCTGCACCGCGCCGCCGAGTCCACGCAGGTTGGACAGCGCGCGCTCGGAGATGACTTCCGGCACGAAGTACGCTTCCGCGCCGTGCCACAGCCTCACGCCCAAAAACGCGGTCAGCGTGCCCGCATAGCTGCGCTCCGCGTCGGGCGACAGCGAATTGTTGCTGCCGTTCAGGTTCGTGTATTTTGCGGCGAACGGCGCTTTCCACACCGATGCGTAGGTGAACTGGCCGTAGGCGTTCCAGCGCTCGTCATCCATCTCGTGCAGACCGTGCTGGTCCAGCAGGTTCATGAAGTCGAATTGCTCGTCCGCGCGCGGCGCCGCCATCCCGACCTGCGCGAATGCCGATGCCGACGCGAGGCACAGCCACACCGGCAGCAGCCAAGCGGCGTGGCGCGCCAGGTTGTAGGCGATGCGAGCGGTCATTCGGGCCAAGCCAGGCTGGAGGGCAGGTGTCGCATCCGGGAGATCGACTCGCGAATGGCAGGCGCGCGGAGCCTGCGCCCCGCTTTCGGGGGTGTCAAGGTGAAACACCGCCGGGTGTTGCGCGTGCAGCAACCGCGCTATCCTACGCTACCGGCGCGCCCGCCGCCCACCGAGGCTCCGATGTCGACGTTTCACTCCGCGCTCATGACCCCGCTGGCCGGCCGCATCGCCGCGCAGTCGACCGCGCCGCTCGCGCTTCGCCTGGACGCCGCGCTGCAGGCTGCCCTGCCGACGCTGCTGGCCCAGGAACCGGATGCGGTTGAGCGCGTCGCGGACCTGCTGGACACGGCGGCGCACGCGCCCGACCGCGCTGACCTGCCGACCCTGGCCAAGCTGCTGCGCCGCTTGCAGACCCAACTGCGCGACCTGGCGTGTGCGAACAAGCCTGGCCTGCGCGCGATTGAACTGGCGGACCGACTGTTGCGCTCCACGCGACCCGAGATCATGGATGCTGCCTGGGCGCCGGCCTGGCTGCACGCTGCGGAGATGCGCTGGCTGGATCAATTCAACCTGGATCTGGGCAATTACGCGCGCTGGCAGGCGCTGCTGCTGGACGCCGTGGCGGACCTACCGGACGCGCGAATTGAGGACGTCGCGGCGGGCGGTGCGGGTTTTCTGCTCTGGGTCGCGCAGCACAGCCCGCGGCCGGATCTGCAGCTGACGGCAAGCGATTACTCAAGTGATTACGTGGCATTGGGTCAACGCGCGGTGGCGCTGTCGGCGCCGGATGGCGTGCCGCTGGCGGTGGTGCAGCGCGACGCGACGCAGCTGGCGCAGCTCGCCGGGCAAGTGGACCTGATCGTGTGCACGCAGGCGACCCACCACATGCCGCCGGAGCTTATCGCGCGGCTGCTGCATCAGGGGCTGCGGGCGGCGACGCGCGGCGTGCTGGTCATCGACGTGCTGCGGAGCGCGGGCGCGATGCTGGCGGCGTCCGTGGGGACCAACCTGTCGACCCCAGCGCCGCCGCTGATGATCGATGCGATGCAGTCGGTGCGTCGGGGGTTTTTACCGGCTGAATTCGCGCTGTTGGCGCACCTCGCGGGCGCGCGCCATGTGCACGCATCTGCGCACGGGCCGGCGTACGCGGTCGTACGCGCGTGGCGCTAGCGGGTCAGGGCGGCGGCACGCCCGGCCAGCCGTGCGCGACGGCAAAATCCGCGCGGGCAAAGAGCTGCAGGAATAGCCCGTTGGTCAGCGGCACCGCGATCAGCAGATAATCTTTGTGAAACAATGGGTTGCGCGTGATGTCTTGCTCGTACACCCGCACTTCCTGCCATGGAAACGGCGTCGCCGCGTCCGCCACCAGCGGGCCGTTGGCGAGAAAGATCAAGTCCGGCCGGCGCGCCAGCACGTACGCGCCGTCGTGGCGCTGGTGGCCCGGGTACACGTAGCTCGTGTCCGCCGTCCGGTGCGCGATGTGCGCGTCGTTCAGGCCCAGCAGATCGATGGCCTGGAAATGCGAGCGGTAGGGCAGCACGCCCGCCGGAGCCAGCGCAATGCAGGTCTCCGGCGGTAGCACGCGTCCCAGCTGCGTGCCGATCGCCGCCCAACGCTGCACCCACTGGCCTTCCAGCGCAACCATCGGCAGCAGCACGCGCCACGGCGCCATCAGCAGCGACACGAACACAACGCCCGTCAGCACATGCGCCAGCCGCTTGGTCCGCTCCGGCCACGGGCGCGGGTCCAGCGCGGCGCGCAGGCCATCGTCCGCGGCCGTCAACAGCACCGGCGCCAGCGGCACGTAGAAACGCCAAAGCGGAAAGCTGTCCCCGCCGCTGGTCGCCAATAGCGGGCCAAACAGCGCAAGGAACACCACACGCGCGCGCGCCCGCTCGTCCACGCGCGTGGCCGGCGTGCGCGTCGCGAGCCAGAGCACAAGCAGCAGCGCCAAGCCAAGGCCGCTCGACACCAGGGCAAAACGCCCGAGATCCAGCAGCCCGGGCGGCAGCGCGACAAGCGGCGGCATCATCTTGGCGCGCGCCGAGTTGGCGATCCACGCGTGATGGTACGCGAGCCGAAACGCCAGCTGCGCGCCAAATGACCCCAGCGCCAGCACCGCCTGGAACAGCGCGTCCCGCTGCCAGCGCCGGGCCGCCAGCTGCGTCGCCACGCCCCAGGCCAGCACCGCCAGCAGCCCTTCAGGCCGCGCCAACGGCAGCAGCAGCGCGACGGAAAACAGCAGGCGCCGCTTGGAGCGCGTATCCGGCGCGACGCACGTCAGCACCGCCAGCAGGCACGCCACCAGTCCGGTCTCCAAACCGTTGACGGTGTGGTACAGCCACGGCAGGCACGCGATCAGCCCCGCCGCGCCCAGCCAGCGCGGCTTGCCCGCGCGCTCCCCCAGCGCCACTGCCGCCAGCGCCGCCATGCCCAGCGCCAGGCCCAGCAGCTGGGCCGCGAACGCCACGTCCGCGCCAACGCGCTCCAGCGGCGCCAGCAGCAGCACCCACAGCAGGCTGGAATAGCCCTCCAGCGGCGCCTCGCCCGGGTTGAACACGAGCCCTTGGCCCGCGGCCAGATGGCGCACGTAGCGAAACGTAATGTAGGCGTCGTCAACCGGCGTCTGCGGCACGCACAGCGTCCACACGAGCAGTGCGAACGCCGCCCAGAGCACCAGCAGCCCCGCGATCCGACGCGTCATGGTGCGCTCCGGCGCAAGCTGCGGCGGGCGGTGCGGCGGTGGCGGGTTGTGACGGGATTTCGGTTCACGCGACTGCGGATGGTGCGCCGCGTGGCAGGACGGGTCAAGGGCGCCGAGCGCGACGGGTGGCCCAGGCGGAAATCCGGGGTGGCCCCAGGACGCAGCCGGCTTGGGCTACAGCGCCGCGGCCTGATCCGCCAGCAGCGCGTCCATCTTCTGCATCACCGGCTTGAACTGCGCCAGACCGGCCTCATCCAGCTGGCGTCGCTCGGTTCCGTGGTAATCCAGCGGATCCACGACCTTTTCGCCTTGGTTCAGCTGGTAGTGCAAGTGCGGCGCCGTCGAGTGGCCCGTATTGCCTGTCAGCGCGATGACTTGCCCAGCCTCGACTTTTTGGCCTTCTTTCACGCGGTTCTCGGACAGATGCAGGAATTTCGCCAGCGTGCCGTCAGGGTACTGCACTTCCACGCAGTTGCCGTTCGCGCTCCAGTTCCAGTTCGTCCGCAGCACCGTCGCGGCAAACGGGCTGTAAACCTCCGTTCCAACAGGCGTTTTGAAGTCCATGCCCTTGTGTGTCGGCCGGTCCTTCAGCAGCGAGGTGATCTGCTGGTATTTCTTGAGCGGCCCGTTCTTGAGCGTCAGCGGCACCTCGGTGCCGTTCTCATTCCAAAAGCTCGTGAACGCGTCGCCGGGCGCCTGCCACTGGTACGCCCTGAAAGTCTTGGCCTTTTTCTTCGCCGTCAGCGTCGCCACCGCGATGTCCGGCTTGCCTTCCTCGGTCAGCTGGTACACCACCGCCAGCGCGTCGCCGTTGGACAGGTCGGTCCGCAGATTCGCGTCCCACACGAACAGCCGCGCGTACGCCTGGCTCAGGCCGTCGCCCTCGTCGCCGATCGCCTCGATGAAGGACTGCGACGGCGTGTTTTTCATCGCCGCCTTCACAACTTTCCACTCGCCTGCCGGCAGCTCCATGGGCTTGACCGGCTCCACCTTGGCCACCGCCGGCTTGGTCGCCGCGGGCTTTTTCACGTCGGCGGTCTTCTCGGACGACCGCGTCGCCAGCAGCACCCCGTTTAGCAACAGCGAGCACGCCAGCAGCGCGAACGCGATGGTCGTCTTGTTCAAATGCGAGTTCATCTCCACACCTCCAATTCAGCGTTTGCGCGACGTCCGCCGCAGTTGACCGTTTTGCCCATGCCCATTGCGCAGCACGCGGTCCTGCGGGTGACGATAATCGCGTGGCAAAAAGTGCAAAGTTTTCTGCTGCTCTGCGCGCGGCCGCCCATGCAGATTCGCGCCAAACGCAAGCGGCGGAGGCTGTGGCAAAAAGCGGCACGGCGAACCAGTCAGCGGCTGTCGCGGCAAGCTACTGAAAGTTCTACGGATTATCGGCTAGTCGCGTACCTGAAGCGCCGCGCGGGTCAGGATCTCCGCGTCGCGCAGCAGCACGGCCTCCAGCGTCGCCGAATCGCGCGCCCGCAGCTGCACGCGCACGTCGTCGCCGGCCTTGGCCTCGCGTCGGTATTCCAGCGCAACCAGCGCCAGCGGCCGCTTGGGCTGCCAGTCCGGGATGCCGTTGGCGCGCTCCATGAACCACCGCGCGTCCTCGAACAGGTCAACGTAACGCGAATGGTTTACGTGGCGAAACAGGTCCGTCTGGCTCGGCCGAATCGTCTGCGGCCAGCTCCAGGCATCGGGCGGCAACGTTGGCGCGAGCGCCACGGCCAGCAGCGCGGGGTCCAGCGCCGGACCACCCACCAGCCTTGCGACTTCCTCCGGCAGCGGCGTCGGCCGGCCTGCGTCGTCGATCTGCACGCCCGTCAGCACAGCGTCCGCCACCAGCGCGCCGTCGGACAGCCGCGTCAGCCGGTGCGCGATGTCCACGCTCGTTCGCCCCGCGCGCGCCAGCCACGTCAGCAGCGTCAACTCCTCGCCCCACCGCACCGGCGCGTCCACGCGCATGCGCTGCGCCCGCACGACCATCTTGCGGCCGTGCGTGAACAGCGCCGCCATGCCATTGTCCGCGGCCAGCGTCGCCTGCCAACGGCCATTTTCCAGGTAGCGCAGCAGTTGCGCCGCGCCGACAGCGCCGGTCCGGTCCAATTCATCGCCGCGAACGGTGAAAGTCAGGCTGGCGGGTATGGGCGGAGTCGGCATGGGGCGCGCATGGTACGCAGCGGCGGCACGGGGTCAAGGCGCGCCGCGAATCTGGCCGAATTTCGCGGCGTATGGCAGCATCGGCGGCTGTTGCCCCGAGGTTGGATGATCCTGACGCCGCCGCTGCTCGATGCCACGACCCTGCCGCTGCCCATGCGGCCGGCGACGCTGTCGGAGCGCCTGCTGGCGTTTTTTGACACCGCGGCTGTGCGGCTCGTGGCGTTTGCCGTCCTGACGCCGCTGTTGTGGACGGTGCTGGGCGACACGCGGTTTGGCGTTGTCGTGACGGCGACGGCGCTCGCGAGCCTGCTGGAGTGGCCGCTGCGCGCGTTTTCGGCAACGGTGACGCGGATGCTGCTGGCGGCGGTGCGCGTAGACGACACGGTGCGGCTGCGGCGTGTCGTGCTGATGGGCTGGTTGCTGCTGTCGGCGCTGGGCCTGGCGATGGCGGCGGTCCTGACCCTGCGCGCGGACGCGTTGGTGGCGGCGCTGGGCATCGAGCCGGCGATCGCGGCGGACGCGACGGCCTATGTGATGCTGACGGGCCTGCGTCTGGCGGCCCAGGCGTCGATGTCGGCCTGGCAGTCCGCGGTGCTGTCGGCTGGGCTGGCGAGCGAGTTGTCGGCGGTGCGCGGCGCGCGGACGCTGCTGGAAGTGCTCGTGTGCTTCGCCGTGGCGATGGGCGGGCTGAGCCTGCGGACGCTGGGCGTGTTGGAGCTGCTCATCGTCGGCGCGTGGGGCGTGGCGCTGCTGCTGGCGCTGCGGCAGGCGGGACCGGGCTGGCTGCCGACGCTGGATGACCTGGATCTGCGCACGGGCCGGACGCTCTACGCCCACGGCGCGCTTGAGGCGACCCAGTCGACGCCGTTCCTGCTGACTTTTGACGTCGCGGTCGTCGTTGTGGCGCTGGTGCATGGCGTGGAGTTGGCGGCGGTGCTCGCGGTCGCGGCGGGCGCGTGCCGGCTGATGGCGGGGACGTCGCTGCAGCTCGGCGGCGTCATCTTCAGTCGGTTTCGCCGGCTGGGCGTTTCGACGCCGCGCATCGAGCGACGCTGGCTGGTCCGGCGCGGCACGGACGCGGCGCTGGCGGTCGTGGGCAGCCTGACGGTGCTGTGGGGCGTGCTCGGCACGCGGGTGCTGGCGGATTGGCTGGACGTCACGCCGCCGATCGGCTTGGGACTGGGCGTCGCGGTGCTGCTGCCGTTTGCAGTGACGAGCGTGGTCGCGGTGCGGTACCTCGTGACGGTGGGGATGGACAGCCACCTGGGGCCGGTCGGCGCGGCGGAGCTGATGCTCGCGGTGATCTTGTGCCTCGGGCTGATCGGCCCGTGGGGGCTCGGCGGCGCGGTCGCGGCGATCGGCTTGGCCCACGTGCTGACCATCGGCTGGCGGGCGCCATGGACGATGTGCCGGGATTTGCGCATGAATCCGCTGCATTTCGCCCGCGGTCGCCTGTGGCGGTTTGCCATCGCGGTGCTGCCGGCGTTGCTGGCCGGTCTGGCGCTGTCCGGGCTGCGCGCGGTGCGCACGGGCCGCGAGCTGATGACCGTCGCGATTATTTGCGTCATCTTTCATGCGGTTGCTGCCTTCACCGCGTGGTATCTCGCCGCGCAGCGCCTGGGCGTGGAGAACGACTAGCCCATGTTTCCCGCCGACCCGCTTCACCGCCGCGCCCAGCTCCTCGTGCTGTTACTGTTTGCCTGCGTGCGGCTGGGGCACTTGGCGCAGCTCGTCGATTCGCCCGCGCTGGCGCAGCAGCAGTGGCCGGACTCCGACATGTTCGCGTTTGACCAGTGGGCGCAGCACATCGCGCACGGCGACCTGCTGTCGCGCCAGCCGCAGCGGCCGTTGACCGGGTGGCAACGCGACGTGGCGGCGCAGTGGCGGCAGCTGCGGCCGGACGACCCGCTCGCGCGCCAGCCGTCCGACGCTGCGGCCCAGGCGCTGTGGCAAAACTGGCAAGGCGGCGCGCGGTTTTACCAGGAGCCGCTGTTTCCGTACCTGCTGGCGGGCTGGTACGCGCTGGTCGGGCCGTCGCCGCTGCTTGCGTTTGCGCTACAGGCGCTGCTGGGCCTGCTGGGCCTTTGGCTGTTGATGGACGCGACGCGGCGGCTGATCGGCGTGCGTGTGGCGATCCTCTCTGGCCTGCTGGCGACGCTGTGCGGGCCGCTGGCGTATTACGAATCGCTGCTGCTGCGCGAGACGCTGGCGGTGACGACGGTTTGGCTGCTGGTGCGGCAATGGGCGGTCGCGCGCGCGGCGGTGCAGTGGCGCGCGTACGCGGGCCTCGGCCTGGCGGCGGGGCTGGCCGTGCTGACGCGGGCGGCGATCGCGCCGTTTGTCCTCGCGCTCGCGCTGGCGTCGCTCTGGCCCCGACCAACGCGGCTGGCGCGGCTGGCTGGCTGGCTGGCTGGCCTGGCGGTGCCGTTGGGGCTGCTGGCGCTGCGCAACGGGCTGGTCGGCGTACCGCCGCTGGCGCTGGCGGGCGGCGGGGTTTTTGCCTTTGCCGCGGCGAACGCGCCCGGCGCCGATCCGTGGCAGGGCCTGGTCCTGGACGCCCCGGTGATCGCGCGGCTTCTTGTGCAGTCAGGCGGGGCGCCGTTGGCGCTGGCGTGGGCGACGCTGCAGGCGCAACCGCACTTGTTGGCGCTGGAATTCACCAAGCTCGCGGCACTATTGCACAATTTCGAGATTCCCAACAACGCCAGCTTCGCGTTTTACCGCCAGCACGCGCCGATCCTGTGGCTGCTGCCCATCGACTTCGCCGTGGTGTTGCCGCTGGGGCTGGTGGGCGCGGTGCGGGCTGTCCGGCAGCGGCGGGCGCGGTCGCTGGTGGTGCTGGCGGCGGTGCAGATCTTGCCGTTGTTGCTGCTGCAGCCGTTGTCGCGCTACCGGCTGGGGCTGCTGGCGGCACTGCTGCCGCTGGCGGCGCTGGGTATCGACGGGCTGCACCAGCTTTGGCTGGAACGGCGCGCGCTTGCGCTCGCGTGGCTGGTGCCGGTGGCGCTGCTGACCGCTGTGCTGTTTCGGCCGCTGCCGGACGCGGTGGCGCCGACGCGCGCGGTGGACCACGCCGTGGCCTGGCAATTCTGGGCGCTGCCGCAGCTGCGCCGCGCCGCGGAGCAACAGGACCACGCCGGCGTGGCGGCGGCGATGGCGTGTTACCTGCGCGGCGAGCCGTCGGACCTGGCGGACTGGCCGCGCGCCGTGCGGACGGACCAGGTACGCATTGCGGAGCGCTACAGCGAAGCCCACGCGATCGCCGCACAGGCGCTCGAACTGCAAGGGCTGGCGGCGGAGGCGGCGCAACACCGCGCGGCGTCGGCCAGGCTGCACGCGAAAATGCCTTGAAATCAGCTGATTGCCAGGCTTGGAAAGCCGAGTTGTTCGGGCTGGCGCCCCTCGGGCGTGTGACAAAATGGGTCGATCGAGTCGATCTAAACACGCTGACCTATCTCCAACACCAAATTCTCCCGGTCAGACCGTTGCATTTCGGACTGGATCCACGAGCGTGCACCTCCGGTGGCACGCCGCGGATGAACGAGGTTTGATCTCGAACTTCGGTCGAAGTGTATCGTGTCGCCGCGCGCATCGCGTCAGGCGGGCGCGCCTGGCGGCCCAGCTGACAGCAGGTCTGTCCCAGGTCCTCAGTCGGCGCGCTTCAGGTTCGGCGGCAGGAAAAACGAGATGCCGCCGCTGAACAGCAGGTTGCTGCTGAAGATTGGGTCCGGCGCTTGGCCAAAGCGCGTAACCGCCAGCGTCCGCTTCATGTAGACGTCCGCAAGATCGACGTTGAGCGCGAGGAACTTGGAGAAGAACAGCCGAAAGCCGCCGCCGATGCCCGGGGCAATCGTCGCGCTGGTCTGCGCGGTGTTGATGGCCGGTCCGCCCGTCAGCCCGGCGATGCCAAACGACAGCGTGGCGTGCAGGTCAAACTGGATGGGCAGCGAGCCGAACGCGACAAATTTGCCAACGAGCGGCGCGGCTTGCACGTGCGCGGTCGCCATGTAGGAAATGGACGACGGCTCCATGGCGAAGCTCGGATTGCTGACGCGCACCTTGGCGAGCACCTGATCGGCGGTGCTGGTGACGACCGGGATGCCGTACATCAGGTCAGCGCCGACGGACAGCCACTCCAGGACATGGTAATCGTAGCGAATTCCGGGCAGCAGGTTGCGCGTGTACGGGTCGCCCAGCGTCGCGTTGAAGATCAGCCCCAGCTCCTGGCGGCCGGCGCGGTACTGCAGCGCGCGGCGCGTGACCGGGGCGTTCTCCAGCACGTCGTCGGCATGGGCCAGCGGCGTCAGCGCGGTGGTCGCCGACAGCATAGCCAGCGCCACGCCGAAAAACGGCAGCAGCTTGCGGGCAATCGTGTGACCAGGCTGCATCATCGCGGGAACCTGTAGGTGAACGTGGGCGGAATCCAGATGCCGATGCGCAGGCCGGTGAAGACCTGATTCATGATCGTCGGGCCACAAACGCCAGCGCTCGTGCTGTCGCAGCTCTGGAACGTTTCCTGATAGGCGAGGTCGCGCACGTCCGCCGACAGCGACAGCCAGCGCAGCAGGTGCAGCCGCAGGCCGATGCCCAGCTCGCCGGCGATCTTCAGGTCCGTGCCGCGCGTGGTGCGCTGGGCGCCTGCGCCGGCGATCAGGTAGCCGTCCACTTGAACGACGCCCAGACCGAACACCGCGAATTTGCCGAACAAAGGCGCCCATTGTGCTTCCAGCATCCCGCCGGCTTGCAAGTGCGAACGCTCTGCGAACAGGCCGAAATTGCTCTCCACCGCGTTGGCGGCGCTGGAATCGCTCGCGGCATACTTGGACGCCGTGATGCCAACCGCAATCTGGTCGGTGAAATGGAAGAAGAGGCCCGCGTCGCCGGCGAAATGCGTGACCATCGGATCATTGACCGTCATCGAGCCGCCCAACTGCAGCTCGACGCGGTGGCGCTTGACCAGGTAGCGCTGCTGGAAAACGCGCACGGCCTTGTTCAACTCGCTCTCGCCCTGTTCAGCCAGCTCGCGCGTCAGCGTGTGGCTGCGGGCGGCCTCGGCGCCTTCCGCGGTCACGGCCTCGCCCGGCGCCGTCTGGACCGCGTCTGCCTCCGCCGCCGTCGGATCGGCGTCGCTTTCGGCGGCCTGTGCGGCAGTCGAAGCGCCCGTCGCGAGCAAGACCACCAACAACGCCAACGCGTTACGCGCGGCCCTCAGTCGGTCAGCTAGGCGATGATGGCTCGGGTGGGTCAAGTCCACGCAGTGTCTCAGCTTGAGCGGGCTCTGGCCCACGGCACACGGATGCTAACTGGCCGCGACCATGCTGGCAAGTGCGGTCAGGTTCGGGACGAAGTCAACCTGACCCACGACTCCGGCCTAGCGGTGGTGTGACTTCACGTACGCCTGCACCAGATCCCACAAACGCGGCGTTTTTCGCGCCCAATTCAGGTTTGCCAGCAGATAGCCACCGACATCGCCGGCGTCAAAGCGTTCGCCGTCGAACAGCCAGCCGTGCAGCCCGCTATCCGCCGCCATCGCCGCGAGTGCATCGGTCAGCTGAATTTCGTCGCCGCGACCCGGGTTTGTCCGCGCCAGATAGTCAAAAACGTCCGGCGTCAGCACGTAGCGGCCGACCACCGCCATCGTCGACGGCGCATCCTCGGCCGACGGCTTCTCCACGAGCGTCTTGATGTGCAGCAGCCGCGGATCCGCTGAATCGACGTCGCCCGCCGCGATGCCGTATTGCGACGTCTCGGAGCGCGAGACATTCATCAATGCCAGCACGGACTTGCCCGTCACATCGTACACGTCCATCAGCTGGCGTGCGCACGGCACCTCGGCGTCGACCAGATCGTCGGGCAGGAAGACCACGAACGGCTCGTCGCCGATCAGCTCGCGCGCGCACAGGATGGCGTGGCCCAGTCCCAGCGGCCGCTGCTGGCGAACCGTTGAAAGTTTCACAAGTTGCGTCGGGCGAATCACCTCCTGGCGCAGCGCTTCCTTGCCACCGCGCCGCAGCAGATCCTCCAGCGCCGGGTGGGCGTCAAAGTGGTCCACGATCTCGGTTTTGCCGCGCCCGGTCACGATGACAACCTGCTCGATGCCCGCGGCCGCGGCTTCCTCGACGATGAGCTGGATCGATGGTTTGTTGACGATCGGCAGCATTTCCTTGGGAATCGCCTTGGTGGCGGGCAAAAAGCGGGTGCCCATGCCGGCGGCGGGGATGACGGCTTTGCGGATGCGGGTCATGTGAACCTCGGGGCGAAAACGCCGCTGGCATTGTTGACGACGCCGGCGACGGCGGCAAGTTTGCCTCCGACGCGCGGGGACGCGACGCCCAAAGACGCTGAGAATCCGGGCAGGGATGGCGAGGCGACTACCGGGGAATCGGCGGCGGCGGCGGCGCGCCGGCCTCACTCGCACCCCGCGGCGGCGCGGCGCGCTCCATCGGCGGCAGCGGGGCGGCCTTGACCGGCGCCGCCTTGGTCGGCGTGGGCGGCTCCGGCAACGGGGCGGCCTTGACCGGCGGTTTGGCCGTCGTCACGTCCACGAATCCGCCTTGGTAGTCCTCGAAACACTCGCCGCGCCGCGCGCGATCTGCCATCTCGCAGGCCAAGTTGCCCACGAGATGCCCGGCCGTTTCCTTCAGCCCGCAGACGTCATCCAGCAGCGGCAAGGCGCGTTTCGGGTCGCCGGTCAGCCGCATCAACTCGCCCGACAGGTAGAGCCACTCCAGCCGCGCGCGCTCCGACCGGGGCGGATCGTCCTTGAGCGCCGCGAACAGCAGGTTCAGCACTTCCGCGCGCACCTGTTTGATTTGCATCTCCAGCGCGTAGTCCTGACCGCCGCCCGGCCGCGCGCGCTTCAACACGTAGGTGTAGTACAGCAGCGCTGTGACCTGTTCGCGCGGCGGAACGCGGCGAAAATGCAGCAGGTCGATGAAGTGCTTCCAAGCGATACGCGGCTCGACGACGCGACGCGCGTCCGGTTTCAGGTTCTGCTGCGTGTAGGTCACGATGCTGCCATCGACCGGGCGCTCGAATTCCGCGGCCCATTGCGCGTACCCACACGACGGACAGGCGACGATGCGGTTGGCGTAGGCTTCTGTAGGCACTTCAAAATCCGAGTACATTTTGGGCGCCGGCTGCCCGTCGCCGCCGACTTGCACAACGCGCGCGCCGTCGACCGGGCACACGTACGTGCGCGCCTGCGCCTGCGCGAGGTTCGCGGCAAAAGCGCTGAGCAGCAGCGAAAGAAGGATGAAAACGCGGGCGGTCATCATGGCGGGCTCCGGGCGCGTGGGCTGCAGCAGGATAGCTGAACTGCGCGGCGTGGCTAGGCTTCGCGCTGAACGACGAGCCGGCCGCCGGGGATCATCGACAGGTGCAGCCAAATCGTCGTCGGCGGCAGCGCGCTCCGGGCGATTTCCGGCCATTCAATCAGGCACAGGGCATCGGGCGCCGCCAGCCACTCGTCCAAGCCGGCGGCGGCGAGATCGTCAAGCGACTCCAGGCGATACAGGTCCATGTGCGCGATCTGCAAGTCCGGCGCGTCGTAGAGATTGCACAGGGCGAACGTCGGGCTGGACACGTGCTCCGGCGCGATGCCCAGGCCGGCGCACAGACCGCGAATCAGCGTGGTCTTGCCCGCGCCCAGATCGCCGACAAGCGCAATGACGTCGCCCGCGCCGACCTGCCGCGCCAGGCGCTGGCCCAGGGCGTGCATCGCGTCAGCGCCGTGAACCGGCTGCGGGCCGAGCTCGAGTCGCATGTCTAGATGAATTCGATCTTGTCGATCAAGTAGTTGCGCTGACGGTTCGGCGTCGTGATCACGACCTCCGCGCCCAGCTCCTTGCCCATCAGCCCGCGCGCGACCGGCGAGTTCAGCGAGATCAGGCCAGCCGCGAGATCGCTCTCGAGATCGCCGACAATTTGGTAGCGGACCGGCGGCGAATTCTCGTTGTCCAGGTCAACCAGCGTCACCGTCGCGCCAAAAACGACGCGCGTGCCGGAAAGTGTTTTCGGATCAATGATTTGCACCGTGGCGATCTGCGTCTCCAGCTGCTGCATCATGCCGACGATGTGGCTCTGGCGCTCCTTGGCCGCGTGGTACTCCGCGTTTTCCTTGAGATCGCCGTGGGCCCGCGCCTCCTCGATGTCGCGCACGTTCCGCGGCCGCTCGACCTCGCGCAGGTGCTGGAGCTGTTCGTGCAGGCGCGCGAGGCCTTTGGGCGTGATCGGCGGTTGGCTGGACATCGGGAACCTCGGGCAGGCTGGGCGGCCGAGAATGGCGCACAACGCGACTTGACTTGAAAAAGTTTGGAGTGTCAAAGACTTGCAAAGCGCGGAGCGAGTAAACCGACCACGCGCGAGGCAAGTCCTCGCATGTCCACAGGATAGGTCGTCCGCCCCGCGCCGGTCAAGGGAATTACTTGCGCTGCACGAGCCCCGCGGGATCCAGCCGGTACATCGGCGGCATCGACGGCGCGAGCGCGTCCGCCCAGGCCGCCATGGAGATCTGCTTGTCGACAAGCAATTCCAGCGCCAGCTGCTTGACGCGTTGGCTCTCGTCCGGGTCGAGCAGGCGCGCGGCAAAATGCTGGGCAATCTCGTCGGCGGGATAGCCTGACAGACCGTCGAGCGCAAAGAAGCGAATCTCATTGGACCGGCTCGCCAGCAGCGCCACGAGCGCGTCGCGCACGCGCGGATGCTGGAAATCCCGCAGGTTGGACACGATTTCGCGCAGCCGTTCCAGACCTTCGTGGTAGCCCGGATCCGTGCCGTCCATCGCCTGCATCAGCGCTTCCACCGCCGCGTCATCGCCCGCGAGTTCGCGCAGGGATTTCAGCGGAAAATACACAGCGTCGTGCGTCGCAATGAATTTCTTCAGCGGCTCCACCGCGGCATCGCCCCAGCGGCTTACCAGCTTGTGCGCGTAGGCCTTCTCCTCCTCGTCCACGGTCGGGCCATTGACCCGCATTGTGAAGCGGTCCAGCAGGGCGTCCAGCGCGTCCGGCGTGCCGATCTTCGCCAGCTTGTCCATGCATTCGTAGCGCTCGTCGCTCTGGCGAAAGGCGTCCATCAGCCGGCGCTTGATGCCATCGATCTGCTTTTGCGGCGAGCCGCCGGTGAAGAAGTCCAGAAAACCCATTGTGCGCCTGCCTGGCCCCAGCTGGAGCGGAGAGGGGCGCTACCGTAGCAGAGGTCGCCGCGCGCGGGTAGTCTGGTGGCTGTGATTGACCTTGCGTGTGCGGATCCTGTGGATAAGTTGTGAAAGCCTGCTTTACAAAGGCGATTTCCCGTGGCACAACGTTTTTGCTCTCCGTCGAGAGCTGGAGCCCGCGTGCGCGAAAACACCGTGCGGTATCAAGGCCATCAGCAGATATTGCTGATCGCGCTGCTGGCGTTGGGTTGCCAAGTGGCGTGCGCGCCGACTGCGCTGCGGACAGCGTCGCGCCATAACGTGCGCCCGGGTGGTCCGACCGACGAGTCCGAGCTGCCCGATGACGAATCCGGTGCACGGCGGCTGCCGATGGGAAGGCGCGCGGCGCTGGTGGATGTGGACGACGCGGCGCTGAACGAGATCGATGATGCCGACGATGCGCTGCGGGCGCCGCCGCCCAAGCCGCTGACGATCAACGCGAAAATGGCTTCCCGGTGTCGGGCGGTGCGGCCGATCATCGAGCGCGCGGCGCGGGCGGGCGGCGAGGATCCGCTGCTGCTGCTGGCGATCGCCTGGGTGGAAAGCGGTTTCAATCCGGAGGCGGAGTCGTCGGCGGGCGCGCAGGGCGTCATGCAGCTGGTGCCGCGCACGGCACGCGTGTTCGGCTGCAACGAGCCGGGCGAGCCGCGCTGTGCCGCCATGGCCGCGACCGGCTATTTCAGTCGGCTGAAGCGCATGTTCGACGGCGACACAGTGTACGCGCTGTGTGCGTATCATTCCGGCCACGTCGCGCCGCAAAAAGCCTGGCGCGCCGGGCAGTTACCGGCGAATCTCAGCTACGCGACCAAGGTGCTGGAAGCGCGCGCGCGGCTGGAACGGTCGGGCTGCGACGGCAAGTAAACACGCCTGCCGGAGCGCGAGATCATCCTTTGCCGATGCGCGGCGCCGCTTCGGGCCCGCACGCGCGGATCCCAAACCGGGATGCAACAGCGCGGGCCGACCGATTCTGACGGTCGTTTGGGGTCAGGATGGATCGCGCGAAAGAATCAGTCGTTGCGGACGTGGCGCTCGATGAGCGGCAGCACGGAGCGCGTGAAGCGGATGCGGCCGTCAGCGGCCTCGCGGAGCGCGGTGACGCATTCCTTGTTCTTGGTCTCGATGGTCGCGGGCACGCCGTCGGCCAGCTGGCGGGCGCGCTTGGCGGCCATGATGACGAGCGCGAAGCGGTTCGGCACCGTGTCCAGACAGTCTTCAATCGTAATGCGCGCCATGGGAATCTCCAGTCCGGGCGGCAAGAGACCGGCCCCCGGGGGGCGAAAGGGTATCATTCGTCACGGGTTTGTCAACCGGAGTCTGCTTGGTCGGGCTGTTTGACGGGAGAAGCATTGCGCAGTCTTGTGGCATTGCGTACGCTGGCGCGCGACGCGGACTGCGCGAGAACGCGGTTTCCCGCGGTGATTTCCGTCCCACAGAGCGCACGTTCCGGAGGCCGCCTGCATGAGCGCGCATGACGAGAAAGAACAGGATCCGCTGATCGGCACGACGTTTGCCAAACGCTACGCCATTCACGGTCGCTTGGGCAAAGGCGGCATGGCCGTCGTCTACCGCGCGACGGACACACAGATGGGCCGCGACGTCGCCGTCAAAGTGCTGCGGACGGACGTGGCGGATGAAGTGGCAGCCAAGCGGCTGATCCGCGAAGCCAAGGGCGCAGGCGCGTTGAATCACCCAAATATTATTACGATTTTTGATCGCGGCATCGCCGACGATCGCGTCTACATTGCCATGGAGATCTTGCAAGGCCAGGAGATGTCCGCGCTGATGGAGGAAGTTGGCGCGATCCCGGTCGAGCGCGCGCTCAAGATCTGCGAGCAAGTGGCGTCGGCGCTGGCCGTCGCGCACGCCGAAGGCATCATCCACCGCGACATCAAACCGGAGAACCTGTTCCTGCTGAGCCGGGGCGGTGGCGACATCGTCAAAATGCTGGACTTTTCGATCGCCAAGCTGCCCAAGGAGATGGTCACGCAGCAGCTGACGCGCGCGGGCTCGGTTTTTGGCACGCCGCACTACATGGCGCCAGAGCAGGTGGAAGGCAAACAGGCCGTGCCGCAGACGGATTTGTACGCGTTGGGCGCGGTCATGTACGAGCTGATCACGGGTGAGCCGCCGTTTGACGGGTCGTCGGTCATCGACATTTTGTTGAAGCACGTGAAGGCGCCGGCACCGCGGCTGGATCGGCCCGGACTGGACGTGCCGCCGGAGCTGGTGGAGCTTGTCGCGCAGCTGCTGGCCAAGAAGCCCGCAGATCGCCCTGAGACCGCGGAGCTGGTGCGCGAGCGCCTGGCCGACATCCTGCGCGATGTGCGGCGTGGACCGTCGCGGCGCCCGGACGCGCCGCCGACCTCCGCGCCGCCGCCGATGCCGATTGCCCAGCCCGTCGCGGCGATGGAGACGGCCGCGCCGCCGCCGGTTCGCGCGTCGTCGACCGTGATTCCGCGGATGCCGACCCTGGCGCCGCGGCCCGCGACGGTCGTGCCGCCCAAGGCACCCGAGGCGCCGCCCGGCGCGGTGAATCAGGACGACGAGCGGACGATCGTCGGCGTCGGGATGTCGGCGCAGCTCAACGAAATGGTCAAGGCGCAAAAGGCCGCGCAGGCAGCAGGGAAGCCGCCGGCAGCCAAGGCGCCGATTCCGCCGCCCCCCGTGGCGCAGGAGGACGAAGAAGCGAAGACGATGGCGGTTTCGCGCGAGACGCTCCAGGCCGTGCAAGCGGCGCAGGCTGCGCGGCGACCGCACACGATGGCGCCGACCGGGCCCTCCGCGGCTGCCCGGGCGACGACCGGTCCCGCGCCCGCGCGTTCGCTGGCACGCGATACCGTGGACGATCGGCAAATCGGCCGTGACACGCTGACCGACTTGCCTGCGCCCGCGAAGCAGGCCGCTGGCGATGGCGCATCCAAGCTCTGGTTGATCGCGGTCGCCGTCGGCGCTGCCATCGCAGGTGCGGGATTTGCCTACTGGTTTGTCAACCGCTGACCCGAGAACGCGCCGCGCGTCGCCGCCGCACTGCCTGCAAATAGCGCGTCAGCGCGCGGTCCGAGCCCAGCTGCTGGCGCAAAAACGCTGTCGAATCGCGCTGCGCCGGGGTGTCGCCCGGCTGCAGGAGCAGCTCAAGCGCGATCCGGTGCTCTGCCATGCGCGTCCCCGGCAGCGCGCGCGTGATCACGAGGCAGTCCGCGGCCGGCAGCAGGAAGACGCGATCGCGCTCGGCGACCCGCAGCGCCGCCCAGAGCAGCGCAAGCGTCGCCGCGCCCGTGACCAGACCCCACGGGACGTGGCCCTCTCGTCCGGTCAGCCACAGCGCCAGCCAGGGCAGGCACGCCGCGCCCGCGCCAATCAGCCACGCCAGCCAGGACAGCGGCGTCGCGACCTGCACAACCAGCCGCCGCCCCGCCGCGCGATCGCCCAGGAACATGCCCACGCCCCAGAGCGTGCGCGCGACAAAAGACCAGAGAAACGCGGTGATCGCCAGCGCCACCAGCGTCCGCACGTGCCGCGGATCCGCCGTGCCGGACGGTTCCACCAGCTCGATCAGCGCCTCAGGCAGCCAAGCGCGAAATTGCAAAAAACCTTGCAGCAGCGTGTTCATTTCCATCCCGCTCAGCCCGCCAGGCGGCGGTCACTGCAGCTGCAAGAGCCAAAAACCATGCGCCGGAAGGTTCGGCAGCGTTGGCCCCACGACTTGACCCGTCAGCAAATCCGTCGCTTGGGTGTACGCGCCAAGCTGCGCGGTTGTCCAGCCCGGTGTCAGCGCCGCGTCGCCCAGGTTCAGCCCCACCAGCACGCGCTGGGTCGCGGATTGCCGCAGGATGCCCAGCGACGCGCCGGAGCCCAGCAGCCGCGTCTCACCCACCGCCAGCGCGTCCGTGGCCTGGCGCAGCGCGATCAGCTGCCGGTACAGCGCCAGCAGTGAGCCCGGCTGCCCCGTCTGCGCTTGGACCGAAACCGTGTCCGCGTCCGCGTTGGGCGCCTGCCACGGCGTTCCGGTCGTGAAGCCGACGCCCGCCCCCGGCTGCCATTGCATCGGCTGGCGCTTGGCCTCGTCGGCCGTACCGTCGCCATTGTGCAGGCCGATTTCCTCGCCGTAATACACCCACGGCGTCCCCGGCAAGGCGAAGAGCAGCACCGCCGCCAGGCGATTCGCCGCCGGGCTCGCCAGCTGCGTCGCGATGCGCACCATGTCGTGGTTGGTCAGGAACGTGCCGCGCGTCGCGCCCGGGGCAAACAGCGTGTCCTCCGCGCACAGCACCTGGGCCAGCATCTGGCTGTCCGCCGTCTGCAAGCTGGTCAGCAGCGCGGACGCCAGGTCGAAGTCGAACGTCATGTTCAGCCCGCCCGGCGCCTGATACTGCGCGGCCACGGCGTTCGCCGCCCACGCTTCGCCGACCATCAGCGGCTCGATTTTGCCCGCCGCCAGCTGGTGTTGCCGCAGCTGCGCCGCCCACGTCTGCCACCAGGCGAGGTTGGGCGCCGTGTCCTTTTGCCCCGCGCCCGGGCCGGTCTCGACCAGATAGCGCACCGCATCCAGCCGGTAGCCGTCCACGCCGCGGTCCAGCCACGCAAGCGACACGTCCGTCATCTCCGCCGTCACCGCCGGATTCGTGTAGTTCAAATCGGGCATCGAGCTGGAAAAAACCCCGTAATACCAGCGTTTTCCGTCGGCATGCCAGCTCGGGCTGTTGCCAAAAGGCTGTTTCCAGTCCATCGCCACCGGGCTCCAGAGGTACCAGTCCGCCTTGGCTGTGCCCGCCGCCGACGCCTGGAACCACGCGTGTTGATTGGAAGAATGGTTCAGCACAAGGTCCAGCACCACGCGGATCCCGCGCGCGTGGGCCGCCGCCACCAGCGCGTCGAAATCAGCGTCCGTGCCGTACTGCGGGTTCAGCGCGCGGTAGTCCGTCACGTCGTAGCCATGATCGCTCGGCGAGGCGTTGACCGGCATCAGCCACAGCAGGTCGATCCCCAGATCGCTGCCGCCCGGCTTGCCATCGTTCAAGTAGTCCAGCCGCGACGTCAGGCCCTTGAAGTCGCCGATGCCGTCGCCGTCGCTGTCCTGGAAGCTGCGGACAAAGACCTCGTAGCCAATCGCGCGCTGGTACCACTGCGGATTGGGCGTCGCCGCGCGGCACAGCGACGGAAGATCCGCCGCCGGGGCAACGTCGGGCGCGACATCGGCAACCGGGACTTCGACATCGGCAGCCGCGGCGTCAGCCAGCGTCGGGTCCGACTGCTTTGGCGCACAGGCGAGCAGAAATCCAAGCAGGGCTACCCCGCGATTCCACAGACTCAAGGTACGTAACCGACGAAAAAACCTGACGAATTGACGTTCTGACTGCCCGTGCACCCGCCCTGGGAGATCGCCTTGCCAGGCGTGCAACCCGTGCTGTACGTGCCGTGGAAGCGGTAGTTGCCCACCGAGTCGGTCGGCGCCTGCCACGCTATCGTGTCCACGTAGCTGCCGGCGGGGACTTCGACCGCGACGCCTTCCCAGACGCAGACGGCGGCGGGGCCCTTGTCGGTCCAGACCGTGCTGTCCGGGCTGGTCTGGATGCTATACGTCGAGCAGCCGGGCAAAAAGATGGACGCGCTTGTGTTGTTCACCCACGTGACGATGACGGATTCGCCCGGGCTGACGATGCCGCCGTTGCGCTCCCATAGGTAAACATTGCCTTTTTGCGCCGCGGTCGCCGTGCAGCTGCCCGGCTTGTCAGCGACGAGGCATTCCGCTTTGGGCGGGCACAAGACCGCGCCGTCGCACGTGGCGTCGGAATAACAATCGGGAATGAGTTCGCTGACATTGGGCCAGCATTGGCCGGCGGTCTTGACAATCGGCAGGCACCAGCCGGCGATGCCGCTTGTCGGTGTGGCGTTGTGGCAGTCGCCGTTGCTGCAGTTGGTGTAATCGTAGCAGGCGCCGCCCGTCAGCGGCGGAAGGCAGAAACCCTGTGGCATGACACCGCAATTTGGGCACGGCGGCGTCCAGCAGATCAGCCCGTTGGCGCAGGTGCCGCTGCCGCCCATGCCCACGCAGTTGGCTGGCGTGAAGGTGTCCGCGGTGTCGACAACATCGGGCGCGATGTCTGGTGGCGGCACGTCCGAGTCGATCCAGATTTCGTAGACCACAGCGTCGGTTGCATCCCCAAGCGCATCCGGCGTGAGCGTATCCGTCCCGGCTGCGTCCTGGCTGTCTTCTGGCGCGATCTGGCTGTCGCCGGTGTCTGTCGCCACGGCATCGACCCCGCTGGCGCCGGAATTCGCGCCGCACGCCGCCAACGCCACCACAACCGCGCTTCCGAGACACCACCGCAACGCCGCCATCTTGCACCTCAGGTACAGGGAACAACCCACGCCAATGTAGGCGCGGTGCGGAGGTTGGGCAAGTCGGCGCGGCTTTGCTACCGTTCGCGGCGATGCTTCTGGCACTCCTGACATCGTTGACGCTGCTGACCCATGTCACGCCCGCGCCGTGCACCGTCACGCTGGCGCCCGAGGGCGGCGCTGCGGCGATCCAGCAGGCCCTGGATCGCGCCGACAACCCGTTGATTTGCCTCAAGCCTGGTGTGTTTCGCGGCGCG
>CAIYWC010000065.1 GCA_903929795.1 uncultured Myxococcales bacterium | reverse complement strand
CACTTGCCTTCCTTAGCGATCCCGCGCAACCCGCAAGACGCTATGGCGACCGCTAAGAAGATTGTCGAACTGATCGCAAAGGAAATAGAACTCCTGATCGATTGACCTACAGTTTTACTGTAGCGAACCGGTAAGGCAGGCGTCGCTGGACGTGTGCGGAGCGTCGAAAGCGACGTCGACCGCGCGGTTGTAGGGCTTGGCAAGGCGGAGTGTTTTGGTGCAGACTGTCATTGGCTCGAGCTCGTTTTTGTGCGAAGGTTCCTGTGTGGTAACAAGATCTTAGCATGAGCCGAGCCACCTTACGAGAACTCTTGGTGAATGATCCGGGTTAGTTGACACGCTTTGAAGACGACACCAGTGTCAACACCGACTCGTCGCCATTCAACACGAAGTCCTTGCGAGATCGTGGCTTGCGTCGGACCGGTCATCGGTGGCGGCTCGCGGCGGCGGTGATTGGACTCGCGCTGCCGACAGGCTGGCTGCAGGCGGCGCATGGCGAAGCGCGGCTGATCAGCGCCCGTGAAACTGCGACCGTGAGGCGGATCGCACGCTCGACGCGTTGCGCTCGGTAGACCCGATGGTTCGCCTGCGTTACCCTCGCGCCGTCCCCTGACCGCACGACTCCACACCAAGTCAGGGCACAAGGAAGCTCAGCATGGTTGGCAAATTCGCGGGCTGGCTCGGCAGCGACTTTGCGCGGACAGGTCTGTCGTGCGCTGTGGCGTTGGCGTGGGCTGGCTGCGCGACGCCAAGACCGACCGCCGGATCCAGCTCGGACGCAACGACGGCAGCTGACCTCAGCCCGACCGACGACACGGCGGCGGCGCTGGATGTATCGGATGCACAGGATGCCACCGCGACTTCACCCTGGACCGCTTCGGCCCCGTGTGATGCGGCCGCAGACTGTCCCTCGGGCCGCAAGTGCGACCCCGGCCTCCACGCGTGCGTGGCTTGCGTGACCCACGCCGATTGCGGCGCCAACGCCATCTGCACCCACGGCCAATGCGGCGCCGGCGTTGCTTGCATCTCGGACACCAACTGCAAGTCGATGGTGGGCGTGTGCGATCCCGAATTGCAAGCGTGCGTGGCCTGCAGCGGCGACGGCGATTGCAACAGTGACGCCACATGCGCGGGCAACACGTGCGTTCCCATGCAAGAATGCGGCTCCAGCAAGGAGTGCCCGGCGGTCTGCGCCAAAGCGACAGGCCATTGCGTGCAGTGCGAAGCGTCCAAAGACTGCGCCGCGACCGCCCGGTGCCTCGGCAGCGTCTGCTTGCCGCGCGCTTGCGTTGCGGGCGCGTGCGCGGGAAACGACGTGAAAGGGTGGAGTTTCGCCACTGGCACGCTCTGGCAGGAGGTCACTGTGCCCGTCGCCCCTGGGCAGACCGTGCAGCTGGAGGCGGGCGTCTTCGACCAAGGCGACGGACTGGGCGACTCTGCGCTGCTGCTCGACGATTTCCGCTGGTCAGGCAACGCGGTGGGACAACTCACCAAAGCTTGGCTGACGTCTGGCGTTGAAACGGGCGCTGGCGGCGCGGACGCTGGCAGTTCCGCTGACGCCGGCACGGTGGACGCGGGCAGCCAGGACGCCGGCTCCTCCGACACGTCAGCGGACATGGACGCCGGTGCGACGGGAAGCGACGCCATCGGCGACAACTGCGCGACCACCACCGCCTGTGCCTTTCACGGCACCTGCACGACCTCCGACGGCGCCTGCATCGTCGGGTCCAGCGCCGACTGCAAAACCTGCACCGACTGTAAAGAAACCGGCCACTGCACCGACATCGCGGGCGTTTGCGTGGCCGCGACCGCTGGCGACTGCACGTCCTCGGCGTTTTGCGCGACCAGCGGTCAGTGCACCCCGGTCAACGGCGTCTGCCAACTCACCAGCGACGCCGACTGCAAGCTCTCGGAATTGTGCAAGGACTTCGGCGATTGCACGCTCGCCGGGGGCTTGTGTGTGGCCGGCAGCGATGCGGACTGCGCGCAATCGGCGTGGTGTATCAAGCAAGGTTATTGCAAGTACAAAAGCGGCAAGTGCTGCATGTCCAACGGCGTGTGCATCTGAGCCCGCGGGGCGAAGTCCGTTCGACGACGGCGGGCTGCCGCGCCAGCAACCGTGTCGGACTGAGCGGCCTGCGCAGCGAGCGCTACGACGCCGCCGCTCAGCGGGCACGCGCAAGAACGAGCGCCAGGTGGACTGGCATACCGGCCGCCGGTGCATGGCACGCATGAACACACGAAAATGACGCGTTTCTGTGTGCCGTCGGCCTTGACGGTCTCGTCGGACGGGGCATGATCGGCTTCAGGCGGCGCGCTGGCCCGTCCGGCGCTGACGGGAGCCTGGATGGGGCAGGCAAGCTCGACACGCAGACCCCATCGGAGATCTCGTGGACCGCTTGTGCTTCGATCCGTGCCCGGCAAGAGCCTCAACTACCCAATCGCGCGGACACCATGGATGAAAATCAGAACAGCAAGGATGTGATGGAGCCCACTTTGTGGCGCAAATCGGGCTGGATTGCCGAAGTGATCGCCGGCGATGATGAGGGTTGGGCGGTATCCATGACGCGCGTCGGGGATGAGGAACCCGCGCTGGTGGGCCCCTGGACGATGGGCCGCGACAAGAAGTCTCCCAAGCCGCTCGATCAAAGCGCTTTCCTGACCCTGGTAAAGACCGCCACTGAGGTGCTGATGCGGCATGAGCAAAGTGCGCGGGCTCAGTTGCACAATTCGCTGACTTTTTTCGATGAAACGGGGCGGCGCGTGCGAGCAGATCTGGATATCGTGCCGGACGACGACGATCCGCATGCCATTCTGGCGGCTTTTGACGCGGTGACTGGTGAGCTTTTGCGGACCGGCCGAGTGAGCGCGGGTGTCAAGCTGACGGCAAAGAAGGCGCTGGAGTTTTTGGCCGGGTCGTGACCGGCGTGCAGTCGCCGCGGGTCAAGCCAAGCCGCCTACAATCCCCGCCGCCACTCCGGACGCAGCGCTATCTTTCCGGCGAGCGCCGCGTCAATGACCTGCACGATGCGCTCGCGGTCCGTCGGCAGTACGCCCGCCAGCGGCAAGTAGTTCGACGCGTGGTTGGTGCGAAACACCGCGTGGCGCGGCGCCGATTCGGCGACCATCACCCGCAGCTCCGCCAGCATCGCGTCGATATCCGGCAGCACGAACTGGCCGCGCGCTTGCAAGGTCGCGATGGGTGTCTGCGGCACCACCGTCAGCGTCAGCGCGGAGACGTACGCCGGGTCCATCGCGGTGATCAGCCGCGCCGACGCCGCGGCGTGCTCCTGGCTGCGCGCCACGCCGCCCGCGCCGAGCAGGAAGATCGCCGACAAGGCAATGCCAGCGTCGCGCGCCCGCTCAGCCGCCAACACGTGTGCGGCGAAGTCGGCGCCTTTGGCGATGCGCTTGAGCGTCACGTCGTCGCCCGACTCGGGACCGATGTAGAGGAGCGAAAGCCCCGCCGCACGCAGCTGCAGCAGCTCGTCTGTGGTCTTGCGCGCGAGGTTGGGCGCCGTCGCGTACGCGCTCACCCGCCGCAGGTGTGGAAACGCGCGCCGGCAAGCGGCCAGGATCGCCAGCCAGTGTTCGGTCGGCAGGACCAGCGCATCGCCGTCCGCAACGAAGATCTTCGCGACGCGGTCGCCGAACTGGCGCGCAGCGGCGGCGATGTCAGCCAGCGTCTCGGCCAGGTCGCGGACGCGGAAGTCCTTGTCGCGGTACATGTCGCAATACGTGCAACCATTCCACGAGCAGCCGATGGTCGCCTGAAGGATCAGCGCGTCGCCTTCACTGGGCGGGCGAAAGATGCGGCCTTCGTAGCGCAAGGGGCTGTCGGTCATGGGGCGCAATTCCTGTCGCCCGCGGCGGCATGGCCGGCGGTGGCGGGAGCATAACCAGAATGCGGCGCTGAGGCCATTGGCGCGGGCAGCGCGGACAACCAACGCGGCGCGCCGCCTGTTTTGTCTCGTAGCGATGGGAAGGAATCGGCCGCGCCGGATGACCAGACCTACAAGGCGGCGATGGCCGCGGGCCGGGTCCACAATGCATGCTTGTTCTGCGGCTACCCGGTCGGCCTTGACTTCTACGCGACCGCTGGCGGCGTGAAGCACGAGATGGGCGCGGAGTTGGCGAGCGCGGGCGGCGTGACGCTGCATGTGGACGCGCCGCGGGTGTGCGGCAAGCTAGTGGAACAATTGGTGATTACGGCGAATCTCCTGCGCGCGGTCACCGACGGCTGGGAGACGGTCGCGTCCGACACGACGGACTGCGATTTCGCCGTGACCCACCCGGGCGTGGACCGCGTGGACGTGCGCATCCTCCCGAAACACCTGCGGAAATTCCTGGGCGCGACGCCGGAGACGAACATGACGGAGCGCAGTTGGGTATCCTCCGGGACGATGTGCCTGAGAATGCCATACAGCGAGCCGAAACCGTGAGAACCGGGCGCCAGTCGTCCACCATCGTCAAGATGTCGCTTGGCGGACATCGCGCAGGCGTCGCACGCTGCCAATCTCGCGCTCGTCGCGGGGCCTTGGCGCTCGCTGGCCCGCGACCCAATCGTTCATGCCGCAACAGATCGAACTTCCGCGCCGACGTCCTGGTGTCCACGTGCGGCTCGGGCGCCGCGACGCCTCAATGGCTGTGCAGTAGCGGGCGGTTGAAGCGAAGTCGCATTCTCGCCTCCGCTTTCCCGTCGATCCAGAACCAGCGTCGCGTCGCCGTGTCGATGCTCAAGCAGCTGCGCCGACCGCCCGCGCCGGTGCCGCTGTTCAGGTACTGCACGTCGCCGTGGTCAAAGACGCCGCCCAGGTGCGTGTGCCCCGTGACGATGAGGTCGACCGACGCAGCCCTCGCCGCCGTCACCGCGCGCTTTTGCACCTGACACCGCGCCTGCAGCCGATGCGCGCCGCCGAGCACCTGGTCGACGCCGTCGAGTCGCTCCACGAGTCGCCGCAGACCCGCGCGCATGACCCAGCCGACGGCCCAGAAGGCGCGCTCGCTGTTGGCCGTGCTGCTGAACTTGTCAAACTGATGGCCGTGCGTAAACCAGAGGCGCAAACCGTCGGCGCACACTCGCCATTCGCTTGGCGAATTCAACACTTGCGCTGCGACGAGGTCGTGATTGCCATGGATGTAGACGAACGCCGGGTCGCTTATCCGCGCCATGACCCCCGGCCAGCGCGCCGCCGCCCGCTCCAACTCGGCCCGCCCATCGCCCAGCCGCCGCGGCGCCAGCGTCTCCCAGATATCGCCGAGCAGCACCACGCGATCGTGCCGTTCGGCGAGCAAGTCCAGCCATTGCAGCAAGGCCCGCTCCGACCGCCCGCCGCGACAAACGCTTGCCTCGGCCGCCAGATGCAAATCGCTCACCACCGCTATCCGCATGGTCACCTCCGATTGCCGTGCAGAGCGTGCGCCACCTTGGTTTCACATTGGAGAATCAGGTGTTGCAATTGCGTGTCGGCGTGCAAGTGTCGCCCGAATGCCATGGATTTGTCATGGTCAGCGACCGGACGGCGGCATCGGCAAAGCCGTGGTTTTTGGACTTCCGTCGCGGGCGAATTGCCATGCCAACCGCGGCCGCGTCACGGACACAACGGCAGCTTGTCGTCCACGTCCAGGTACTGGCACGCCTGCGAACGCGCGCGGGCGAACTTGTCCAGCACCTCCCACATTTCCATCGCGGCCATGGGCTCGGTCACGGTTACGCCATCGGGCATCTCTGTCGGGTTCAGCGCCGTGCGTTTCTGCAAGCCCAAGGTGTACAGGTGCTGTGGGTCGACGTTTGCCGGACCGACGAACGCCCAGCTGTCGGGCTTCAGATGCTGGAGCTTCTGCAGCTCCGACCCCGTTATTTTCGCCGTGTACGCGGAGTTGAAGCCCGGTGTGCCCGGCGGCTCGCGCTCCACCTTGAACATGTCGGCCAGCTGCTGCTGCGTGAGATCGCCCGGCAGCCAGAGCGACCAGGTCGTGCTGACGTCCACGAGCGCCGCGTCCACCGCCAGCACCGCGCGTTCCGCCCGCGCAGCCACCAGCGCCGCATCCGCTTGCCCCGCCGCGCCTGCGAGGGTCGCCAGCGGCTTGTCCCAATCCGGCGCGTACTTGCGGACGATGGCCGCGACGGTGGCATTCATCGCATCATCGACCGGCGCGGCGCTGCCCTGTGAAAGGTCCGCCGTGTCATAGTCAAAGTGTTTGATCTTCCTTGTATTCAGGTCGAAGTCCACGTCCAGTCGGATCACGTGTTGGCAGAAGGCGCCTGACTGCACGACCGGCGGCATGGCCGGATCGGCCAACGGCATGAGCGTGAACGAGTGCGAGTGGCCGCTCAGGATCGCGTCGATGCCGGGCACCGCTTGGACCAGCAGCTGGTCCGCCTCCAGGCCGATGTGGTCCACTGCGATGAGCAAGTCCACGTCTTTGCGATGTTTGGCCACGATGTCGGTGGCGACCGCGACGTAGTCGTAGTTGGACGGAAAATCGGGGTAGAAGTCGCCCGGCGCCAGGCTGTCCGTGGAATCCCACGGCTGCGAGGTCAGGCCAAAGAAGCCGACTTTGACGCAGCCGACCTGCAGGACGGTGAACGCGACCGCGCCAAAGCGCGTGGGATCGACGCCGCTGTACTGGATGTTGCTGCTGAGCACCTGCGCGACCGGATCCTTGGAATCAGCGAGTACCTCGTCCTCGCTCCAGCCGTAGTCGTGGTTGCCGATGACGCGGACGTCGAACTGCATCGCGCGCACGATCTCCCGCGTGGCCAGCCCTTGCGAGAGCAGCTCCGCGACGGAGCCCTTTTCGTAATCGTCGCCGCCATCCGTGAACAGTGTGAAGGGGTTCTCCGCGCGCGATTGCTGGAGAAAGCCAACGATGCGCGCGACCGGGCTGATGCCGTCGCTGAGCGGCGTGTACGACGCGTGCAGGTCATTGACGTGGACAAAGCTGACGCGCTGGGTTGTCGCCGTCGGGTCGCAGGCCGGAAAGGCGTATCTCCCGGACGGCGCTTCAGCCAACGTCTCTTGGGCCGCATCGCCCGCGACGTCGATTGCGTTGTCTGGCGCAGAAGTCGTGTTCGTCGCGCACCCGGCGGCGAGCCCAAGCAAGGCGAGGAAATGGTGAGGATAGCGCATGGCCGGTCTCCGAGCGGGGAAAGCGCCCCGGTGACCGGGAGGATCTGCGCGAAGCGCACGGAGACGATGACGGCTTGGCAACGCATTCGCGCTGTCGGTACGTCCGGGTCAATTCGTCGCGCCCGCGTCATGCGCCTGTTGCGCGCGCCGCGGTGGATCGCCCGGGCCCTGCCATCAGGCGCTGTTGCGGAACGCCCGCGATGGAGAAAGGCCGGATGCACGAGGCGAACGGCCGAGCGTGGACCGGTCGGACTGCGATTGGCGTCTGAGCACCTGGCGTCGGGCGGCCAAGCCGCAGCGCTGCGCCGGACCGACGCGCCGTAGAACAGCGGATTATTCGGTTATTTCCATTACTTGCTTGCGAACTCCGGCGCGAGCCTTATTCTTGCCAGACATCACGGGCCCCGGACGGGCCGACAAGGCGGCACGATGAAGCAGACGATGCGGTGGCTCACGCTGGGAATGGCGTTGGCCGGATGTCACACGGCCGACCCGACGTTCACGTCGGCGAGCGATTCCGAGATTGCGGTGAGCGTGGTCGGCGGCAGCTTGGCCGGCGCCAGTGGCAAGACCGTGGGCGCGGCAGGTCATACTAAGTCATCGTTATTTCACAGATTTGTGCAAGGACTCAACCCAGTGCAGGAGGCGTATGCCGCGGTCTGGAGCTGCAGCGGCGGCACGCTCAACCCGCCGTTCGCCGGCCCCGGCAAGGACCCCTACACGTGGACGCCAGTCAGCTGCACGGTCAAGTGGTTGAACGGCAAATCCGCAGGAGCAGAGTGGAATTCAACTTTCACGCTGGTCTACAGCGCGGCGTGCGACGTCAGCCAGCCGTGGATGGAAGACCAGGTCGCGGGATGCGTGCTCACGCGGACGACGGCGACCGGCGGCAACACCCGCACGCTCACCGGGCCGGACGGCAACGCCTACGCGATCACCCACGACACCAACGGCGCGGGCAGCGGCTGGGACGGTAGCGTCAGCCCGGCAGCGGATAGCGGTGGCGTTTCGCTCACCTGCGCGATGGGGGGCTGCACAAGCGGCAAGACGCTGCGCATCGCCGGGAGCCACTTGACCGGTAGCGTGCACCTGATCGACGGCAAGTCGGCCACCATCTGGGACCACACGCTCAGCACCGGCACCGACGGTTTGACGGTCAGCGGCAGCGGCGCCAGTCGCGTCGTCAGCGGCAAGGTCACGGTGCAGCACAACCTCGCGCACTACACGGTCACAGCGACCTTGCAGAGCGTCGCGTTCAGCGACACCAACTGCTGCTTCCCCACCAGCGGCACCATCTCCACGCAGTTCAAGAGCGGTGCGAGTCAGGGCAAGACGGAAACGCTGGCGTTTTCGGCCGTATGCGGCGAGGCAACGCTGACCGACGCGAGCGGCGCAACGTCTTCGATTACGCTGCAGCACTGCCTGTGAGCCGGGTGCGGTCGACGCCAGCCAACGCCCCTGGCGCTGACAACGCCGGCGACCGTCGCGCCCTTGCCCTCGTGCCGAGTGCAACCTCGCGTCTCGGTGTTGTTGTTAACGCGCGCAAGCCGATTCTGGATCAGGACGGTCGTTTGTTCTGACGAAACTACGCCGATAGCTGACTTGGATGCCCCGGATCCGGCCGAGTAGTCGTCGCGCTGCAGAATTCGCAACGTGTGGACCGGCGAAGAAACCGGCACTTCGCACTCCAGGCACGAGTCGACCACGATTGTGTCAACAACCCACGCGATCCGCATCGAGATTCCCCTTAAGCTGCACATAGTTCCAGCACAGCCCTCGTTGCCTGCACGTGCCGCTGGTCGGGCGCATCGAGGCTGACCCGCGCCGTGCAGCGCAGCTCGTAGCGCGCCAACTGCTGCTGCCAGGTCAGGCGGCGGTGCTGGCGAATGCCGGGCGTGGACGCCACCCACGGACGGCGCACCGGAGCCGCGACCAGGGCTTGCTGGAGCCCGGGTTGGCTCAGCTCGGGCGCCTGCCAGCGCGGCGGCGGCAGCGGCGCGAGCGGCGGCGGCACCGGCTTTTGGCCGAGCCGGCGCCTGCTCACCGGCAGCGCATCGCCGACCGGCAGCGTGACGACCCGGCTGTAGGCCGGATTGGTCGAGCGCGTGCACAGTTCGCGCTGCTGGCACGGGGCACAATGCCTGACGCTGACCTTGTAGTTGGAGTAGCGGCAATGCTTGGTCTGCGCGACGCCCTGGAACAATGCGGGGTGACCGAGCGGGCAGTGCAGCGTGCCGTCGTAGCGCCAGCCGGGATGCTTGCGGATCATCTGTTCCCACGCCAGCCTGGCGAGCACCGCCTCGACGCGTTCGCGTTCGCTCGGTTCCGGGAGCGCCCGGTCGACGGGCTCGGGCGGCAGCATCATCGCAGGCACCGGCGGCGGCGCGACCACGTCCTGCGTCACGCGCGCTGGCGGCGGCGGCACTGCGCCCAGCGGACCCACGACGCGCGAGCCCAGCACGGTCCGCAGGTTCCACAGCCACATGCCCACCAGCACTGCCAGCCTCTGACCCGCCGGCTTGTAGGAAAATACGTGGTGCAAGTGCAGTTCGCGGGCCTCCTGGGCAAAGCGGTTCTCGACGGCGGCGCGGCCGTAGTACAGCTCGACGGTCTCGGCGGCCGGCCAGGCGCTGACGTCCAGGCTGGTGCCGAAGAGTTCGTAAAGCCAGCCTTCGATGAGCACTCCGGCGCCGTGCTTGCGGTCTGCGGCATAGCGCGACACGACAAGACGCGTCGGCACCACCGGCGCGTCGGTCTGAGACTCGTCGGCGCCGAGCTGCCACGAACCGATGTCGAGCGCCTGGCGCCGTGGTTCGCTGCCCGAATCGGCCACCCACTGCCACGTGCCGACGGCCAGCAGCTGCTGCACAGCGCGCAAGCGGAAGATGCCGTAGCTTTTGAGGCGGACCAGGTGGTGGATGCCGCGCTTGGCGATGGGATCGAGCGCCACAGCGGAACCACCCGCGCCGTCGATGCGCATCAGCGAACGCTGCGGCGCGAT